>NZ_JACJSJ010000049.1 GCF_014698115.1 Nostoc sp. FACHB-973
TTTTTTGAAGATGTGCTGCAACTATTTTTTCTCGAAGATCGACAGAGTAGGATTTCATTTAAAGGTATTTATATTTTAATTTATTGTACCTCATAACAGACGCAAGTGCTGTAATTTCTGTGTATAGCCGCCTCAAGCAGTAATTCGGAATTCGCAACCCTAAAATATGTGTCTAATTTCTCTGAGCTAATTACTTGCTGTTACAAAAACTGTAACAGTGCCATTCTTCTATTACAGCAAGTGCAATAGTTAATCATTGAAACGGTTTTAAGTCAACCCTGAGACACAGATTAACAATCTTTGGCAAGTGAGGTAGCAGAATGAATCGGCAAAAATTTAGTGGTGTCCAAGAAAATTTTCTGCAAAGGCGTTACGGAGTTAGTCTCGGCAGACGTTATGTTTTGGCGGCTGCAAGTGTTGTTCTCTTTAGTGTATTGGGGTGTTCTCAGGTCGATAGTAATAAAAGTGCCCTCGCTCAATCTAGTTTACCTCAGCCAGAAACTCCATTGGAAAAAAAAACAGTCAAGACTGATACTAAAATCGTTGAGTCTAACAATAAGTTTGGCTTCAAACTTTTTTCAGAAGTTCAGAAAAGTGATGGTGGAGAAAAAAATGTTTTTATCTCGCCTTCCAGTGTAGCGATCGCCCTAGCCATGACCTACAATGGCGCTAGCGGCTCGACTCAACAAGCAATGGCAAAAACCCTGGAATTACAGGGGATGAATCTGTCAGAAATTAACTCTGCTTACGCAGCAGCTTTAAAGCAGCTTTTAGACAATCCCGATGCGAAAGTGCAACTCAAGATTGCTAACTCACTTTGGGCAAATCAAGAGGTGAAATTTCAGCCAGACTTCCTCCAAAGAACAGAGGATTTCTATCAAGCCAAGGTCAGCAATTTAAATTTTCAAGATGCTACAGCCTCCAATGCGATCAATAAATGGGTAAAAGATAATACTGGCGGCAAAATCGATAAAATAGTCGAAAAAATCGAACCCAATCAAGTGTTGTTTTTAATTAATGCCATATATTTTAAAGGTAGTTGGAGTAACGAATTTGATAAAAATCAAACCGCGCAACATCCTTTTTACGTTACATCTGGCAGAGAAAAACAACACCCAATGATGTCACAAGACGGTGACTACAGATATTATGAAAACGAACAATTTCAGGCAGTGAGTTTACCTTACGGCAAAGATGGTAAAGTCAGTTTTTATATCTTTTTGCCCAAAGAAAACTCTAACCTCAAAGCCTTCTCGCAAAACTTGAATGTTGAGAACTGGGAAAAATGGATGACTCAATTCAACAAACAAAAAGGGTTTATTCGCTTACCCCGCTTCAAAACAGAATACGATGTTACACTTAACAATGCTTTGAAAGCTTTAGGTATGGAAGAGGCTTTCAGCAACAAAGCTAATTTTTCCGGCATGGGTAAAAACTTTGCCATTAGCCAAGTGAAGCATAAAACTTTTGTGGAAGTGAACGAAGAAGGCACCGAAGCGGCTGCGGCTACTTCGGTGGGAATAGTAGCAACATCTTTGAGACAAGAGCCAAAACCATTCCGAATGATTGTAGATCGTCCCTTCTTTTGTGCAATTCGGGATAATCAAACGGGAAGTGTTTTGTTTATGGGTTCAATTATTGAGCCGCAGTAAGCAGAGCAAAAGTGAAAATAGGGAGTGGGGAGTAGGGAGTAGGGAGTGGGGAAGTAACCTTTTGAAGAATCATTGATGGTGAAGTTGCTCAAGGGGTGTTGAAGATTCAGGTAACAACCAGAGAACAGAAAAATCAACCTACTGCCCACTCCCTATTCCCTACTCCCCACCCTCACCCAGCAATTTTAGGTTGCTTGAGTATTAAGGTGATGTCGCTTCCGAAATGCTGAGAGTGTTTTTGGCATCAGCTTTCGGAGGTTCGTTTGTTGCAATCGGCGCAGTTATTTCTCCTGGGGTGGCTTCGTCAGTTTCACTAGTGAACCCACCAAGACGCACTGCACTTAAAGCAGTCTTAATCACAACAGCTGTGGGTACTGCCACAATTACACCCAAAAGTCCGCCAATTCTTGCTCCTGTTAAAACTGAAATTAATATCCAAACTGGGTTTAAGCCAGTAAAGCTACCTAAAATTCGGGGAGCAATTAAATTTTCGAGAATTTGTTGTACAATTACCGCTGCTATCAAAACTTTCACACCCATTGAGAAATCTTGCAGCGCTACTAATAATGTAGTCAGGGCGATGCCTACAGAACCACCAAAGGGCACGAGAGCCATGATGCCAATAGTTAGGCCAAATAAAAGGCCAAATGGTACTTTCAGCCACAAAAAACTCGGAATCAGGGCTGAGGCCATACAGGTAGATAAAATTAGCTGGGTGATGAAGAAATTTTGGAAGCTCAAGCGCACGGTTTTAGAGAAAGGATCTCGAAATTTAGCGGGTAGCCATTCTACTAGACTTTGCCAAAGTTCACCCCCATGCTGTAAAAGATAGAAAGTCAAAACCATCGTCAAGAGAAAATCTAGCAGACTAGTGAATGTGACTACAGCCAGATTTAAAACTTGTCCGGCGATCGCTTGCAATTGTCCCTTGACGCGATCGTTGATTTGCACTACCAGAGCATCCAGGTTGATGGGTAAGCCGAAAGTCTCAGCTTTTTCGTTTAGAATCATTAACTGAGAGCGTCCAGAGTCAATTAACTCTGGCAAGCGAGCCACTAGTTGCTGGGCTTGGGTAAGGGCTAGAGGAAAAAGTGTCACACCCAACGCCAATAAAATCGATAAAGCCAAGAGAAATACTAAAATAGCAACTTGCTCTCGCCTCGCACCCTGATGCTCCATCCAACTTACGGGGTAGTTGAGCAGAAATGCTAGCACCGAGGCTCCGACTAGAATGACTATGAGAGAATGGAAATAATTAAAAAATACCGAAATTGCCCAACCATTGAGAACTAGCAGCGGAACGAATAACGCGATCGCCCCGATTCGCGCTATTGGTGTAAATGTTTGCCACCAGTCGAGTAGCTTGCGTGTCTGCATTTTCAGCTGATTGCGGGATAGAACTGAATAGAATCTTTCTTTACAGTTTATTATCTCTGACTATACGAGTCTTATTCATCCTTCTAGTTTAGGAGTTAGACTAAGCCCAATGGAAAATATTGAACCAAAAGAGACTGGGGAGTGGGGAATGGGGAGTGGGGAGTGGGGAGTGGGGGGAGCAGGGGAGGCAGGGGGAGATGAGGAGATCGGGAGTGTGGGGAGTGTGGGGAGAGAGGGGAGAAAGATTTCTTCCCCATCCTCCCACACCTCCCACACCTCCCATGCCCAATCCCCAATGCCCAATCCCCAATCCCCAATCCCCAAAACACAGTTGCTTTTATATTTAATTCCGATTATCGGTTTTTTCCCATCTCTGTGGACTCTCTATCGCCGTCAGGGTAGTCGGGAACAACTCGCTATTAGTCGTCTGTCTATTACTTTGGCACTTACTTGGCTGTTAGGATATCTATTATTGGCTACCGGAGCAGCAACTTCAGATTTTTTTACACTACGTCTATTTATCCTGAATAGCTTTCTCACATCAGGTTATTTTTTAGTGAGTGTTTGGTTGATTTTCCGTTTGATACAGCGGAAATCTGGGCGTTTACCAGGGTTTACTACTTTCGCAGAACGGGTGATCGGTAAGTACTTATCTTAATTTTTTGGGGTGAAAATTAGCAGTATTTTTACTTAGATTGTCAAAAATTACAATTGATTTCTTCATATTATCTAGTCAAATCCAGTTTATTATTGCCATACTTCAGTAAAACATCTCCAGATTTACCCAAAAGAAGGAAAAATGCTGCTATAAGTGTTGTGGTTGACACTACATTAAAAAAGTTAGCACTAATAATTAAGAGTTAGATATTATGGGTTGATTTGTCTGCATATTTTTAGTCTGCAAATTTACCGAATTTGATTAGTGAGTAAGTGTGAGGAAGTCTGTGACCATTCAAAGAAGTTCGGCGGAAGAAAACCAATCGGGAAAAGCCTCAAAGTCCATTAAAAAAATTCCCCACAACTCGAAATCCGGACGTTGGCTGTGGTTTTGGGTGGGTATGAGTGGGATTGCGATGGTGTCAGCAACGGCGGGGGCGTTGTTGGCGGTGTCTTTGACTAGTACGCCTTTGCAGCAAGCCCAGCTAAGTCCACAGGATGAAGCGGTGTTTGATGGCGATCGCATTTCTGGAGGTGTGCTGCGATTTTCAGAATTAACTCGCCCGGTTAATCTGTTGGTTATGGGGATGAGCGTACTACCGCCAGATATCCAAAACCCTCCCGAAGAAACTAAAGATCTCAAATACCTGCCCCAAGTCAACTCCTTTGATGGTCTTTCTGATGTGATGCTCTTGGTCAAATTCGATCCAGAGACGAAAAAAATAATTATGCTCTCCATTCCCAGAGATACCCGCACAGAAATAGAAGGGTATGGAGTCAAAAAAATTAATGCTGCCAATGTTGATGGTGGACCGGCTTTGACTGCTAAAACCATCAGTAATCTCTTGGGTGGGGTAGGAATCGATCGCTATGTCCGAATTAATGTTTTGGGAGTTGGCAAGCTAATTGATGCCTTGGGTGGCGTAACAGTCTACGTCCCCAAAGATATGAAGTATCAAGATGATTCTCAGCACTTGTACATCAATTTGAAGGCGGGTAAGCAGCATCTCAATGGCGATCAGGCACTACAATTGCTACGTTTTCGACATGACGAACTCGGAGATATTGGTCGAATTCAACGGCAGCAAATGGTGATGCGTGCTTTGATGGATCAGACTCTCAACCCAGCTACTGTAGCTCAATTACCTAAAGTTCTTGATGTCGTTAAAGAACACATTGACACTAACTTGACGGTTGAGGAGTTAGTGGCATTATTGGGTTTTGGAGTGCGGACAAATCGCTCCAATATGCAAATGCTCATGCTACCAGGTCGCTTTAGCGAGAAGAATGAGTTTGATGCTAGCTATTGGTTACCCAGCAAAAATGGTATTGCCAAACTCATGGTTCAGCACTTTGGTCTGGAATCAGAACAGGAACAGCAGATGGCTAATCCGCGTTCTTTACGTGTAGCAATTCAAGATAGTACAGGTGGCGATCGCTCTAACCTCCAACCATTAATTCGAGCCTTGGAAAAATCCGGATATCGCAATGTTTATATAGCCAAGGCATGGGGTGAACCTCTAGAGGTAACTCACATCGTCGCCCAACAAGGTGATGGTGACAGTGCCGAATCAATTCGCAACACTTTGGGATTTGGAGAAGTGCGTGTGGAAAGTACTGGTAACCTTGGCTCGGACATCAGTATCCAAGTCGGTCAAGATTGGTTGGAACAAAAATCTATTTTGGAGAAGTCGCTCACACCCTAAAAGGTATGGCCGCAGCTGACACTGAATTTACTGCAAGGCTTGTAGTTCTTGGAGTTTAGCTGCCACCACACCATTGCTTAATAATTCTTCTGCCTTAGCTAAACCCTCTGGCATATTTGGACAAATACCGCTTTGCCATAGGTAAAATCCGCCATTCCACAAGGCGGTTTGCATTAATTCCCCTGGTTTACCTGCCAAAACGTCCCCAATATCCGCCACCAGTTCTTCAGTAGTTCCAAGGGGTACATTCTTGGTGGTGAAGCCGTAATCACGCGGTACGAGGTGCAATCGTTCTATCTCTTGGGATGCTACCGATGAAGATAAGCCGATGATTGCAGTGCGATCGCGCGGTAAGTCACAACTACCTTCCAATCCCTTCACTAATGTAAATTTTGTTACCCCCCGCAACCCTAAAGCTATTTGAAACATCCCTTCAGTGGGTGGATGGACAAACCCAGCAATTACGTGAGCATTTCCCGCATAAGGACACCAAATTAGCTCCATTGTTGCCAAGGGCGGACGTTTGCCAAGTTGGTCACGGTACTCCCAAATACTTGTAGTTAAGGGGAAATGCTGAGGTAGATAAATAAAGCCAATTCCCGTTTGTGCAAATACTTGCTGGGTTTTTGCTAGGGGTAGGGTAGTCCAATCGACTCCTAAACCCTGCCAAATATCTATCAGGGGTAATCCGTACTTAGTTGGAAGGCGATCGCCACCGTGCATTATCACTGGTTGTCCAGCTGCGGCGAGTAGTAAAGCTGTCACCGGACTAATTGGTGCAGTGCGCGTTCTGCCATCGTAAGGGATGCCCAAAGCGATCGCTGGTCGTTCAGAGAAAGAGAAGATTGGTTGCAGTTTTGGGCCGAGTTCATCATAGGCATCCAACATTCCCGCTAACTCTTCCCCCGTGGGACGCTTGATTCGATGAGCAATCAAAAACGCTCCAATTTGGGCTGGTGTAGCTTCACCCAGCAACATCATTTTAGTAGCGGTGGCAGCTTGGGCACGAGTTAAATTTTCCCCTGTGTGCTTACCACCGCCTACTTTTTGCACGAATTCCCTAAAATTGGTCATTTGTCATTTGTCCTTTGTCATTAGTCATTAGTCATTAGATATCTTGCAAAAGTCTCTAACACCCCTCCCCTTAATCCCCTCCCCTTGGTAAGGGGAGGGGAGACAAAGCGTAGCTTTGGCGGGGTGGGGTTGTTATTTATGATTTATGCCAGAGGTCTATTAGTCCTTTGTTTAGTTAACAATAACCAATGCCCAATGCCCAATGCCCAATGCCCAATGCCCAATGCCCCATGCCCAATGACATTTAAGAAGCCGATCGCTGCTGGTCAATTTGCAGTGGGATATTTTCCCGCACAAGTTGCCAAAAGTGCTTGATGGGAGGAATTTGCAGCCGATCTTGAGTTGTGACCATTACTACCCGGCGAGTCAAACTAGAACTATCTGGTATACCACCAGTACTATTGCCGGCTAGGGAACGAATAGCTAGGGTAGGGTCTTGGCGTGCTTCTACTAATGCTGATTGAGGTAGTAAAGCTATGAGTTCGCCTTGGCGCACTACTCCCCGGAAGGCATCTAGGGTATTTACCTCTAAAGCTGCCTGGAGTTTAGCCTCCATTCGCTCAAATCTATCTTGTACTAAACGCTGCATCCCATAACCATCTTTAAAAACCACTTGGGGATAACGAATTAACTCTGACCAAGGGACAAATTCATATTGGGCTAGGGGATGATTGGCTGCGGTTAAAACTTCTATAGGTTCATCATAAAGTGTTTCTACTACCATTTCTCTACCAGTAGTTAAAAACCGATTATTCATCACAATTGCTAAATCTACTAATCCATCCTTGAGGACTTTCAGGGCGCGATCGCTTCCCAATGAAGTCACCCGCAATTGCACATCTGGATAATCACGACAAAATTTTTGTAACACTGGTGGTAAGTAAGATCCGCAGAGAGAGTGAATGGCGGCAATGCAAAGTTCTGGCTGCTTTCCGGCGATTAAATCCGCTAATTCTTCTGTAGCAGTCTGCCATTCTTGGCAAATTTTGCGGACACGAGGTATCAAACGTTCACCTGCCAGGGTCAGCTTGGCATGGCTGGTTCTGTGAAACAGTTCTATCCCCAAATCTGCTTCTAATGCTTGGATTTGGCGACTAATAGTCGATTGCGTGACACCACATGTTCGCGCTGCTTGTTGAAAGCTGCCGGTTTGGGCGATCGCTAGAAAGGCTTGCAACTGCTCTAGGCGCATTTTTATGTAGCCTGCATTACATTTATCGGTTTCATTAAGTTAACGGATTTTTCATTACAATTTAGTAGAGTTTGTTACAGGTCTTTTTCTCTAATTTACATTTGCCTAAATCAGAATTTAGTGTCTTTGTCGTCAATTATCCGCTTTGCAGGGAATTTTTCGGCAAATATCGTCAAAAAAGAGTTGACTATTTTCTGGTGAAATATATAAATTTTTAGATAAGATTTTTAATTCATCACATAGAGCAGATTTATCAGGATTAATAGCATTATATTAAGAATCTGTAAACCTGATTTTTAGTTGATATTGATAAAATTTACTTATGTATCGTCGCTAAAATTCATATCACATAATGATTTTTAGCGGAAAAATAAAAATGCGTTTTCGTCAACAAATACAGGGAATTTCAGCAGATATCGAATCTTTAATAAGCGAACAAAATATATCTGCGGGAAGGTTAAAGTTCAGCTGATGCTAATTTTGTGATGTATTAGATTTTACAAAAAGTCACATCTTCAAGATTTGGTAAAGTAGGTTACGTGATTTTACTTAAGAGATAGATAATTCAAGAGGGAACGAGAAGGAGCTAGCATCGGCAAGAAATCACGTTTTATGCTCCTTCCTGTAGAAAAAATGAATCAAAATCCTGTGGCTGCAACTAATAGCTTGGAAATGAATGCCTCACGGCAGTTCACGCTCTGGCTGTTGGAGCAGAATTTCAGTCTAGCTTTCACCACCTATCAAGCAGGTAAATTATTTTTCATCGGCTTGCAGCCGAGCGGTAACCTATCTGTATTCGAGCGTACCTTTGAAACGAGGCAGCTTTGAACCTGTGGCTTTTTGTGCGGGATACATGTGCGGTTGTGCATTTCATGGGGACTTTGCGAACGTGGGAGTTTCCCAACCCAGGCACAACAAGACTTTTAGGGGGTTGCTCCTAGATGAGAAATTGCAACAAAAATAACGCCGAACCTCCCTGTGGGCTACTGGTAATTGATTTGAGAAGTGGGGATATTGTGCATTCGGTGCGAATGGAGGGGGTGGTAATGGAATTATAGGACGTGGTGGCACTAGGGGGGTGCGTCGTCCAATGGCGATCGGCTTTAAGAGTGATGAAATTCGGCGTCTGGTGACGATGGGATAAGTCTAGGCGTAAAATTTCACGTTTTTAAGCTGACAAACAACACAAGCAAAACGATAAGGAGAATCAACAATAATGGCTAATGCAGTTTTGAATCTATCTGACCTCAATGGCAGCAACGGCTTTGTGATTAACGGCATTGATGCGGGTGACTTGTCAGGCATTTCTGTCAGCAATGCAGGGGACATTAACGACGACGGCATTGATGACCTGATTCTCGGGGCAAGTAGTGCCTCCTCCAACGGTCAGTATACTGTAGGGGAGAGCTACGTGGTCTTTGGCAGCAGTAGTGGCTTTGACGCCAGTCTCAACCTCTCCTCCCTCAATGGCAGCAACGGCTTTGTGATTAACGGCATTGACGCAGATAACTTCTCAGGCAACTCAGTCAGCAGTGCAGGGGACATCAACGGCGACGGCATTGATGACCTGATTATCGGGGCACCAGGTGCCTCCCCCAACGGTCAGTATGATGCGGGCGAGAGCTACGTGGTGTTTGGCAGCAATAGTGGCTTTGGAGCCAGTCTTAACCTCTCGTCCCTCAATGGCAGCAACGGCTTTGTGATTAACGGGATTGATGCGGGTGACCGCTCAGGCATTTCTGTTAGCAATGCAGGGGACATTAACGGCGACGGCATTGATGACCTGATTATCGGGGCAATAAATGCCTCCCCCAACGGTCAGTATAGTGCAGGGGAGAGCTACGTGGTATTTGGCAGCAATAGTGGCTTTGGAGTCAGTCTTAACCTCTCCACCCTCAATGGCAGCAACGGCTTTGTGATTAACGGCATTGCTGCTCGTGACTACTCAGGCTACTCGGTTAGCAATGCAGGGGACATTAACGGCGACGGCTTCGATGACCTGATTATCGGGGCAAGACGTGCCGACCCCAACGGTCAGGATAGTGCAGGGGAGAGCTACGTGGTGTTTGGCAGCAGCAGTGGCTTTGGAGCTAGCTTCAACCTTTCCTCCCTTAACGGCAGCAACGGCTTTGTGATTAACGGCATTGCTGCTCGTGACTACTCAGGCGGTTCTGTCAGCAGTGCGGGGGACATTAACGGCGACGGCTTCGATGACCTGATTATCGGGGCAAGACGTGCCGATGCCAACGGTCAGCGTTTTGCAGGGGAGAGCTACGTGGTCTTTGGTCGCAGCAGTGGCTTTGGTGCCCAATTCAACCTCTCATCCCTGAATGGCAGCAACGGCTTTGTAATTAATGGCATTGATGCGGATGACCGCTCAGGCAACTCAGTCAGCAGTGCGGGGGACATTAACGGCGACGGCTTCGATGACCTGATTATTGGGGCAAGAGGTGCCTTTGGCGACGGTGAGTCTAGTGCAGGGGAGAGCTACGTGGTCTTTGGTCGCAGCAGTGGCTTTGGTGCTGGCCTCAACCTTTCATCTCTGGATGGTAGTGAAGGTTTTGTGATTAAGGCTATTAATCACGGTGACTCTTCAGGCGGTTCTGTCAGCAGTGCAGGGGACATCAATGGCGACGGCTTCGATGACTTGATTATCGGGGCAACAGGTGCCGACCCCAACGGTCAGTCTGAGGCTGGAGAGAGCTATGTGGTGTTTGGTTTTGCATCTCCTACGCCTACTAATAAACCTCCCGTCGCAGTTAATGACACGGCTAGCACGGACGAAGACACTGCCATTAACATAGAGGTCTTAGGTAACGATAGCAACTTCCTAATGCTGACAGCTATTGATGGTAGACCAGTTGTTGTTGGCACTGCCATTACCCTAAGTTCTGGTGCTTTAGTTACCCTTAATGCTGATGGCAGCTTGACCTACAACCCAAATGCTCAATTTGAAAGTTTGGCTGTCGGTGAAAGCAGCACTGACAGCTTTACATACACCACCAACAATGGCAGCTTGACTAATACGGCTAGCGTCAATTTGACTATTAACGGAGTTAATGATGCACCTCAGGTTATTTCAATTTTTAACCTTTCTTCCCTTAACGGCAGCAACGGCTTTGTGATTAACGGCGTTGATGCAGGTGACTACTCAGGCGGTTCTGTCAGCAGTGCGGGGGACATCAACGGTGACGGCTTTGATGACCTGATTATCGGGGCACCACGTGCCTTCGTCAACGGACAAGACGCTGTAGGGAAGAGCTACGTGGTCTTTGGTAGCAGCAGTGGCTTTAGTGCCGAATTCAACCTCTCGTCCCTCAATGGCAGCAACGGCTTTGTGATTAACGGCATTGATGCGAATGACTCCTCAGGTATTGCTGTCAGCAGTGCAGGAGATATCAACGGCGACGGCTTCGATGACCTGATTATCGGGGCAAGCGGTGCCGACTCTAACGGTCAGTCTGGGGCAGGGTCAAGCTATGTGGTGTTTGGCAGCAGCAGTGGCTTTAGCGCCGTCTTCAATCTCTCATCCCTGGATGGCAGCAACGGCTTTGTGATTAACGGCATTGATAGATATGACCGCTCAGGTACTTCTGTCAGCAGTGCGGGAGATATCAACAGCGACGGCTTCGATGATCTGATTATCGGGGCATCATTTGCCTCCCCCAACGGTCAAGATTATGCAGGGTCAAGCTACGTGGTGTTTGGCACCAGCAGTGGCTTTAATGCCCAATTCAACCTCTCGTCACTCAATGGTAGCAATGGCTTTGTGATTAACGGCATTGATAGATATGACTTCTCAGGTACTTCTGTCAGCAGTGCAGGAGATATCAACGGCGACGGCTTCGATGACCTGATTATTGCGACAAGTGGTGCCCTCTCCAACGTTGGGGGACAGTCAAGATACGTGGTGTTTGGCAGCAGCAGTGGCTTTAGCGCCGTCTTCAACCTCTCGTCACTCAATGGCAGCAACGGCTTTGTGATTAACGGTATTGGTAGCGATTCCTCAAGTTCTGTAAGCAGTGCAGGAGATATCAACGGCGACGGCTTCGATGATCTAATTATCGGGGCATCATTTGCCGACCCCAACGGTCAGTATAATGCAGGGTCAAGCTACGTGGTGTTTGGCACCAGCACTAGCTTTGGTGCTGTCTTCAACCTCTCATCTCTGGATGGCAACAACGGCTTTGTGATTAACGGTATTAATGACAGTGACAACTTAGGCAGGTCTGTCAGCAGTGCAGGAGATATCAATGGCGACGGTTTTGATGACTTGATTATCGGGGCATTAGGTGCCAGGCCCAACGGTCAACCTTATGCAGGAGAGAGCTATGTAGTCTTTGGTTTTCAGACTGGGGCTACCACTAATGAAGATACCGCCGTTAACATCCTTGCTAGCAATATCCTGCGTAGATATATAGATGTCGATGGCGATACCTTAACCATCAGTGACTTTACTAACCCCACTAACGGCACACTGACACTTAACGGCAACTCTACACCAGACAACCCCAGCGACGATTTCTTCATCTACACCCCTAATGCCAACTTCAACGGCACTGACAGCTTCAACTTCACTGTTAATGATGGCAATGGCGGTAGCATTACTAGTACATTTAACCTCAACGTCAAAGCTGTCAACGTTGCACCCATTGCTGTCAACGATCGCCTAACCACTGCTTTTAATACTCCTGTAACCATCCAAGCTAGTACTTTGCTATCTAATGATACCGACATAGATAGCAATAACCTCAGCATTACTGGCGTGAGCGGTGCAACCAACGGTACTGCTGTGTTGAATAATAACGGCACTGTGGGCAACTCGGCGGATGATTTCATTGTCTTTACCCCATTTAATGGCTTCAGTGGCAATGCCAACTTCAACTACACCATCAGCGATGGGAACCTCAGTAGTACTGCTAGCGTGGCGATCGCAGTTGGTGCTAACATCACTGGCACTAATGGCAACGACAACATCTCTGGCGGTGACGGCAACGATAACATCTCTGGCAGTGGAGGCAACGATACCATCTCTGGCAATGGCGGCAACGATACTCTTGTTGGTGGCAATGGCAATGATACTTTTATTTTCCGCCTTGGCGATGGCAATGACACCATCACCGATTTTGCTGGAATACGCACTGGCTCAAATCCATCAGCAACGGTGATTAATCAACTCGATACATTGCAATTTATCGGTAGTGGTTTAACTGCCCGAAATCTGCAATTAACTCAAAATGGTAGTAACTTAGAAGTCACCTTTTTGGATACGGCTTTTACCAAAGTGACCCTGCAAAACTTCCAATTAGAAAACCTGGATAATTTGCCAGCACGTGGTTCACGACCAGCTATTGGTAATATCCTGTTTGATGGACAAACCAGTGTTACTGATAGTTTTGATGTCTTCGATGCCAACTCGACTCAAACTAATCTATTTAACAAGAATACCGTCACTTTTTTGAATGACCTTAACAATAATGTCGCGGGTTTTTACAACTCCAATGATGTAATTAATGGTCAAGGGGGTAACGACATCATTAATGGTAATAATGGTGATGACCTCTTACGGGGCGGTGAAGGTGATGATATTCTCATCGGTGGACAAGGCAATGATACTGTTGTGGGTGGCAAAGGCAATGATGTTCTCATCGGTGGTGTAGGCGCTGACTTTTTCGCTTACAACAGCGATGGTGAGTTTACTACTGCTGTTTTTGGTCAAGATACCATTACTGATTTCAACAGTTCTGAAGGTGACAAGATTGTACTGGATAAGACTACTTTTAGTGCAATTACTTCTGCTGTGGGAATAGGTTTCAGTAATACCAATGATTTTCAAATCACCAATTTAGCGGGGACTAGCACGGCAACAATTGTCTACGATTCTGTGAGTGGGCAGTTGTTCTACAACCAAAATGGCAGCGCGGCTGGTTTCGGCAGTGGTGGTTTATTTGCAACTCTGACTGGTGCGCCAACTCTTACAGCATCGAATTTTCTGTTGCAAGCATAGTTGACCACATTCTGCACTTGAGTTTGTATTACTCAACTATGACAATGCTCACTTAAATGTTTGCCGAATTAATTAAATATTTATACTTAATTAATTCGGCAAATTGAGTTGAAGAACAACATCCTGGGGATTGCTTTGATAATTTGGGCGTAACCTTTAATTGGCTTGGTTGATCCCCATATGATGTTGATTTGCTGAATAAACCCTTCTCTCCAAATGAAGCTCGTTCTGTAGATTTACTATTTGACACTCCTAAAGGTATCAAGGGCGATAAATTTTTATTCCGTGTTGAAAACTTCAAATCCATCCCTTTAAAACTTTAGCCTACAGTAAGACTATTTAATTAATCCTCTTTCAAATCTCATGCAAACGCGCAATGGCGTAAAGAAAAACTTTGCGCCTCTGCGTCTCTGCGTGAACTTATCATTCTACAAATTCGCCGGAATGCAAACATCTGGCGCACACAACCCAACAAGTTCCAGCGTTATCACCTCAAAATTATCCAAATCCACACGTCTAATAACATGGTTATTGGTATCACTAATATATAGATATGAACCCATAACACTCAATCCCGAAGGTTCAAAAAACCGAGTCTTCTTACCCCGTCCATCTTGCAAACCAGCAGTACCATCTCCCAAAACCGTTTGACAATTACCACTAAGACTGACTAATTTAATTTTGTGATTGTAAGTATCCGCCACCCACAGAAAATTCTCAGCGTATTCCACTGCCAAACAGTGCTGCAAACGAACATCTTCACCTTGTCCATCAACATCGCCAAAACCAAATAAACCTCCACTACCACAAACAGTCCGCACTTGATAAGGTTCTACAATTCCAACGCCGCGAATTGAACTAACTTCACTGTCAGCAATATATAATTCTTGCCTATTATTACTAATACCACTAGGTTGAGCAAACGCAGATTCGGCGAGTGAACCATCAATACACGCTTCTGCACCAATACCAGCATAAGTTTTGACGATGCTTGTTTCCAAATCCATCTGCCAAATTTGATGCGCTCCCGCCATTGCAATGAACAAGAAATTTCCCACTTTCACTAAATCCCAAGGCGAATTCAGCGCAGTTTCTAAACCAGCACCACCGTGAGGATGGATATTGCGGCTTTGTTCGCCAGTTCCCGCAATAGTTTCTACTACCTGGCGCTGCAAATCAATTCGCCGCAGGGCATGATTTTCTGTATCAGCAACATAAAGCATTTGATTTTCTGTATCAAATGCCATTCCCTGGGGTGCAAAAAATTGTGCTTCGTGAAAAGCACCATCGACTAAACCAGATTTCCCAGTACCAATTAAGTGAAGAATTTCGCCATCAAAGCTACTCATCACTAAGCGGTGATGTCCAGAATCAGCTATCAATAAACCCCCTTCGGTAGCTAGAACTTTACCAGGGAAAGCTAGGGGTGTGATTAAGGGTTGGCGCTGTTTTTCTAAAGTCAAGCTAAGTTCTTGAAAATTAATTGTACCCTTCTCACGGTGTTGCTGAATTAACTGTTGAATCAATTTTTCTAAAACGTCACGTTTTCCTTCACCAGAGACAGAACCAATCACATAACCTTCTGGGTCAATAATCATTAAAGTCGGCCAAGCACGCACAGCATACTCTTCCCAAACTCGAAACCCGCTGTCAACTAAAACTGGATGTTCGATGTCGTAGCGCAAAATAGCTTGGCGGATGTTTTCGGTTTCTTTTTCGTTGTCAAATTTAGCAGAATGGACGCCAATAACGGTCAGGCTTTCTTTATATTTTTGTTCTAAATATTTCAGGTCTGGCAGAATATGTAGACAATTAATACAGCAGTATGTCCAAAAGTCTAAAATGATAACTCTACCCTTCATTTGTTTAAGAGATAAAGGTTTATCGGTATTTAGCCACGAGTAATTTTGTGGTAATTCTGGCGCTCTCACACGGGGAATCATAAAATATTTTTTGCTAAAGTTCGCTTCTTGCTTTTATTTTAAATTTAGAGCAGTGTTCGTGCATAAATTGCTGCGTTTATCCATAAGCTATACACAATATTTAAAGATAAAAAATCAGAATATATTTGAACTTACTCAACTCCAATCCACAAGCAGTTAAACTTAATTTTTCTATATTACAGCAAATCTAGCTAGCTAGTTATTTTAATTTGAGGTATAATTCTTACTTCAACTAGTGCCAGCTAAGATATATGAACACTGTCTATATTTCAGATTTAGACGGTACATTGCTTGGAAATAATGCAATACTTTCTTCGTTCAGCAAGAAAGTTCTTGATCAGCTCTTACAACAAGGACTACAGTAAACTGTAGCCAGTGCGCGTAGCGTTTTTTTTATGCAAACGATGCTCAAGGGTTTGAATCTTCGTCTCCCGGTTATCGAATTTAATGGTGCTTTTATTTCTGATTTTGATTCTGGCAAACACGAAATCATCAATTCTATTAGTCCTGATGTAGTTGAAAGTATTTACAAACTCATCCTGGAGTTTGGCTGTGTTCCATTTGTATCGAGTTTTAATGGTATAGAAGATTGTGCCTATTATAAGGATGTAATCAACGATGGTATGCTTTGGTATCTTAACGATCGCCTCATAAGCAAAGACCCCAGATGGCGAGCAATTGAAGATTTGACACATTCTTTTAGCGATTTAATCGTTTGTCTAACAGTGATTGGTCACGCACAACAACTGCTCGAACTTCAAGGTGCAATTATTGAAATACATGGAACTAGTGTAGAGACACACTTGATGGAAAACCAATATTCTCCAGGTTGGTATTGGTTAACAATTCATGACTGCAAAGCAACAAAAGACCAAGCTATTCAAACTATGGTAGAAAATTATGGATTAGAGGAAAGTGAAATTGTGGTGTTTGGGGATCAAATTAATGACATCAAAATGTTCAAAGTTGCCGATCGCGCCATTGCAGTTGCTAACGCAGATGCCCAACTCAAGAGTTACGCGACATTAGTAATTGGCTCAAACACAGAAGACAGCGTTGTTAAATATATTCATCAGGATTGGTCAAACAGATGTGCTGTTCAATTGGACTGTGACATACGCTAGCACTGTAGATATTGAAATTGCTTAGCTTTGTTTGGGAGTTATATATGGTTGGGGTAATATTTGATCTAGATGGAACTCTTTGGAATATATCTAGTGTATGTGCAGATGCATGGAATCAAGCAATTAAAGTTGCTAATATTCCAAGAATTCCTATTACTGAAGATGATATTAACAGGGTAAGTGGACTGCCTTTTATAGAGTGTATAAAAAAGATTTTTCCAGATATAGCAGAAGAAAATATTGATAAATTTTCTCTTTTAATAGAAGATTGTGAAAAGCAAGAGATCAAAACTAGAGGGGGGACTTTATACAAAGGTGTTTCAGAATATTTAGATATTTTATCTGCTCAATTTTCCTTGTTTTTAGTTAGCAATTGCGAGTATTGGTACTTGCAGGTATTTCTTTCTATGCCCTTAAACAGTAGTAATTCAATCAAGACTTTTGGTGATATATTTGTAGATTCAGAATGTTTTGGTAGAACTCAAAAACCCAAAGCTGAAAATATCATTGCAATCTGTCAGCGTAATAACTTAACAAATGCAGTTTATATTGGAGACACAGAAAGTGATAGATTAGCAGCAATGAGAGCAGGGGTTGATTTTATTCACGCCTCCTATGGATTCGGTGATATAGAATCAGCAAATATTAAGAGCGCAGCTTCTTTTAGTGAAGTTGCAGATATGCTGCTACATAAATATTAAGTCTATATTACAGAATATTTCTATGAGTTCGGTTAAGCCAAGAGACGCGATAAATCGCTGTCTCTACAAAAGATTGATCCTTAAACTGGCTACTCTTGAGAACTGCCAGTTACTGACAGTTAGTAACCGCATAAACTAGAAATGATTTAGGGGATATCACTTTTGAAAAGACTTGATAAACTAACCACTACAGAATTATCAGCTTGGGTACAACAAGCCAAAACCCAAGGTGAACGCGGACAAATTCCCGATCGCATTCCCCAATTAGCTTTAGCCAATCCCGATTGGTTTGCAGTTCACATCTGCTGTAAATCAGGAAAAACCATCAGCTTTGGAGATACGGCTTGTGTGTTTCCGCTGATGAGTGTTATTAAAACATTTTCCCTGCTATATCTGCTAGAACATTTTGGCACAGAAACAGTTTTCAGCTGGGTTGGGGTGGAACCATCAAATGCACCCTTCAATTCTTTAGAACAATTAGTTAGCGATCGCGGCCGTCCCCGTAACCCCATGATTAATAGTGGGGCAATTACCCTCGCTGATAAGTTACCAGGAAAAGACCCTAGAGTTCGCACTCTTTTATTTTGTCAATGGTTGAATGAATTAGCAGGTTGTCAAGTAAATTTAGATGAAGCTATGTTGACTTCTGTGCGATTAACACGTTCAACAGCCAATGAAGCGATCGCTAATTATCTTGCCGAAATCGGACATCTCGAAAATTTGGAAACATCCCTTGACACATACGAACAAATATGCTGTTTATCGGGGCGAGTTGAAGATTTAGCTCTGTTAGGAAAACTCCTAGCTTTTGAACATCACCGTTTGAAACCACAAAATCGTCGAATTGTCAATGCTGTGATGTCAACTTGTGGACTTTATGAAGCTTCTGCCGAGTTTGCAGTTAGGATTGGTCTGCCGATGAAATCAGGCATTGGTGGTGGACTTGTAGCAATAGTACCAGGTGAGGGAGCGATCGCTTGTTACAGCCCCGCTTTAGATACAATTGGAAATCCAATAGCAGGGCTTATTTTTGTCGAAGCTTTATCGCAAAAGTTAGAGTTGAGTATCTTCGGGTAACAGTGTTGATTCAGGTGTTGGCTGTGGTTCTGGCGACGGCGTAACTATTTCTGGCGCTGGAGACTCAATGATTTCTGGCAGAGTGGGTGGCGAACTCGGAGATGGGGCAACTATTATTTTTGGGGTGGGTGTCTCAACAGTTCGACGCTTGAAAAATTCACCAAATCTCCGTTTTGCTCGCTCAGGCGCAACTTTTTCGGGTAATGGTGTTGCTTGTGGAGTTGGGGTTACTGTTGGCTGTGGTTCTGGTGTTGCTTGTGGAGTTGGCGTTACTGTTGGCTGTGCTGCTGGAGACTCAATGATTTCTGGCAGAGTGGGTAGGGAACTAGGAGATGGTATGACTGTTGCTTCTGGGGTGGGCGTCTTACCAGCCTGACGGTTGAAAAATCCCCCAAATCTTGGTTTTACTGGTTCAGGCGTAACTTCTTCTGGTAATGGCGTTGATTCTGGAGTTGGGGTTACCGTTGGCTGTGGTTCTGGTGTAGGAGACTCAATAATATTTGGTGGTGTTGGTGACAAACTAGGGGATGGTGCAGCCGTTGGAGGTTCTAATTTTGGTTGTTCTGGTTTTGTTGGCTGTGTTTTCGATGCTTCTGGAATTTCAATTTCCGGAATTGGCTGTTTTTCTATCTTCGGTTGTATTTCGGGTGTTTTTTCAATAGCAGGCGTAGGTGTGAATTTATAATTCGGGTCTACAATGCTACGTAACTCATTTGCTGTGAGTTCCCCTCTGGTAATTCTCGACAGAGTATCTTTACCCTTCGGCTGGTACTCAATCAGTCTAACTGTGGTATTAAAAGCATTTTTGAGAGGATTTCCCTGGTTATCGAGAAATTCTAGTTTTACCCAGTTTTTACCAGGCTTCCAACCTTTGAGGTAAATTGCTTGCCAGCGATCGAAAATAAAAGTTTCACCATTAATCGTGCAGCGAATCCGCCAATCGCTAAATTCGTCCTTGGCATTTTCCGACGCAACCAAGTGCAGGGGAGCATTAGTCAGGTAAAAGTCAAGTAAAATTGGCTCTGCCCCGTAACTACTTTGAGGGCGACTGTAGGTGAGCAACGGTAGATTGGGAACTGGGTTATTATCGTCAGTTTTAGTGAAGATGTGAAATGTTGTCTGAGCATAGGCGCCTTCATTTTTAAAGCTTTCATGCCAAGGACGCGAAGCAAAGACGCGCAAGGTATGAGTACCTGGGGACAAGTCTGGCAAAACTAAAGGCTGATTCAGATCGTAAACAGGTATGTAGGGTTGGTTATCAAGAATTACGTGTAGATGTGGCCCTAGTTGTAATTGTGGGTCTTTAAATATTGGTAAATCCTTAACCTGAAAGCTGGCTGTGACTTTGTTATCTGAGAATACTTCATCAGCTTTTGGAGTAACAATTGTCACTTGTGGTTGATAAACTTCCAAAATTGGACGCAGTTCTTGGATAACAGCAGGAGGGGCAACTTCCGAAAATTCCTTAGAAACTTGAGAAATTCGCACACCCTTTTCTTGATTGCCAATAGATACTTCCTGGCTGGCAGCCTTATCGCCACAACTGGTTAAGCCACATACCAGTACCAATGTCATTACGAGCCTGAGAATCGGAAAACTCCAAGGGAGGAGCTTCTCTAACACCATTTTCTGCCACGATTTCATGCCTTGCACCCTGCAATCCTTTTTGACATGTCCATAGGGAAATATAGCCCAAAACTGGGGACTGGGGATTGGGGACTGGGGACTGGGGACTGGGGATTGGGGATTGGGGACTGGAGACTGGGGATTGGGGACTGGGGACTGGGGACTGGGGACTGGGGACTGGGGACTGGAGACTGGGCGTAGGAAGAGGACAACGGGACAAGGTGACTTGAGTGAGAGCTTGCAACAAGTCTTTCCTCTTGTCCCTAATTCTCAAGAGTCCCCTTGTTTCCCTCCTCATTTCCTCCAGCCCCCAGCCCTCAGTCCCCAATCCACAATCCCCAGCCCCCAGCCCTCAGTCCCCAGTCCCCAATCCCCAATCCCCAATCCCCAACCATATATTTTACGAATTGTTATTCTTTGTAAATTAAATGAATAATCTATTGACTTTTGGACAATTACTTTGGAGGTTAAAAGGCAGAAAAGGCAGTTATTTCAGCGATTTTGAATTATTGTTAAAATATCTCCAACAATGTACAAGTGAAGACTCTATAATTCAACGAGAAACAACTCTCCACATGGGTCTTCACTGTGGCTTCAGCAAATCACTGGAGTGTGCGGTAAAACATTACTATGTGGTAATCATGATTCCTCATTCCTTATCAGAGAGGAGGTCGAATGGCAATAAGTCCTCCGGAGCGAGAGGAAAAAAAGGCAAGAGTAATCGTCGATAACGACCCGGTTCCTACCTCATTCGAAAGATGGGCAAAGCCTGGACACTTTGACAGATCTTTAGCCAGAGGTCCAAAAACCACTACATGGATTTGGAACCTTCACGCACTCGCCCACGATTTTGATACACATACAAGCGATTTAGAAGACATCTCCCGCAAGATCTTCTCAGCGCACTTCGGCCACTTAGCCGTAGTGACAATCTGGCTGAGCGGGATGATTTTCCACGG
This sequence comes from Nostoc sp. FACHB-973, assembly GCF_014698115.1. Lineage (GTDB taxonomy): Bacteria > Cyanobacteriota > Cyanobacteriia > Cyanobacteriales > Nostocaceae > Nostoc > Nostoc muscorum. The sequence continues at coordinate 21,096 of NZ_JACJSJ010000049.1, forward strand.
CGCGAAGTTCTCTAACTACGAAGCTTGGCTAAGCGACCCGTTAAACGTTAAGCCAAGTGCCCAAGTCGTTTGGCCCATTGTGGGACAAGACATTTTAAACGGTGATGTTGGCGGTGGTTTCCACGGTATTCAAATCACCTCTGGTTTGTTCCAAGTATGGCGCGGTTGGGGTATCACAAACTCCTTCCAGCTTTACGTCACTGCGATCGGTGGCTTGGTATTAGCAGGCTTATTCCTATTTGCCGGCTGGTTCCACTACCACAAAAAAGCTCCCAAACTGGAATGGTTCCAGAATGTGGAGTCGATGCTGAATCACCACTTACAAGTATTGTTAGGTTGTGGTTCCTTGGGATGGGCGGGTCACTTAATTCACGTGTCCGCACCGACTAACAAGCTTTTGGATGCAGGGGTTGCCATCAAAGATATACCCTTGCCCCACGAGTTCATCTTGAACAAAGACTTGTTGACGGAACTGTACCCAGGCTTCGCTGCTGGTATAACACCTTTCTTCACCTTGAACTGGGGTCAGTATGCTGACTTCCTCACCTTCAAGGGCGGTCTAAACCCAGTAACAGGCGGCTTGTGGTTGACAGATATTTCCCATCACCATTTAGCGATCGCAGTCCTGTTCATCATTGCTGGTCACCAGTACCGTACCAACTGGGGTATTGGTCACAGCATCAAAGAGATCCTGGAAAACCATAAGGGTCCTTTCACTGGTGAAGGTCACAAAGGTCTCTACGAAAACCTGACCACATCTTGGCACGCTCAGTTGGCAACTAACCTTGCCTTCTTGGGTTCACTGACCATCATCATCGCGCATCACATGTACGCGATGCCCCCCTATCCATACTTGGCAACTGACTACGCTACGCAGTTGTGCATATTCACTCACCATATTTGGATCGGTGGCTTCTTGATTGTTGGTGGAGCGGCTCATGCTGCCATCTTCATGGTGCGGGATTACGATCCAGTTGTGAATCAAAACAACTTGCTCGATCGCGTGATTCGTCACCGGGATGCGATTATTTCTCACCTGAACTGGGTGTCTATTTTCCTTGGCTTCCACAGCTTTGGACTTTACATCCACAACGACACAATGCGTGCATTGGGTCGTCCCCAAGACATGTTCTCTGATACGGCAATTAAATTGCAGCCAGTATTTGCCCAGTGGGTACAAAATATCCACGCTTTGGCTCCTGGTTCAACTGCACCTAATGCCCTAGAACCAGTTAGCTATGTCTTTGGCGGCGGTATTTTGGCTGTTGGCGGCAAGGTGGCAGCTGCGCCCATCGCTTTGGGTACAGCGGACTTCCTAATTCACCACATTCACGCCTTCACCATTCACGTCACCGTCCTAATTCTGCTCAAAGGTGTGCTGTTTGCCCGTAGCTCTCGTCTGATTCCAGACAAAGCAAACCTGGGCTTCCGCTTCCCTTGCGACGGTCCTGGTCGTGGCGGTACCTGCCAAGTATCTGGTTGGGATCACGTATTCCTGGGACTTTTCTGGATGTATAACTCCCTATCGATTGTAATTTTCCACTTCAGCTGGAAAATGCAATCAGATGTTTGGGGAACGGTAGATCCAGATGGTACTGTGACTCACATCACTGGTGGTAACTTTGCCCAAAGCGCCATCACAATCAATGGTTGGTTGCGTGACTTCTTGTGGGCACAAGCTACACAAGTCATCAACTCCTACGGCAGTGCGCTATCTGCTTATGGACTCTTATTCTTAGGCGCTCACTTTGTTTGGGCATTCAGCTTGATGTTCCTGTTCAGTGGTCGCGGCTACTGGCAAGAATTAATTGAGTCCATAGTTTGGGCGCATAATAAACTGAAGGTAGCACCAGCAATTCAGCCCCGCGCTCTGAGCATTATTCAGGGTCGCGCTGTAGGGGTAGCTCACTACCTTCTAGGAGGAATTGCTACTACTTGGGCATTCTTCCATGCACACATCCTTTCAGTAGGGTAGCAATCAGGAAATTTTGGATTTGAGGTTTTAGATTTTGGTGAAGCAGCGCAGTCTTGGGGAGCCACTGCGGTCTTGGGGGTTTCCCCCATGAGTGACTGCTGAACCCGTTCGCGCAGCGTCTCCCCTTGGGAGAAGGGATTGAATCTAAAATCTAAAATCCAAAATCCAAAATTCAACTGGTACTTGATGGCTAAAGGTCAGAGGAATTATTAAACCTATGGCAACAAAATTTCCAAAATTTAGCCAGGATCTCGCACAGGACCCGACTACTCGTCGGATATGGTATGCGATCGCAACAGGTAACGATTTTGAAACCCATGATGGCATCACTGAGGAAAATCTTTACCAAAAGATTTTCGCCACTCACTTCGGTCACTTGGCAATCATCTTCCTGTGGGCATCCAGCCTCCTGTTCCATGTAGCCTGGCAAGGTAACTTTGAACAGTGGATTAAAGATCCCCTTCACATCCGTCCCATCGCCCACGCGATTTGGGACCCCCACTTCGGCAAACCAGCGATCGAAGCTTTCACCCAAGCTGGCGCTAGCAATCCAGTAAACATTACCTACTCTGGTATCTACCACTGGTGGTATACCATCGGTATGCGGACAAATAGCGAACTGTACAACGGTTCAGTATTCCTGCTAATATTCGCAGCGGTATTATTGTTTGCTGGTTGGCTGCACTTGCAACCCAAGTACCGTCCTAGCTTGGCATGGTTTAAGAGCGCTGAACATCGCCTAAACCACCACCTAGCAGGTCTATTTGGTGTTAGCTCTTTGGCTTGGGCAGGTCACCTAATTCACGTTGCTGTTCCCGAAGCTCGCGGTCAGCACGTAGGTTGGGATAACTTCCTCAACACCCCACCCCACCCAGCAGGTTTAACACCCTTCTTTACAGGTAACTGGGCTGTTTACGCTCAAAATCCTGACACTCCTGGACATGTGTTTGGCACATCCCAAGGTGCAGGAACTGCAATTCTGACTTTCTTGGGTGGCTTCCATCCCCAGACAGAAGCTTTGTGGCTGACTGACATCGCTCATCACCACTTGGCGATCGCAGTATTATTCATCGTTGCCGGTCACATGTACCGGACAAACTTTGGGATTGGTCACAGTCTCAAAGAAGCGTTGAATGCCAAGAGTTTCTTTGGTATTCCCGTTGAAGGTCCGTTCAACCTACCTCACCAAGGTATCTACGACACCTACAACAACTCCCTGCACTTCCAATTAGGTTGGCACTTAGCAGCGCTAGGTGTTGTAACCTCCTTGGTAGCACAGCACATGTACTCCATGCCTGCCTACGCATTTATTGCTAAGGATTATACAACTCAGGCAGCGCTGTACACGCATCACCAGTATATTGCTGGGTTCCTGATGCTTGGTGCTTTTGCTCACGGAGCAATCTTCTGGGTACGTGATTATGACCCAGAACAAAACAAAGGCAACGTTCTTGACCGCGTATTGAAGCATAAAGAAGCGATTATCTCCCACCTCAGCTGGGTATCCCTTTTCTTAGGCTTCCACACCCTGGGCTTGTACGTCCACAACGATGTAGTAGTTGCTTTCGGTACTCCTGAAAAGCAAATCCTCATCGAGCCAGTGTTTGCTCAGTTCGTCCAAGCTGCTAACGGGAAAGTACTGTACGGTTTAGATACCTTACTAGCTAACCCAGATAGTATTGCTTACACAGCATGGCCCAACTACGCTAACGTTTGGTTACCAGGCTGGTTAAGTGCCATCAACGCTGGTACTAACTCCCTGTTCTTAACAATTGGCCCTGGCGACTTCTTGGTACACCATGCGATCGCCTTAGGTCTGCACACCACCACCTTGATCTTGGTCAAAGGTGCTTTGGATGCCCGTGGTTCTAAGCTGATGCCCGATAAAAAGGACTTCGGCTATGCCTTCCCTTGTGATGGCCCCGGTCGTGGCGGTACTTGCGACATCTCCGCTTGGGATTCCTTCTACCTAGCTGCGTTCTGGATGCTCAATACCATTGGTTGGTTAACCTTCTACTGGCACTGGAAACATCTGGGTGTTTGGCAAGGTAACGTTGCTCAGTTCAATGAGAACTCTACATACCTCATGGGCTGGTTCCGCGATTACCTGTGGGCAAACTCAGCTCAGTTGATTAACGGCTACAACCCCTACGGCGTGAATAACCTGTCTGTCTGGGCTTGGATGTTCCTATTTGGACACCTAGTTTGGGCTACCGGCTTCATGTTCTTGATCTCTTGGAGAGGTTACTGGCAAGAGTTGATTGAAACCCTTGTTTGGGCACACGAGCGCACTCCTCTAGCTAACCTAGTTCGCTGGAAAGACAAGCCCGTTGCTCTGTCCATCGTTCAAGCTCGCGTAGTTGGTCTAACCCACTTTGCAGTTGGTTATGTTGTGACTTACGCCGCATTCTTGATTGCTTCTACCGCTGGTAAGTTCGGTTAATTCGGCTCCTAGTTTTGTAGATAAGTAATAAAAATCCCCTGCCGCAAGGTGGGGGATTTTTATTACTTATTCAATGATTAGATACTACATTTCGTCTCTTTTGTTACATTAAAGAAGAGAAAATATGAGCTTTGTATAAAAACTATGACTATGCAGCCTGAAAGTACATCCTTGGGAGATTTGTTTTGTCGTCGAATTCCTTTTAAAGTACCAAAATATCAAAGAGCTTTTGATTGGGAGCAAGAAGAAATTGATGATTTTATTAAAGATTTACTAGTGCTATATAATGCAAGAAAAGTTAATCCTAGTCAGCCAAGAAAACATTTTTTTGGTGGCTTAGTTAGCATCAAACAGCATATACCCAACAGTTATACAGGAAATCTTTACGATTTAGTTGATGGTCAACAAAGGCTAGCAACTTTCACAATGACAATTGCATCCCTTGTTAAAGCATTCGAGTCACTTGCTAATGAAGCTGAAGTTGAAAAAGATACAGAAACCTCGCAAGCAGCTAAATCTTATGCGAGTACAACAAAAGATGAATACTTAGAATACAAAGAAGTAATAAATAGCCAATTACAACCACGTCTTCGTCTTACTCTCTCAAAAGCAGATTATGTCTTTTTTGAAGACTTGATAAATGGTCGTAGTCCTAAATCCTCACGAGATTCTCATAAAAAATTACAAAATGCATGGGATTCTATTAGGACAAAGCTTATTAATAAAATCCTCAATGATATTAGTAAATCTAGTGTCTCTGATAAACTTAATTCTCTTCTACAATTACGAAAATCCGTTATAGAGGACTGTTATGTAATTTATATCGTTAGTGAGGATAGAAGTGAAGCTTACAGGTTATTTGCGGTACTAAATGATAGAGGGAGAGAGTTGAGTGATGGAAATAAGCTTCGCTCAGATACTCTTGAATTACTAGAAAAACACGAGAGAGAACAAATGCTTGCAGAAGATAACTGGGACACAATACTTAGTTATCCAGCCACAGATGTAGAGCAATTCTTTAGAAATTACTATGCATCTCATCAGGGTAAAGGTGCAGCTAAGAGAAATTTGGCAGATACATTTCGAGATGATATATTTAAATTTCCATCTGGAGTGGTTTTAGAGATTGCTGACACTGAAGAAGCTAAAAAAGTATCTCATACTATTTCTGATATAAAAAATGAACAACAAGTTTTTATAGAAATATCAGAACTACGGTGGCCTTATCGAGATGCTACTGCTTCAGATTGGCAACAGGAAAGACTACAACGTTTGATAAAAGTATTAAGGCATACACTTTGTATACCACTCTTACTTAGTGTTTATCACTGTCTTTCAGAAAAGGAATTTATAGAAATCATAGACATTTTAGAACGCTTTGCTTTTCGCTATATTACTATTGTAGGAGGACACGCTGAAAAAATATCTACCATATATTACGACCACGCAAAGTTGATTAGACAAACACCACAAGAATACAAAATTCCTACTTTAAGAAATGAATTAAAAGCGGTACAGGAAAAGTATGCTCCTGATGAAACTTTTGAATCTCTATTAATACAAAAGTTAAGTTACCAAGATAATTCTTCAAAAAAAATAATTATCAGACACTTTTTAACTACGTTAGAGGATCATTTTGAGTGGTACTCAAATGGTGCTAATGGCAAACCAAAACCAAATGAAATAAGTATTTTTGATTTAAGCAAAGTTACGATAGAGCATATATACCCGCACAATGCTAGTAGTACTTCACGAATGGAAGAGCTTGAACTGTTGAAGAACGACATTGGAAATCTGTCTTTTTGGCCTGGACGTAATAATAATAGTGCGGGTAATAAGTCATTTACTGAAAAGAAAAGTCTTTATGAACAGTCAAATGTAACACTCAATAGAGAGCTAATAAAATTTCTGGATTGGGATAAGCTAAACTTCCAACAAAGGAGAAATAAATTACTAAAGATGGCAAAAAAGATTTTTACTGTTTAGAGATGAGTCAGCTAGCGTACAATAAGCTATTTAAATTTTTAGCAACTCAAAATCATGACAAACTGGCAAGAACGCATTACTCAAAACCCAAATGTATGTCACGGTAAACCGTGCATCGAAGGAACGCGCATCATGATATCTGTCATCCTTGATAACCTCGCCGAGGGACTGACATTTGAGGAAATTATTCAAGAGTATCCACCACTGATTTTAGAAGATATCAGAGCAGCGATCGCTTATGCAGCACAATTAACCAGAGAAGAGGAATTGTTGCCACTGCGATGAGTACAATGACAGTGAAACTCGATGAAAACATGGCACAAACCCACGTCGAGTTTTTGCAGCAAGCTGGTTACAATGCTGACCGTGTTACTGATGAAGGATTATCTGGTGCTGATGATCAAATTGTTTGGCAGCAAGTTTGTGCTGAAGAACGATTTTTCATCACTCTTGATTTAGATTTCTCTGATGTTCGCCGCTTTCCACCGGGCACTCATCCTGGTATTCTACTATTGCGTTCGCGTAACCGTAGCCGTCAGGCAGTACTAGAAATTTTGTCTCGTGTTGTACAAGAACAACCGTTAGAAACCCTCAAAGGTTGTCTTGTAGTGGCAGATGAAATACAAACGCGAATCAGGCGATCGCAGTGATACTATGTATGGAAAATTAGATTGTGATCGCAGGAGTTACAAGGTGTCTATTCCCGAAATTACTCAAAAGCTATTAGCAGCAAAACAAGACAAAGGACTAAGCTTCGCCGATTTAGAAAAAATTCTCGGACGCGATGAAGTATGGATTGCTGCTTTAATCTACCGTCAAGCTAGTGCTTCCCCAGAAGAAGCCAAGTTACTAGTCGAAGCATTGGGGCTAGATGCAAGTTATATTAATGAGTTGACTGAATATCCTCTAAAAGGATTAGGCCCAGTTGTACCAACCGACCCACTGATTTATCGTTTCTACGAAATTATGCAGGTGTACGGATTCCCAATTAAAGCCGTGATTCAGGACAAATTCGGCGATGGGATTATGAGCGCCATTGACTTTACTTTAGATGTGGAAAAAGAAGTAGACCCCAAAGGCGATCGCGTTAAAATCATTATGTCTGGTAAATTTCTACCATACAAAAAGTGGTAGTGTTTCAATAAGTTATATCAACTTGTGTACTGACCTCAGGGCAAATATTTCAGAGGCATATTCTCATGCACAGGAATACAAAGTTAATATACTTTTCTGTGTTACTCTGCCCTGAAATCAGGATTTTTTAAATAAAATATCGAGACAATATCAAAACAAGTTATAACTAGAAAACTGAGATAACTTGATAAATCTTGCAAGAAGAACCAATAACGCCAGCAAAAGAAATAATTTTTAATCCCTATTATACCCAGCAAAAGGGAGCAGCATATTTAGGTGATAGCCTGAAACTGATTAAATTCATTGATGATAATAGTATTAATTTAATTCTCACCTCACCGCCATTTGCTCTCACACGCAAAAAAGAATACGGTAACGAAACTGCTGAAAAATATATCGAGTGGTTTCTGCCTTTTGCCTATGAATTTAAAAGAGTACTAGCAGATAATGGCTCATTTGTACTGGATTTAGGTGGTGCTTACTTACCTGGTAATCCCGTGCGGAGTATCTATCAATACGAACTTTTGGTTAGATTATGCAAAGAGGTAGGTTTCTTTCTGGCTCAAGAATTCTACCACTATAATCCGGCTCGACTGCCAACCCCTGCTGAGTGGGTGACAATCAGGCGCATTCGTGTCAAAGATTCAGTGAATACAGTTTGGTGGTTGTCTAAAACACCAAATCCTAAAGCAGATAACAAAAAAGTTTTAAAACCTTATAGCCAAAGTATGAAGCAATTACTTAAAAATGGCTATCAGGCCAAAATACGTCCTAGCGGACATGATATTTCTGACAAATTTCAAAAAGATAATCAAGGTGCAATTCCACCAAATTTGATTGAAATTGCTAATACTGAATCGAATAGTGCTTATTTCCGACGCTGTAAAGCAGCAGAAATTAGACCCCATCCGGCACGTTTTCCTCAAGGGTTCGCGGAGTTCTTCATCAAATTTTTAACTGATGAAGATGATATTGTATTAGATCCATTTGCAGGTTCTAATACAACAGGCTTTGTTGCTCAGAGTCTACAACGCCGATGGATTTGTTTTGAAATTAATGAGGATTATCTAATTGGAAGTCGTTATCGTTTTAGTCAAGATTCAGATTAGCTGAAGGGTGAGTAACGAGTAGTGAAGAGTTAAAATTTATAACTCATAAATAAGTGAGTACTCACTCAAATTTCTCCATTCACTTGCATTTGATGAACTTGATCTGCTAACTCTTGACGACCTTGGTCATCTAGTTTATCAATCGCTAACATACCCATAAGAATAACTTCTTTCAGGGTCAAACGTGTCGAATGTGCCTGTTTTTGCACAATCTCCTTAATAATGGGACTAACACCAATCGCTGTACTAGCTCTAGCCACGGAAGAAAAAACGCTAATGATTCAGCCTAAATCTTAGCACTTCCAATGAAGTTATTCTCTATAGTTAAAACTTAATTCAAATGTGTTTCAACTCATACTTCCACGAGCAAACATAAATTTGAAATTCTGTACATAGAGAACTACAACAGAAGTACACAGTATTATCCTTCCTGTAGAAAGAAAATTTTCATCAAACCTCAATCATGGCATCAAAGCTAAAAACTAACTTTTGGATGAAAATAAATTTAACTCTTGTAATACGAAAGTTACAACTATAGTGTCCGACAACGCCATTAAACGCTCCAAAGTTATCCCAAACCGACTTGAGGGTATAACTTTTTTTTGAGCGAGTTCTGGAAGTTCCAGTATTTTTAACTGAAGCTGGCTGATTGAGGTATGATATCAGCACCATGAACAGGTAACTTTTCAACTATTCTTCTAAAATTTCCACTAACTCTTCGATGGTCACCTCAAAGGTGCGAGCCAATTTGTGGATAGCAGTAAAGTCAACTGTTGTCATTGCCGGACGACGAGCATAACTTCTAACCGTGCTGTAAATTACCCCAGAACGCTCAGAAACTTCCTTGAGTGTCCATCCCTTTTCTTGCGCTAGTTCTCGAATCTTCAATCTGACTAATCCCATATTTGATAACTGATGCATTTGCACCGCTCAATTTCATATGAGAATTGACTCTCACCAGGCTGAAGCCGGGGTGATTCAAACTGTTACACCGAAAGAGGCTAAAGCCGTAGTTCTACGTTTTTTGCAGTTATTCTTCCAGAGAAAAACCCTCTGTAGCACAGTCAAAACTGCCGTACCAACTGATATTTCTTTCTGATAAAAAAGCGATCGCCCCTCGGTTAATCAAACTCTCATGCGTTCACGAAGTGACTCTGAAAGAGTATCGCCACAGTCTACTGAAATCTGGAAACCTGAAATCAAATGGTTAGTCACTATATTAGCAACATCAAAAACAAAAACCTCTATCCTTAGATCGTCAAAAATCATCCACTAGTAGCTGAGGGGAGCAACCACTTGCAATATTTGTCACAACTAACTCGTGGAAAGTGGTCTTTTGGTGAAAATAATCCTTTGAGTAAAAGTATTCTCACAAATCGCACTAATATACCACCGGGAAAACCCTACTTTAAAGAGATCGTAAATTGTCTAATATAATCTCGTGAACACGCTTTACAGAAATATACAGTGTAAATAAGAATATTAATTTAACCTAAGTAAAATTTTCCTGAATACAGGCGACTAATGCTGTCATAGGGAAAAGCAGTAAGTAGAGGAGAGACAAAGCGATGAGGGACCCTTATCTGTTGGCAGCAGGATTGTTAACAGGATTGGCAATACCAGCATCGGCTCTTCCACATCTGTCGATAGTCCTGCCAGAAAATTCTAGATTCCTGTGGGATTTAAAACAGGGTTCTCAGACAATAGTCAGTACAAAAATTATTAACAATGTCGATCTTTCCTTACCAGAACTCAGTGGCCAAGCACTGCAATCCTTAGAAAGTTCCCAGACAACGCTAGATGAGCAAAACATCAAGAGCATTGATTTCTCATCACCAGAACTCAGTAGCCAGGGATTACCAGCTCCAACAGAATCATTACTTAACCCCAGCGCCCAAGCAGCTACTATTTCACTGACATCTGGCAATCAACTTTACTACCAAAGATTGGCAGCTCTGAAAACAGGTCAGATTTATACACGCGGGGATAGTGATAATTTGCAATCATTGTGGGAGTCAATCAAGAAGCGTCAACTAACTTATGAAGACTGGAAAAGTTTACTAGCTTTAGAAGCCAGAGCCATCGCCCAAGGTCAAGGTGCAAATCATCTGAGTATTTTAGTTGGTGATTCTTTGAGCATGTGGTTTCCTCGAGAAAAACTGCCTGCTGGGAAATTATGGCTCAATCAAGGCATCTCTGGAGACACTTCCGCTGGCGTTTTGAGAAGATTGGGGGCATTTTCAGCAACCCGACCGGATGTAATTTACATTATGGCTGGGATTAACGACTTACGAAAAGGCGATACCGATCAAGCAATTTTGCGTAATTATCGCCGAATTGTCCGCCGCTTACGACAAACTCACCCCCAAGCTCAAATAATTGTCCAATCAATTTTGCCGACTCGTTTACCAAAACTTTCCAATAGCCGCATTCGTCACATTAACGCCCAACTAGCTCAAATTGCTAAACAAGAAGGCGCTAATTATCTCAATATCTATAGTTGGTTTACAGATATGGAAGGCAATATGCGCCCAGAGTTAACCACAGATGGCTTACACCTGTCGCAAGAGGGTTATGATGTATGGCGATCGGCACTACAGCAGATAGAATACAAGCTTACTCAGCGTCAGTAAGAATTGAGCGATCGCTTCTCCCCAAGAGGCGATGCAAGTCTAGAAGCTAAAAAATCCTATAATTTAACGCCCACGACTTCCGGATTTAAAACTTGATTCAACTTTCCGCTACGGTAACCTTCTAAATCCAAAGTTACGTAAATAAATCCAAAATCTTGAAATGCGTCAACTAATATTTGTAAATCAGTCTTTAAGACAAACTCTTTAATTTGTTCTGGTGGTAATTCAATACGTGCTGTATCGCCTTGGGATCGCACGCGCAAATTCTGCCAACCCAGCTTTCTTAAGAAAATTTCCGCTCTACCAACTCGTTGTAACTTAGCAACAGTAATTTCTTCACCATAAGGAAACCGGGAACTCAGACAAGGTTGAGCAGGTTTATCCCACCAAGGTAAACCCAGTTGTTGCGAAAGTTGCCGGACTTCAACTTTGGTAACACCAACTTCAGCTAAAGGCGATCGCGCACCTCTTTCTTTCGCCGCCTGAATTCCTGGGCGATAATCATGCAAATCATCAGCATTCACACCATCCACTACATAGGGATAACCCAACTGTAAAGCCAAAGGTTTGAGAGTATCGTGCAACTCACTTTTGCAAAAATAACAGCGGTTGACAGGGTTAGAAGTGTAATTGGGGTTCTCCATTTCGTGAGTTTGAACGATTTGATGAGGAATCCCAATAGTTGCAGCTTGAATTTTGGCGTCTTCCAACTCTTCTGGCAACAGCGAAGGAGAAACAGCAGTCACAGCCAAAGCGCGATCGCCCAACACATCATAAGCAATTTTGGCAACCAAAGTGCTATCAACGCCCCCAGAGTAGGCAATCAAAGCCTGCTCCATTTCTTGAAATAAAGCTCTTAATTGCTCAAATTTTTCTGTCAGCATCATTTATCAACCCTGCCAAAACCCTATATCACCAAACAAATCCTATTGTAGTCATTAGTTATGGGGCATGGGGCACAAGAGGCAGAGGGGCAGGGGGCAGGGGCAAGGGGGAGAATGAAAAATTACTTCTTTCCCCCTGCTCCCTTCTCCCTGCTCCCCTGCTCCTTCTTCTCCCTCATCCCCCTCATCTCCCTCATCTCCCTCATCTCCCTCATCCCCCTACTCCCTACTCCCTACTCCCCATCAATCGGTTTACTATACTTAGCCACCAGACGGGCTAAAAACGGTAAATCAATCGGTTTAGAAATATAATCATTTACTCCAGCTGCTAGACAAGTTTCGCGATCGCCTTTCATCGCCATTGCTGTTTGTGCAATCACTGGAATATTCTGATACTGGGGATTTTCTCGTAGTTCCTGCACCAACTTCAGACCATTTCCATCTGGCAGGTAAACATCCATTAAAATTACTGCTGGCTCTAGCTGTCTTAAAGCTTCCCACATTTTTGCAGCGCTCTTGACCCAAGTCACCTGATATCCCAATTTAGATAGATAAATTTGCATCAAATCACCGTTGGGTAAGTCATTTTCTACCAGCAATATCTGAGAAGACGAACTAGGAGTCACAACCAAATCAGATAAAAAACAATTTGCTTCCCCTGCTTCCCCTGCTCCCCCTGCTTCCTGTGCTACCTTCAGGGGAAGCACCAGCGTAAAACGGGAGCCATGATTTATTTCAGATTCCACTTTCACGGAACCACCGTGAATTTCGGCGAGTTTGCGAGTCACTGCTAAACCCAAACCAGTACCTTCAATACCAGCTACAGCATTGGCAATTTGGAAATAGGGATCAAACAGTTGAGCTTGGTCTTCTTGGGATATACCAGCGCCAGTATCCCAAACTGTAAAATGCACAAATAAACCTTGACAAGCAACCTGTAAGCCAACATTGCCTTTGCTGGTGAACTTTAAAGCGTTGAAGAGTAAATTCAACAGCATTTGCTTGAGTCGTAAGGAGTCGGCTACTAGGGTTGTGATATCAGGGTCGAGTTCCAGGACTAGTTTCAAACCTTTATTAGCGGCTTTCTCCTTCACCAGTGCAAAAACATTGCTACACAGCAGTGGTATATCTACTGTTTCCCACTGTACTTCTAGCTGATTAGCTTCAATTTTAGAGAGATCTAAAATATCATTAATCAGAGCTAGCAAGTGCTTGCCGCTAGACTGAATGATATTTAAATACTCTTGCTGACGTTCTCTACTGGGTTCGTAGCCTTGAGCTAACAGCAAGTGGGTAAACCCAATAATCGAACTCAGCGGTGTGCGAATTTCATGACTGGTGTTTGCTAAAAACTGATTTTTAAGTTGATTAGTACGCTCTAGTTCTTGATTAGAGCTACTTAACTTTTCATACCGCTGCTGCCAAGATAGTACGTGCCTTAGTTGGATCAAAGCTGTAGTACACTGCTTAGCAGACCTGGCCATCAATTGGGATGTGAGCTGAGCTTGCGATCCTATGAATGGCTCAGAATCAGACCCTAGCGATGCCGTGGCAATAACTAGCCAGCCAATGACGCCGCCAAAATCATCAGCTAACCGCCAAGCATTCGGTGTTTGTTGATTCTCAAGCTGCTGCAAATCTTTGAGTTCTATAGTCTGTTCCAATCTCAACGGCAGTTTTTTCGCCGCTGTCAGTGTCACTTCCAACAGTGGAGATTGTGAGCCGGAAAATGGGGAACGAGAAACATAGCAAACTTTGGCAAATGTTTTGTGTGGCTCAAGCAGAGCGACGCCTACGGCAAATTGGACGAACGCTAGATGACTGGTGTCCACAGCAGTGTTAATTTCATTGACCACAGTTTGAAAAATTTCTGCTTCTGCGGCTAGTGGCTGTGAGACAGTATTACAAGCAGAAAGCAGGAAATCATTGAGGCGACTTTGCAACTGGTTTAAGCTTTTCTCCAGCCACAAGTCGGCGCGAAGTTGCTGAATTGTTGTCAAAAGTTTTGGCGTTGCATCTATCTGTGAGTTCTGTTCTGGTAAGCTTGAATACTGCTGCATGGTCAACTAGACCGCTGAACAAGTTTAGCTTCGCATAAAAATCCGAATAGGATTTTATGTATGTGGGCGGGCAATCCTTTTTTATTTATAAACCATAACTTATGGTGTCGGGTTTAGCACCTAAACCACAAAAAAATATTGTATGAAGGACTGATTTAAAAATTTTTCTGGCAACTTCAGACTTATGGATACACAATTCGCCCAACTCATTGTCAATGGAATTGCAGTGGGGAGCATTATTGCTCTAGCCGCAGTTGGACTTACGCTTACCTATGGAATTTTACGTCTATCTAATTTTGCTCATGGTGACTTTCTGACTTTAGGAGCCTATCTCACTTGGCTGATCAACACTATTGGAGTAAATATTTGGCTGTCAATGCTCCTCGCAGCAGGAGGAACGGTAGCAGCAATGTTGTTATCAGAAAAGTTACTCTGGTCAAGGATGCGCTCTATTCGTGCTACCTCCACCACGCTGATTATCATTTCTATCGGACTTGCCTTATTTCTTCGCAATGGGATTATTTTTATCTGGGGTGGCAAAAATCAAAATTACGATTTACCTGTTACCCCGGCTTTAGACATCTTCGGCTTGAAAGTGCCGCAAAATCAATTATTAGTATTGGGGTTGGCAGTATTAGCAATTTTGGGGCTGCACTATCTCCTGCAAAACACCAAAATTGGTAAAGCCATGCGAGCAGTTGCTGACGATCTCGACTTAGCCAGGGTTTCCGGTATCAATGTTGACCGAGTAATTTTCTGGACTTGGTTAATTGCTGGTACTCTTACATCCTTGGGCGGCAGTATGTACGGGTTGATTACAGCCGTGCGCCCGAATATGGGATGGTTTTTAATTTTACCATTATTTGCCTCAGTGATTTTGGGAGGGATTGGCAACCCCTACGGTGCGATCGCCGCAGCTTTTATCATTGGCATTGTCCAAGAAGTCAGCACTCCTTGGCTGGGTTCTCAATATAAACAAGGCGTGGCACTGTTGATTATGATTTTGGTGCTACTCATTCGTCCTAAAGGTTTATTTAAAGGCACGATTTGAGTAGCACCGTTCCACTTCTAACTATTCAATAATGTGGAAATAATAAGCTGCTACCAAGAAATTGATAGCTAACAAGAACAGTGCCCAGCCTGTGCGAAAGGCGTAGGGAGGTTTAGCTCCACTGTCGGCAACTGCGGAATTCTTAGCTTTAGCAGTCATAATGCGGTTCTCCTAATGTCAGGACTTTTTAAGAAATACCAAATTATGTGTACCAATCCCCCAAATTCTTTAGAAATATTTGAAGTTGGGGAATGGGGAGTGGGGACTGGGGATTGGGGAGTAGGGATTGGGGAGTGGGGACTGGGAACTGGGGACTGGGGACTGGGGACTGGGAACTGGGAACTGGGGCATTGGTTATTAATTCTTATCCCCCACTCCCTCATCTCCCTCATCCCCCTCATCCCCTTCATCCCCCTCATCCCCACACTCCCTACTCCCCACTCTCCACTCCCTCTTCTCCCGCATGATAGGAACTACGAACCAGAGGCCCGGAACGGACGTGGCTGAATCCCATTTTCCATGCCAAGGAGCCGAGTTGATCGAATTCTTCTGGAGTCCAATATTTTTGGACTGGTAAATGCTCTAAAGAGGGACGCATATACTGGCCGATAGTCAAGCGATCGCACCCCACACCCCTTAGATCGGCCATTGCTTGCACGACTTCATCGGTGGTTTCTCCGTGTCCCAGCATCAAACCTGATTTGGTGGGAATTGTCGAATCCAGTTCTTTGACCATAGCTAGCACTCGTAGTGAGCGATCGTACTTGGCTCCCCGACGCACTGGCCCGGTTAACCGTTGCACTGTCTCAATGTTGTGGTTGAAACAAGCTGGTTTAGCTTCGACAATCATCGCTATCCGCTGGCGTTGACCCGACTCCCCACTCCCCGCACCACCCCAAAAATCTGGCGTCAGCACTTCAATTTGAGTTTCTGGGTTGAATTGGCGGATAGTGGCCATTGTCTTCACAAAATGCCCAGCGCCTTGATCGGGCAAATCATCACGGGCTACAGAAGTCAACACCACATAATGTAATCCTAACAGCTGCACCGCCTCGGCTACCTTTTGTGGTTCCTCTAAATCAATAGGCATTGGTGCATGACCTTTATCTACTTGACAGAAAGCACAAGAGCGTGTGCAAGTAGGCCCCATCAATAAAAAAGTTGCGGTTTTTTGGGCGTAGCACTCTCCCCGGTTGGGACAACGCCCTTCTTCGCAAATTGTGTGAATTTGGCGCTGTTTAATAATGCGTTGTACGGTAGAGATTTCGCTGGCTTTGCCAATGGGGCGACGTAACCAGCTAGGCATTGCCATAATTTCAGACTTGAGTTCGGCTTCTTGTGACGAAATCATCTAAAAATCTCCGGGAGTGTCGAAACGGCGTATCTTCGTAAAATGCGGATGTGCAGTCACGTGGAAAAAAACTCTTTGTGTGCCCCTGTCCGTGATGCCCTAGATCAAGGCTAAAGCTTTAAATATCACAATGACACAAATTTAAAAGAAGACAAGCAAAAGTTTTGCAAAACACGTCTAGTAGTGTCATTTATACCGAAATATACTATCCCCCAATTCATAGATATTTTGTATATAGTGGGAGAATTCTCAAGGACAATCGGCAAAGCCCCTATTTACACTTAAAGTTTCTGTTAGAGCGAACAGTCGTGGCAAGCAATAAAATTTTAGTTATCGATGACACTACAGTTGTCAGGGTAAAAGTACGAGAAATGTTGCCTCCAGGCAATTTTGAGGTACTGGAAGCAAAAGACGGTTTGGAAGGACTAAATTTCATCCTTCAGGAAAAACTCAGCCTAATTATGCTGGATTTCCTGTTGCCTAAAATGAGTGGCTGGGAAGTTTTCCAGCAAGTTCAAGCCCACCCAGAGTTAAGAAAAATTCCTTTAGTGATCATGTCTGGTCGCAAAGAGGAGGTGACTGAAAAAATCCCAGAACCATTTGAATATTTTGAATTTCTGGGCAAGCCTTTTGATCAAAAGCAACTAATTGGCGCAATTAAGTTAGCTATGACAAAAGCGAAACAGCCACGCCCAGAACTAGTTGCAGTGGGAGCAGCAGCCGCTAAAAATGGTACTGTCACAACCTCTAGTGTCACCAGTGCTACGGTAGCTACTTCTAATGAGACAAATAGCATAGCAACAACCCCACCTCCCGCAAATACTACAATACCAACCTCTACTTCCCCAGGAGTCTCCCAGGCAGAAATTGAGGCGTTGAACGATAAAATTGCGAAAATGCAAGCAGAAATAGAGGGCTTGAAGAAGCAGCTGACTCAGGTTGTGACTTTTATTAAACAAAAAATCAAATAAGCTAAAACACATTTAAATTGCATAACTACTTCATCTGACTGTCCTTGGTCATTGGTCAAAGGACAAATGACTAAGGACAAACGACAGTCTTCAAGAGAATACGCAAGTTGGACACAAATTAGCTTAAAATTGGCGATCGCTATTATCCTCTGCACCTTCAATTACGAATTAATAATTACTAATTACTTGGTCAGGGTGGGAGGATATTATTAACCTCAGTTGCTAGTCTAGTAAAGCATCCCTAGACCTATTAAGCCTGCCATACTCTTTAACTAAAGAGTATGGCAGGTTTTTTTATTTAAATGATGAAAATTTTAGAGCAATACTGATAGTTAATCACCAAAAAAAACAGTAATTAAAAATATAAACTACATATATTAGCTATTAATATAGCTGTAAAATTTAACCATTTTATCCTAAAAATAAAATTTTGAAAATCAGAAAGTTATAGATAAAATACTAAATTTAAATTTGTATTTATAAATACAAAGGAAACAATAATTTTTACTATTTTTTGATAACGATAGTCAGAACACGGGAATACTAAGCCATAGAAACAAAAATTATGAGCATAGGTTGCAATGTCAGTAGTACTAGATACACTATATGCGTTTCCTGGCTATCGCATCACTGAGCAAATTTACTCAGGCAGTAAAACCTTAGTTTATCGCGGTATTAGGGAACAAGACCAAAAATTAGTCGTCCTCAAATTGATGCGAAATGAATATCCTACATTTGGAGAAATTGCTCAGTTTCGCAATCAATATATCATCACTAAAAACCTTAACCTTCCTGGTATCGTCAAACCGTACAGTTTAGATAATTACCGTAACAGCTACATTCTAGTGATGGAAGATTTTGGTGGTATTTCCCTGCAAAAATGGCTACTGGACTACAAGGAAAAAAAAGAAAATAAGATTTCGCTAAACGAATTTTTTGACATTGCTATTAAAACTGCTTCTATCCTTGAAGGACTGCACCGCGATCGCATTATTCACAAAGATATTAAACCTGCCAATATTCTGATTAACCCAACCACCGATGAGATAAAAATCATCGACTTTAGTATTGCGACACTCCTGCCCAGAGAAATTCAATTTCTCACAAATCCCAACGTTTTAGAAGGCACTCTGGCTTATATTTCCCCAGAACAAACTGGCAGGATGAACCGAGGTATTGACTACCGCACCGATTTTTATTCCCTTGGTGTCACCTTCTTTGAACTCCTCACCGGACAGTTACCCTTCACCAGTAAAGATCCGATGGAGTTAGTTTACTCTCACATTGCCAAACAACCGCTAAAAGCTAGCCGGATTAACTCCGATATTCCCGCAATTGTGTCTGATATTATCAGCAAGCTGATGGCCAAAAATGCCGAAGACCGCTATCAAAGTGTCTTGGGGTTAAAGCATGATTTGGAAGTGTGTCAAAGGCAGTGGCAAGAGACAGGAAATATTGCAGCTTTTAAATTAGGCGATCGCGACATCTCAGACCGTTTTGTAATCCCCGAAAAACTCTATGGTCGGCAAAATGAAGTTGAAACCCTACTCGCTGCTTTTGAACGAGTTGCTAATCCCCTTGAATCTCATGCCAGATCCTATTCTGGTGGTTCTGCGTTGGTGCAGACTCCCGTAGGGAAGGAGTACAAGTCAACAGAACTGACACCACTTGCTTTGGGCCACGAAACTCCTTCAACCCAGTGGCTCCCCAAGGCAGTGACTCCCCCTAGTCAGGGGGGAGTTAGGGGCGTAGAAATGATATTAGTCGCGGGTTTCTCTGGTATTGGCAAAACTGCCGTAGTCAACGAAGTCCACAAACCCATCGTCCGTCAGCGGAGTTATTTCATAAAAGGAAAATTCGATCAGTTTCAACGTGACATTCCCTTATCAGGATTGGTGCAAGCTTTTCGAGACTTAATCGGGCAATTACTCTCAGAAACTGATGCTCAAATTCAACAATGGAAAGCCAAAATTTTCCGAGAATTGGGTACACAAACTCAGGTAATTATTGATGTAATTCCTGAACTCGAACAGATTATTGGCAAGCAACCTCCCGTAACAGAACTCTCTGGCAGTGCCGCCCAAAATCGGTTTAATTTATTGTTCCAGAAATTCATTCAAATCTTCACGACTAAAGAACATCCTCTGGTTATTTTTCTCGATGATTTACAATGGGCAGATACGGCTTCTTTGAAATTCATTCAGTTGTTAATGTGCGAAAGTAGCTTGTCTAATATTTCAGACGAAACGGAACAAATAGGTGAAATCAAAAGAGGTTTATTATTAATTGGTTCCTATCGAGATAATGAAGTTTCAAAAGCACATCCGCTTTATTTAACATTACAAGAAATTGAACAAGCTGGAGCAAGTGTTAGTACTATTACCCTAGCACCTTTAAATCAGGGTGATTTAAATCATTTAATTGCTGATACCCTTCATTGTCCGGAATTAGTTGCTGTTCCTCTGACTCAAATGGTATTTGCCAAAACTAAAGGTAACCCGTTCTTTTCCATTCAATTCCTCAAGTCTTTATACGATGAAGGACTAATTTTATTAAATTTTGATGTTGGTTATTGGCAGTATGATATTTACAAAATCAAAGAATTAGCTCTCACAGATGATGTCGTAGAATTTATCGCAATTCAAATAGAAAAGTTGCCAATAAACACCCAAACAGTACTAAAACTTGCTGCTTGTATTGGTAATCAATTTGACTTAAAAAGTTTGGCGATCGTACATGAGAAATCTGTAGTAGATACAGCATCAGACTTGTGGCAAGCATTACTTGATGGACTAATTTTACCACAAAGTGAAATTTACAACATTTTTACAGCAGAGAATAGTAATCAAGAGCTAATTGTTCAGGGGATAGAATCTACACAATTTGCAAGTCTGAATTTACAAATACCTAAATATAAATTCGTACATGACCGGGTACAGCAAGCCGCTTATTCTTTAATTCCCGAAGAACAAAAAAAGCCAATTCATTTGAAAATTGGGCTACTGTTATTGAGCAATATTCCAGTTGCAGAACAAGAAGAAAGAATTTTTGAGCTTGTCAATCAGTTTAATATCGCAGTGGAATTCATCTCTCATCAAGCTAAACGAGATGAACTAGCCCAGATGAATCTAATTGCTGGACGTAAAGCTTTAGCATCAACAGCTTATCCAGCTGCGGTTAAATATTTAACTACAGGCATCCAACTATTGGCAGGTGATAGCTGGGAGACGAAACATGATCTCACCCTGGCTTTATATGAAACTGCCACAGAGGCAGCATATTTAGCTGGCAACTTTGAACAGATGGAGCAATTAGCAGAGGTAGTGTTGGTACGTAAACCACTGCTAGAAAAAGTAAAAGTTTATGAAGTCAAAATTCAAGCTTATGGAGCGCAGAACCAAGCACTGAAGGCCGTAAATACTGCACTCACCTTTTTGAAGCTTTTGGGAGTGGAGTTTCCTGAACACCCAAGCAATTCTGATATTCAGTTAGCAATGGCAGAATTAACATCAAATCTGAATGGAAGACACATTAAAGATTTAATTGATCTGCCAGAGATGAGTGAAGCCTTACATATGGCAACTATGCGTATCCTATCAACTGGAGCCTCTGTTGCTTATGCAGTGACTCCTGAACTGTTTTTGCTGATTACTCTTAAACAAATTAATTTATCACTCCAACATGGTAATACTCCTCTATCTGCCTATGCCTACGTTAATTACGGGTTAATACTCACTGGAGTAGTGGGAGATATTGAGTCTGGTTATCAATTTGGCAAACTGGCCGCAAGTTTGGTGGATAAGCTTAATGCCAAACAAGTTAAAGCTAAGATTCTGCTGATATTTAACACAGCTATTTGGCATTGGAAAAAACATACTAGGGAAATATTAAAACCTTTAATGGAGGGTTACTATGTTGGACTCGAAACAGGAGATTTAGAATTTGCTGCTTATTGTCTTAACGCTTATTGCTACTCTGCATATTTCATTGGTAGAGAACTGACAGGACTAGAACGGGAGATGGCAAATTACAGCAATGCTATCAAACAAATGAAGCAAGAAACAGTATTTAACTGGAGTACTATCTATCGGCAGAGTATGTTGAATTTACTAGGTTCTGTAGCAAATCCTTGTAGTTTAATTGGTGAAGTTTACAATGAAATGCTGCGGCTTCATGTAGAAGCCAATGATGGAACAGGAATTTTCTATTTATATGTTACAAAAATACATCTGTATTTCCTATTTCAAGAGTTCTATCAAGCGATTGAAAATGCCAACCTAGCAGAAAAATATTTACATGGTGGAACAGGACAACTAGTGACTCCTCTTTTTTATTTTTATGATTCACTAGCACGACTAGCTGTATACCCTGATGCATCTTGTCTTGAGCAAAAGTGCATTCTGGATAAGGTTCAAGGGAATCAGGAAAAAATGAAACATTGGGCAGATCATGCTCCGATGAATTATTTACACAAATATTATCTTGTAGAAGCTGAACGGTATCGGATTGGCTCTCAATATCTCGAAGCAATAGAATTCTACGATCGCGCTATTTCCCTAGCCAAAGAACATGAGTACATTCATGAAGAAGCCCTCGCTCAAGAACTTACAGCCAAATTCTATCTAGAATGGGGTAAACATAAGATTGCCCAAACCTACCTAACAGATGCTTACTATAGTTATGCTCGCTGGGGAGCGCTAGCCAAAGTTGACGATTTGGTAAAACGCTATCCCCTATTACTAGCTGCTGTACTTCAGCAACAAAAACTAAAACTGAATATCCATTCTAGTCAAGAAAGTACTTCTTTTAATAACATATCTCTATCTACTTTGAGTAATCAACCAACTGTAATTGGCTCAAAGACAAGTATTTCTGATTCTCTAGATTTAGCCACATTTATGAAAGCATCTCAAGCACTGTCTGGAGAAATTGAGCTTGAACGACTGCTTTCTACTTTAATGGAAGTTGTTATAGAAAATGCAGGAGCTTCTAAATGCGCTTTGATTTTAAGCGAAGATGATAGCTTACAATTAACTGTTACGGCAGTTTGTTCAAATTCAAATTTTGAACATACATGTACAGATTTTCCAGCAATTTCTCTAGAATCAAGTTACGACGTTCCCATTACTTTGATTAACTATGTTAAACGTTCCAGAGAAATCTTAGTTATTGATGACGCAATAGCCGCTTCTTTTTTAGCAGCTGATAGCTATATTTTCTGTGAAAAACCTAAGAGTTTATTGTCTATACCTATTATCAATCAAGGTCAATTAATTGGTATTCTTTATCTAGAAAATAATTTAACGACAGGAGCATTTACACGCGATCGCGTAGAAGTTTTGAAACTCCTCACCACCCAAGCAGCAATATCACTAAAGAATGCTATCCTCTACAAAAATTTGGCACAAGCTAAAGAAAGCTTAGAAAAATATAACCATACTCTAGAGCAAAAAGTCCAAGAAAGAACGCAAGCACTAAACGATAAAAATGAAATATTACAACAGGCTATACAGGAATTAAAACACACTCAAATTCAATTAATTCAAAGTGAAAAAATGTCTTCACTAGGGCAAATGGTAGCGGGAATTGCCCATGAAATTAATAATCCCATTAATTTTATTCATGGAAATATTTCTCATGCTAGCGAGTATGTGCATGATTTGCTGGAGTTGATAGCTGTTTATCAGCAAGAATATCCTGATTCTTCGTCTGCAATTGAGAATAAATCTGAGGAAATCGACATTGATTTTTTAGCAGAAGACTTGCCAAAAACTCTAGATTCAATGAAAATCGGAAGTTCACGTATCCGCAATATTGTTTTGGGCTTACGTAACTTTTCCCGCCTGGATGAATCTGAGATGAAGCCTGTAGATATTCATGAAGGAATAGATAACACCTTGATGATTTTGCAGCATCGGCTTAAAGAGAAGAACGATCACCAGGAAATTCAAATCATCAAAGAATACGGAAATATCCCAGAAGTTACTTGTTACGCAGGTCAACTTAATCAAGTGTTTATGAATATCTTAAGTAATGCGATCGATATTTTGGAAGAGTCATTTGTCATTGGTCATCAGTCATTCGTAAATCACCAACAGAGAAATTCCACCAGAGATTTGCCACCATCAGAAGGTAAAGAAAAAATAAAAAATTTTTCCGGAAAAATTCGTATATTTACTCAATTAACAGATTCTAATAGGGTGATGATTCGGATTGCTGATAACGGTTCTGGTATGACAGAAGCCGTGCGGCAGAAAATTTTTGACCCATTTTTTACCACCAAGTCAGTAGGAAGTGGTACGGGTTTAGGGTTGTCGATTAGCTATCAGATTATCGTGGATAAACACAAGGGTAATTTAACCTGTAATTCCACACTAGGAGAAGGAACTGAGTTCGTGATTGAGATACCGATGCAACAGTCAAGGATCTAGACTAATAACAGTTTTTTCAAGAAACACGGGGAGTGGGGAATAGGGAGTAGGAAGTGGGGGAAGAAAGTGTTTGTTTGATTTGTAGCGGGTAGTGCGGCGTCAATCAGTCGATCTTAAGATTCAATTTTTAAGAACCCAGTTTGTTAGAAAAACTGGGTTTCTAAGACCGATGAAAACAACTTTGACAAGTTACTAGTGGTCTATCGCATTAATTTTAATGGCTTTAAAATCCTCCGCGTAAGAATGTCTCTGTGTCTGTTTCAACTCCTCAGAATTAATGCCATAGACCATTAAGATATTGGCGTCTTTGTCATCTTCGCTAAAGACTCTGGACGCACACGCCGCCCTGTAATTACCATCTTGATTCCAGTAGCAGGTGCTAGGGTAAAACCTCGGCGCTCAACTCGCTCAGGTTGCTGATTAACTAGCGCCAACTCATAGAGTGAGAGGATGGTTGCCAATACTAGTTTCATTTGAAATGAGGCCAAAGCCTCACCCATACAACGACGGACACCGCCACCAAAAGGCAGAAATTCATAAGGAGAAAATTGGCGTTCTATAAAGCGCTCTGGTCGAAACTCCTTAGGTTGGGGATATAAATCTTCACGCTGATGAGCCAGATAAATACTCGGAAGCAGTACAGTTCCAGGCTCTAAAGGATGTCCCAGTAGTTCTACAGGTTCTTGCACTACTCTAGGGAAAGAGAACATTATCGGGGGATAAATTCGCAAGGTTTCATTACAAACAGCTGTGAGATATGGGAGTCGGACAATGCTCATGGGATCTGGAGAATCACCAAGAGTGTCCAATTCCTCAACTAGCTTTTCACAGACTAGCGGGTTTTGGTGAATCCAATACAATCCCCAAGCGATCGCTGTTGCTGTAGTTTCATATCCAGCAAGCATTAGGGTCATCAACTGATCGCGTAACTCTTGATCTGTCATTGATTCACCAGCGTCATCTCTTGCGGACATCAGCATGGATAAGATATCGATGCGTTCTGAATCAGGTTGCTCTCTGCGTTCAGCAATTTCAGCATAGAGCAATTCATCAATTTGCTGGCGATCGCGCAAGAATTTTCCCCAAGTACTCCAAGCTCCTAAATCCTTTTGCAAGAATGATAAAAAGAATAAACTACAAGTAAAAGGCGATCGAAAAAGATCCAACATCTGCGGCAATAGATGCTTAAGTTTTTGAAGTTTTTCTCCCTCATGCAAACCCAAGACAACTTTTAAAATAACTTGTAGAGATATCTCCTGTGTTAAATTACGGGCCAAGAAGGGTTGATTTAGTGGTGACTGACTAAAAACTTTTGTACAAAGGGTACAGATCAGTTGACCATAGGTTCGCATTCGCTCTCGATGAAAAACAGGCATCACAAGTTGTCGCTGTTGTTTGTGACGAATACCCTCCAGCAAAGAAACTGAATATTGCCCTACCAAGGGTTCCACAATTCTATTCGCATCACCAACGGCTACAAACTTCTTTCTATCGTTAGTTAAAATTTCCTGGATTGCCTGGGGATGGTTCACAAATACTACGGTATCCCCAAACCCAACTATTTTAGCAGTGAAAATGCCAGGATATTGCTGAGCCGCTTTTTCCATAAATCTAACAGGATCAACAACCCATTCAAGCTTTTGGAGAAAAGGATGAGTTTTGAGAATATTTGGTAGTTGAATCTGTTTTTTCATTTGAAAATTATGCTCAGAAGTGGAGCATTCAAATTTATATCAGGTTCGGATGAATACTTATAATTAAGGCTGACGCGGGGACGCGGAGAATTTTTAATTATAAGTAATTAAGCGAACTTGATATTACTTATCTGAAAGTTAGAAATGAACTTAACAATTAACTAGCTCCAGTTTCTCTGTAGTCTCATAGCGGCCAGTAAGAGAATACCAATTGAGATTGCCACTAATCCAGGAGTGCATTATTGATATATATTTTGCCATTTCCACATCTATTTCTTCTCCAAAAGAGGGAATAGATGCTTCTAAATCTATTAACTCTTTGACCTTTTTATTATGCATACTAGCAGCAAGATTAATTGCTTCATCCAAAGGTATTTCTTGGAGATAATGTAGCACTAATACTAAATTATGAACATCACCACTCTCCATTTCTCTGGATGCTGAAAAAACATCATTACACCAGGCAAGAATATCAATTGTTAGCAGTTCTAATTTTTTGACAATTTCATGATTTCGTAAAACATCAGAGAGCATGAACTGATTACAAAATTCACTTACCGTTAGGAAAAGATATCCGCCTACACTGAACCTTCTGCACTTCATATAAGTGTCAATATCAGGTACAATTCCTTGGGCACGAATAGCTGCTTCCTCTACACATCCGTTGCAATATTGCTCAAAGCAGTGGAGAAAGTGGTTGAACCATTTTTCGTTTGTTCTTTGGCGTGTTCGTTGTCGCAAATCAGCTAAAGCATGATTAATGGGCATATCCTGGCTCGTTGGTTCCGATCCTTTCAATATTTCTATAAATCTTTGCTGAAAAAGTTTGAGTGCTTCCGGCTGTTTTTTAAACTCGGACATATCGCATTGATCATCCCAAATAAACACCCAGCTAAGCCAGTCATTTCCAATCTTAAGTTCTTCCAAATCACAGTTTGGATAGGCACTTGCAGCTAACAAGAAAAATTTTGACTTGGATAAACGCGCAAAAGCAGTTTCACTTGCTTGTAGGTTAAAGCGAAGCACCCATTCAAGAGCATATTCTTGCAAAATATCAACATGCTTATTGATTTGGTGTGGAAATGGACAGTACAAACTAGGAGAAAGTAATTCTTTCATAAAGCAAACATTTATTACAAGACAACAAAGGCAATAGCAATTTTCAGAGTCTATGACAGAGTTATTTTGAAAAATTTCACTGTAGCACCGTGTTTTCTAAAGCATGTAACTCATAGTTAAGTCATGAGTGTTGGTGCGTAAAGGTATATGAATATTTCAAAACTTACTTGGCTATTGTTCAATGTTTTTTCAAAAAACATAACCGTAATTATCTCTAATTATATTTTTTTCATAAAAATAGTTACATTTTGGTTTTGTCTGCTCATCATAAATGCTGTTGACGAACTAAAAAACTTAACCTATGGCATAAAAATACTGTTTTGGGCTAGCGCTACTTTTATAAAAAGACAAGGGTAATAATGATTAATTTCAGAAAATAACGTATTAAACTTTGGTAAAAGCAAAAATTGGTGGTTAATATTTATCTGTGGCGATCACCCCCTGGTCGCATATGACAATTTGGTATGAAAATGTTGCTGTTATCAGAGTTTTGGGAACTATAGAATTGTCAGACTGTAAATTTCTCAGTCAGTCCGTTAAGAAAATAGAGGTGACTTAGTTGCAATTCGAGAGCCAATGACAAACAATTAGCAAGGAGTAAAATTAATTTAAATACATGGATGATAAATCAAATATACAAATGTCTAATTTTCCCGAAACTAATTTAATTTTAGTGGTTGACGATACTACTACCAACTTAGAAATTGTCTTAGACATTTTGACTAATGCAGGCTTTGAAGTTATGACAGAAGTTAATGGAGAAAGGGCACTCAAGCAAGTTGAATCTAGACTACCTGATTTAATTTTGTTAGATGTGATGATGCCGAAAATAGATGGTTTTGAAACGTGTAAAAAATTGAAACAAAATCCCGATACTTGTGATATCCCCGTAATTTTTATGACGGGAAATTCAGATACAGATAGTAAAATCAAAGGTTTAAGTATCGGTGCAGTTGACTACATCACAAAACCCTTTAACCAAGAAGAACTATTAGCTAGAATTAAAACCCATCTTCAATTACGAAATCTCACAAAAACTTTAGAAAAACGAGTTGCCCAAAGAACAGAAGCATTGTCTAAAGCACTAAAAGATTTACAAGAGTCCCAACTCCAGCTTGTACAAACAGAAAAAATGTCTGCCCTTGGTCAATTAGTTGCAGGTGTTGCTCATGAAATTAATAATCCAGTTGGTTTTATTCATGGTAATCTCGGTCACGCTTGGGTATATTTCCAAGCCATGACTAAGCTAGTTGAGCTTTATCAACAGCATTATCCTCATCCAGTTGCAGAAATTCAAGAAGAAATTGCAGCGATGGATTTGCAGCACATGCTTTCCGATTTACCTAACTTGATTTCTTCCATGAAAGAAGGTGTTCAACGGATTCGCAACATCAGTACCAGTCTGCGAAACTTTTCGAGAGCAGATAGCGATCGCAAAGTTTATTGCAATATTCATGATGGTATTGACAGCACAATAATGATCCTCAAGCATCGCTTAAAAGCATCAGAATCTCGTCCTAATATTGAGGTTATTAAAAATTACGATAATATACCTGAAATAGAATGCTTTAGCGGACAAATAAATCAAGTATTTATGAATTTATTAGCTAATGCTATTGATGCTTTAGAAGAGTCTAATTTAGGGCGTAGCTATGTTGAAATTGAGGTCAATCCCAATCAAATTTGGATTCAAACCAGCCTGAATGAAGATAAAAGTCATATCTTAATTCGGATTAAAGATAATGGCGTGGGAATGTCGGGTGAAGTTCAACAAAAAATCTTCGACCACTTATTCACCACCAAACCCGTGGGTCAAGGTACAGGATTAGGACTATCTATTGCTCGTCAAATTGTTGTCGATAAACATGGAGGAACTCTGGAAGTAAAATCAGCACCAGCAGAAGGTTCGGAGTTTATCATTAAGCTTCCCATTCAAAAATCATAAAATTTTGCTGAGAATTTGGGAACTCTAATTATGTGCAAAAATAATTGTTTATATATCAATATATGTTCAAAGCAGTAGTAGGTCATAGTAACGATCCAGATTCTCTATCAGCAGTTGAGGAAGTTATTCAACAATGCATCACTTCTCTTGGAGGAGATATTCCACAAGCTGGAATTCTTTTTGCTGCAATTGACTTCGAGCATTCCCTGATTTTGCAGCAAATTCATCAAGCTTTTAGCGGGATTGAGTTAATTGGTGGAACAACAGATGGCGAAATTTCTTCAGTCCTAGAGTTTCAGCAAGACTCAATCACTTTGATGTTATTTTGTTCAGACGAAGTAGAAATTCATGCAGGAGTTGGACGCCAAATTTCAGCCGATACAATTACTGCAACCAAACAAGCTGTAGAGCAGGCCAAAGCAAAAAGTACAGCAGCACCAAGCCTATGTTTAACTCATCCAGAAAGTCTCACAACTAGTGGTGTCTCTATATTAAATGGCTTAAAGTTAGCTCTTGGTCAAAATGTACCCATATTTGGTGGTTTAGCAGCCGACCAGTCCAAATATCAAAATACATATCAATTTTTTCAAACAGAAGTTTTAAGTGATTCTGTACCAATACTGCTTTTTTGTGGAAAAATATTATTTTCTCATGGTGTTGCAAGTGGTTGGCATCCCATCGGCCAAATCAGTAAAGTAACCAAAGTAGATAAGAACATTGTCTATGAAATAGATGGTAAGCCAGCCCTAGATTTTTATCATCATTATTTAGGTTTGCTTCCTCCTTCAATGGAATATCCCCTAGCAGTCTTTGAGCAAGATTCAGACAAATTTTATATCAGAGCGCCCATTGCTTATAATCAAGAATCTGGTAGCATCGCCTTTTTTGCGGATATTCCCGACCAAGCACTTATTCAAATTTCTGAAGCAGGTTATGAAGATATTCTCGCAGCTTCTAAAGCATCATTTATGAATGCTTTAGATAACTATCCAGGTACACAACCAAGTGCAGTTTTGTTTTTTTCATGTGTAGCTCGTCGGCAAATACTTGGTACGAGGGCACAAGAAGAGTACGAGAATACAAAACTTTGCCTGAAAAACTCTTTACCTGCCTGTGGATTTTATTCTAATGGAGAGATTGCTCCTATAGATCTAATGAGTCAAACGCAATTTCACAACGAAACTTTTGTAACTTTAATTTTGGGAGTTCAGTAAAAGCTGATGGCAAGTTTTGATTGTGAAAAAGAAATTCAACAACTCAAAAAAACGAATAGAATTCTCCAAAAAAAATTGGAACGCTCTGAGACAGACCGGATGAAACTAGAAGATATAAATAAAAAAAAAGAATCTCTGCTGAAAAAAGTAATTGATGAGTTACAAGAGTATCAAAGCAAATTAGAGGAAAGAAGTCAGGAACTAGAAACGATGCTTCTTAATCTTCAAATTATGGAGAACAAAATGTCTACTTTGGGAAGTCTGGTTGCAGATGTAGCTCACGAAATTAACAACCCAATTGCGTTTATAGCAGGTAATCTTACTCCGGCTCAAGAGTATATTCAGAATTTATTAGATATGATAGATATTTATCAGCAAATTTATCCCAAAGCATCTCAGGAAATTCAAGAAAAAATCGAATTTCTTGATCTAGAATATGTGCGCGAGGATTTGCCTAAACTCATTTCCTCAATTAAAGAAGGCACAGATCGGATTTCCAATCTGAGCAAGAGCTTGCGAACTTTCTCTAGATCAGATACAGAACAAAAAGTTCTCTTTAACCTTCATGAAGGTATTAACAGTACTCTGGTGATTCTCAAGTACCGTTTGCAAGCAAATAAGATGCGTCCTGCTATTCAAGTAATTCAAGAATACGGTGAATTTTTGATATTAGAATGCTTTCCAGGACAACTCAATCAGGTATTTATGAATTTATTAGCAAATGCAATTGATGCTTTAGAAGAGTCTAATTCTGGCTTGAGTTTTGATCAGATTAAGGCAAGTCCCAATCAAATTACAATTAATACTGCTTTAACTGAAGATAAAAGTCACGCATTGATTCGGATTAAAGATAATGGGGTAGGAATATCAGCCGAAGTAAAAGAAAAAATTTTTAACCATTTATTTACAACAAAACCAGCGGGTAAAGGAACAGGATTAGGGTTATCAATTTCTTATCAAATAATTGTCCAAAAACATAGGGGAACTTTGGAAGTAAATTCTGTGTTGGGAGAAGGTTCAGAATTTATAATAACTCTTCCAATTTATTAAAATAGCAAAATTACAGCATAATTCAGGATTATGACTTCTGGATTCTGCTGTATCAATTAATTTATTTTTACATAAATAACACAAGTTGATATCAGGAAGTATATTAGGGTTATCAATCGCCTGTTAAACGATGATGTCAAAAAATAGAATAACTTTAGAGTATATTATTGAATGACAAAAGCTTGAAGGCTTAATGATGACTATTGCTATTCATCAGATAAGCAAGTATTAAATTCTCTCAAGAAAAAGATTATATCCGGTTTGAATGGTAGAGGCGCACGGCTGTGGGCTTCTGGGAATTGCTGTAGTTCACACAATTTAAAACTGCTATAAGCAGTTACTTTCTAGACATTTTGGGGAATCCTAGAGCTGTAGTTCTAGAGTTGTGTCCTTAAAGTCTATGACAAATTCCCTTAATCATTCAATCAGTAGCCTGAATCTTCCTTTAGAACGGGACATATTTTTACGTACATTAATCAGAGAATTATCTGGTACTTTGCACGATGTAGTTGGCTTAGAAGAAGCTTCTGGATTTATTAGCGTAGTTGGTGAAAGAATGGGTAGGCAGATTAACCAATATTACAAATCTGCTTTGGAGGTCTCAAATCTTTCTCCAAAGCAAGTAGCTGATGTCTTAGTTGATTTAAAAAAACGAATTCAAGGCGATTTTTATGTGATTGAACAGGATGATGAAAAAATTGTTTTTGGCAACCGCGTTTGCCCATTTGGCGATAAAGTTCTTAATCGCCCTGCTATGTGTATGATGACTTCAAACGTCTTTGGAACGATCGCAGCTAATAATCTAGGGTATGCGAAAGTAAAATTGCAAGATACCATAGCAGAGGGTGCTTCTGGATGCAGAGTTATTGTTTATTTAAAATTTACTCCAGAAGCGGAAGATGCAGAAGGTCGAGAATACTTTAGAGGATTAGAGTCTGTCTAAAATAACCCCAGCATACCAACTCTGGTGTAGATCGGTAAACTGTAGTCCAACTTGAAATTGCAAGCCTCATGACTCCTGAACAATTTCTTGAACTTGCCAGAGTTTTACCAGAGCCTTTACTTTTGGTGAGTAGTGAGGGTCAAGTGTTAGCTACCAATCAACCAGTAGCAGATATGCTGAGATTACGCCGCCAGGAGCTGCAAGGGAAAATGCTCTTTGATTTGGTAACTGAGTCTGCCAACGATATTATAAAGTACCTGCAAGCTTGTTCTATTAGCAGAGCAATGATTTTAGGTTCTTTAACTTTACGTACAAATAATGGGCAGACATTAATATGCCGCAGTCAAGGAGCAGTTATTCAACCTTGGTCTCCTGAATCTTCAGCTTTAATTCTTTTGCGCTTGGAAAATAGAACTGTAGCCAGCAATAATTTCGTCCTTCTAAACCAGAAAATTGATGAGTTAGCAAAAGAAGTTCAAAAACGTAAACAGGCGGAGTTAGAACTCCAAAAAGCAAATGAAGAATTAGAAATTCGGGTTGAGGAACGTACAACTGCTTTACAAGAAACATTAAACGAACTACAACTTACCCAAACTCAGCTTATCCAAGCGGAGAAAATGTCTAGTTTAGGCCAGATGGTCGCTGGTATTGCCCATGAAGTGAATAACCCCGTAAGTTTTATTTATGGTAACCTTCATTACGCCCATAAATATACTCAGGATTTACTGAAATTGTTGGAAATTTATCAACAAATTTGCCCCAATCCTCCTCTAGAAATTCAAAAGCAAATAGAAGAAATAGACTTAAATTTTCTGATTCAAGATATAACTAAACTCTTCAAATCTATGACGGTGGGAACAGAGCGTATTCAAGAAATTGTTAAATCATTGCGAAATTTTTGCCGACTTGATGAAGCTGAACTTAAGCAAGTCAATATTCACGAAGGAATTGATAGTACTTTAATGATTTTGGATCATCGGCTGCATGCTACACATGAGTACCCAGAAATCAAAGTCATTAAAAAATATGGGCAATTACCTAATGTGACTTGCTACCCTTGTCAACTCAATCAAGTATTTATGAATATCCTGGCTAATGCGATCGATGCTTTGGAAAAGTCGGCACTCAGTGGTCGGTGGTCAGCAGTCAATTCAAAAACAAATGACAATCCCCAAATTCAAATTACAACTGAAGTGATTGATAAAAATTGGATAGTGGTTACTATTGCTGATAATGGTTTGGGAATTAGTGAACAAGTTCGTTCAAAGCTATTTGACCCATTTTTCACTACTAAACCCGTGGGCAAAGGTACTGGGCTAGGTCTATCTATAAGCTATCAAATTATAGTGGAAAAACATGGCGGACAACTTAGCTGTTTTTCTACTCCAGGAAAAGGTGCAGAATTTGTAATTAAGATACCTGTTAACTCATAGTATTTTGGATTTTAGATTTTGGATTTTAGATTGTAAATAGTGGTCTGGATCTCAGTTTAATGTGAGTTCGACAGATGCCAAAGAACCCCGCTTTCATTCCTCTCCCCGTTTCAGGGAGAGGCTTAGAAACGCTAATTTTTCGTGCCCAACTCAGGATCTTATTGCCCCTCTCCGAGACGGAGAGGGGTTGGAGAGAGGTTCATCGAACTCACGTCAATTTAGTGAATCTAAATTGAAAAACGCCTGTTTGCTAATTAGCAAACAGGCGCTTCTTTAATAGCACAAAGTTTTATTGAGATTCAGATTGTTAAATCTTAGCAGTCGAATCAACTGAGGTTTGAGACTGACTTACTGAATCTACCTTTGGTGCAAGTCGGAGATTTTGTGCTTGTGCAGCGTTATTGACTGTTGCTTGCAAAATTGCAGTATGGGAGATGGAATGGTTAGCCAGTGTAAATAGTGGATTTGACAAAATCCCTGCAATGGAAGTGGCGATTAAAGTGACAACTAAGCCAACTTGCAAAGGTCTAAATCCAGGCAAATTCCATCGTATTTGGGGATAATTCTTCACTGCGTCTGACATTTCATGGGGTTCTTTGACTACCATCATCTTGACTACGCGAATGTAGTAATATATGGAGACGACGCTAGTAACTAAGCCTAGCAAGACTAATCCGTAAAGACCTGCTTGCCAACCAGCCCAAAACAAGTAAATCTTACCAAAAAAACCAGCTAATGGTGGAATACCGCCCAAGGAAAGCAAGGAGATACTCAACCCCAGTGTTAGGAGTGGGTCTTTTTGATATAGTCCGGAGTATTCGGCAATCTGGTCGGTTCCTGTCCGCAAGGAGAACAGAATGATGCAGGTAAAGCCGCACAGGTTCATGAACAGGTAGACCAGGAGGTAAAATATCATACTGGCGTAACCTGCCTGTGTGCTAGCAATTAAGCCGATCATCACAAACCCAGCTTGGGCAATGGATGAATAAGCTAGCATCCGTTTCATGCTGGTTTGGGCGAGGGCGACTACGTTACCCAAGATCATGCTGAGAACGGCCAGAGCAGTGAAGACAAACTTCCACTCTTCTGCAACCAGAGGGAAGGCTGTTGTCAGCAAGCGGATAGCTAGAGCAAATCCAGCTGCTTTGGAACCCACAGATAAAAAGGCGATTACCGGAGTGGGGGCGCCTTCGTAAACGTCTGGTGTCCACTGGTGGAAGGGTGCGGCAGAGATTTTAAAGCCAATACCTGCGATCGCAAAAACCAGGGCAATCACTAAACCTAAAGATTGACCAGCCTTCGCTGTGGCAATGCCATTGGCGATCGCACTTAGTTCAGTTTGTCCACCTGATAATCCATACAGCAATGATACACCGTACAAAAATACTGCTGTACTGGAAGCTCCAATTAACAGGTATTTCAACGCTGCTTCGTTGGAGCGGGGGTCACGCTTGGTATAACCTGTTAGCAAGTAAGAGGAAATACTCAAGGTTTCTAGGGAGATGAAAATCATTACCAACTCGCTAGCCCCGGATAAAAACATTCCTCCAAGGGTAGCTGTCAGCAAAATAGCGATGAATTCGGCTAAAGCGGTGCCACTCTGCTCAATGTAGCGAATTGACATCAATATAGTAAAAGCGGCAGACAACGCTATGATACCGCGAAAGACGATACTCAGGTTGTCACTGTTAAAGCCGCCGCTAAAAGAGATGGGATTGAGAGCATCCCATTGAAAATACAGGGCGACAATGGAAGCCAGTAAACCTGCGATCGCTAGATATCCAATCCAGCGCGAGGATGTACGCCCCAAAATCAAATCAACAATCAAAACCCCCAAGAGGGTGAGAATTACAATCCCCTCTGGTAAAATCGTTCCAGCATTTAACTGGGATGCAAGATTAGCAAAATCCATGAGATGTATAGGTTTTGGGGATTAGACATTAAGGCTAACTCTGTTCATTCTATCTATTGTTCTTTACCAAAATTGCATTAAAAAGAAGAATTCAGAATTCAGAATTCAGAATTCAGAATCAGAAAGTGGAGTAATAACTATGGCTACCATCAAATTAAATTATGTTTAAGTCTAGGATTGGCTCCTTTGCAATCAACATTCATATCTAAAATAAGTAAGCAGCTCAGCTATTTCCTGAACTGCTTATACGGAATTTCGCAGATTTAGTTATCTACTAACCTGCTTGGGGATAGTTTTTGCTTGGCGTAGGCGTAGCCCGTCGTAGACATCGCTTATGATGCTTTTGTCTTCCTAAATCCTCCCGGAATTTAATAGCCTCGTGAGTATCCGCTATTATTTTTTTGCCAACTACCACCGCCAGAGCGAGTGTCTTTCTCCTCTTTTGGTCTAGCTTTATTAACTTTCATTACACGACCCATCCATTCGGCACCATCCAAAGCCTGAATAGCAGCATCTTCTGCAGCTGATGATTCCATTTCGACAAAACCAAAGCCTCGAGCGCGTCCTGTCTCCCTATCTGTGGGTAATTGAACGCGTTTGACGGCTCCGTACTCGGAAAATACCTTACTAAGGTCGTCTTGTGTGACGCTGTAGGATAGGTTCCCTACGTAGATTGACATGAAACTCTCCAGAATCCATTGATGCAGAGATGTTCATCGGTCGAGCCCCTTGCAATTATTACTAACAACAAGATTCGTATCGCCGAACTTAACTTCTCCAAAATTATCCTACCATAACTTTCGATTTGGCCAAGCCCGAATTCGTGCATTTGTCCTCATGTATGGTACAATGCATCGGTTTTGTCTATACTTACTATATTTTTTAGCTTATTGTTGAATTTCATTCATCAGGTTTGCACGCCAAATTCCTCTGGATCTACTCCCCAATTTACCCAGCGGACTGCCTCACGTGCTGATTTAATTTCAGGTGGAACTCGCAAGGCGTGAATAAATTGTGTACTTGGGCAAGTCATTTTTAATAAATAAATTGGTTCTTCATCAACATCAGCTTCAATTTTTAATAGTGTGTATTCAGCCCAAGTATCTAATTCAATAGCTTGTAATTCTTGGCAAATTCGGGCGTAACCAATACCTTGAATTAACACTCGTCGTAGTTCGGCGTTTTCCTCTGATAAAAGCCATTGAGATTGCCATTGCTGCGGGTGAATTTTACCGTATTTTTCAGGTAAGGTTACACCGTGGTATGAGTAGAGGCTAAATCCATCAATAAATTCAATGGCGGGTTCACCTTCAGCGTGGAGACGATTTTGATTGTCGAAGCGCAGATGAAGAGGGCGATCGCAGATCATACAAACATTATCAAAGGCAAAAATACGACCACAATGCTTGTATATATTCTGTAAAACTTCCCATATTTCTTGATTATAATTGCATTTTAATACATAAATACAAAACTCAAAAAGACTATATGGGCGTAGCAAACCGTCTAATCTGATGCTGCCATCTACAAAATACCTTAAGCAATTTATTTTAAGTTCTCTGTCTAGTAAGACTGCCAACTCAAATTCTATTTGATTAATTCTATTAATATCAATATTTAATCTTCGATTTAACACATATAAAGTGTTGTAACCTAATTGTTTTTTTAACTGAGCGAATAGTAGGTACTCTATGTCAGAGTAAAGTTTGTCATTACTGTATTTTAGTTGAAGATCAATTTCGAGGCACAAAGATGCATAAGGACTATCACAAAAAATTATTGTCGGCTCTGGCTCAGGAATAATAGCATAAGCAGCTTTGACGGCTTCCGCCGCTTTTTCACGATCGATTCGCTCAGTTGAAAGGGCGATCGCTCTCCACTTGTCCCGATAAACTGGAATCAAAGCCTCTTGCTCAGGTGTTAACTTTTCAATCAGCGACATAACGCCAACCTTCAGGCTCATATTCTCGCTGAATTTTCACCATCCAATCACCTTGGGGAATCGAAATAGCTTTATGCTCCTCATGAGCTAGTAATGCCGACTCGGAAAATACACGTAAATAGAGCGTGCTATCTTTCTCGTATAATTCTGCCTTGCCTTCAGTAATTCGATGTTTATGACCCGTCACTTCGCCTTCTGCCAAAGTTAAATGAGGTATTTTTTGTCCTTCAACTTGCTGCACAGGCAGTAAGATAACATCACCTTGACGAATTGGTTGCATGGTTTTGCTTTCCTGACATGGGCATAAACCCACGTCGCTTTTGCTCTCAAGTTTGATTTAATTTTGGCACAAGCTCTTAATAATTGGGCATAGGGCATAGGGCATTGGTTATTCTTTCTCCCCCT
>NZ_JACJSJ010000005.1 GCF_014698115.1 Nostoc sp. FACHB-973
GCAGAGGCGTTAGGAAAAATCGGCAACCAACAAGCGGTATCTGCCTTAATTAATGCTTTGCAGGATGAAGATTCCTCTGTTCGTAGTATAGCCGCAGAGGCGTTAGGAAAAATCGGCAACCAACAAGCGGTATCTGCCTTAATTAATGCTTTGCAGGATGAAGATTCCTCTGTTCGTAGTATAGCCGCAGAGGCGTTAGGAAAAATCGGCAACCAACAAGCGGTATCTGCCTTAATTAATGCTTTGCAGGATGAAGATTCCTCTGTTCGTAGTATAGCCGCAGAGGCGTTAGGAAAAATTGCTGGCTCTGAAGTTTTGCATTATATCTGGGAGTTACAATTAAAAATTCCATCACAATATAAAAGCGATGCAATTTCTAAAATTCAAGAGCGGTACAAATTTTATAATCATGAAATTTTTTATACTGTCTTGAATGAGGAAACAAACAGCGCCGATCCTTTAACTAGTTCTCTAAACACACTTAATCAAACACTCAAAACTATGTCAGAAACTCCTAAAAATGATTTCACAGGTGCTACCTTTGGCAACATCGTAGGCAGTGTTACAGGAAATATCCAAGGTGATAACATTGGCACTCAAAACAATTACGCATCTACAAAAGATATTGCTAATTTGAAAACTGTGCTTGAGCAGTTGCTTGAGAAAATGGAGCAGGATAAACCGACTGTAATCGATGCTGAACCGATTGTTGCTCAAGCTGTTGAGAGTCATCCAGTACTTAAAAATAGGCAAGCGATTGAACAAGTTATCAAAAATAATCCAATGCTCAAAGTACGTTTGCAAAGAGCAGTCACAGCAGCAGGTATTGAGACTGTAAAGGTTTTATTTGCTCCTGCTGGTATTGCGATTGAAGCGATTAGGGCTTGGAATGAACCTACCTAGATGTGCCCTCCTAATACCGTTTCACTTTTAAAAGTTTTTTGGTCGGTAGCAAAACGTTTTAGAGGATGTTTGAAAAGTCCTCTTGTCGGTATCAAAAGTTTTAGATCCCCCTAAATCCCCCCCTTATAAAGGCTACGGTGTATACACAAGTGCTATCTGCAAAGGTTTCAAACCTTCTAGACACAATAAATTGTCATTACTAGTGCAGCGCTAGCGAAGTCCTCAATAAAGGGCACAGCAGTGCTGTGCCCCTACGAAAGATGTGGTTTTTGAATGATGCATGTTTGGTATTTCCTGTCAATTCCTAATACCATTTCACGAAAACCTTGATACAGATAGATTTCTCGTAGGGGCACGGCACTGCCGTGCCCTTACTAACTTGGGTTAAGGGTTATTGGCGTAGAATATTGGTCTTGAAGACGCGATGAATCGCGTCTCTACATGAGGGTTTTGTCGCTCATTCTGAACTGTATTGGGGTAAAAATGATACGAAAACTCAGTGAGTAAACTATTTCAGACTTATGTATTTCTGCAATTGCTGCACAAACGCATTATGTTCCGCTGACTTCAACCCCCCTTGCACCACCTCTAACACCTGCACCATCTGATTGTTTAACAGTGCCTCCACCGCTAACCACAAACCTGGAAACACCTGAGAGCGAATAATTCCATCTGCACTGGGAGATAGCAATTGATACTCGCCATCAATTAGGCAAAACCATTCAATTTGATTTTCGTAAGATTGCCAGATTACGTACTCCAACACCCCATTACGGCGATAAACCTGCTTTTTGCTGCCTCTATCGATCGCCACGCTACTCGCTGCAATTTCAACAATCAATTCGGGAGATCCTTCAATGTAACCGTCGCTGCTTAAACGAGTTTGTCCGCCTGCGTCTGGTTCAATAAACAGCACTGCATCTGGCTGAGGTTCATTGTCTAAATCTAATCTGACGGTTGGTTCAACGCTTAAATCAACGCCAGGAGTCAGTGATTGGTAGACTCCTAACCAAGTTATCACCCGACTGTGGGGTTTGCCATGTTGCTCATGTCTTACAGGAGATGCGATGTAAACGATTCCTTCTATCAGTTCTGCTTTTTTGATATGAGGTGCAGCCGCATAACGCCGTTCAAATTCAGGGCGAGTTAAGCGATCGCCACTTTCAAGCGGAGGCAGATGTCTCTGGGTTGAGTACTCTCTAACCATTTGCCAATCCTTGGAGTTGCCGGATACTTCTGACTTTAGCAAACCTCAGTTATCAGCTAGGAGTTCTTGATTTGCTGCTTTCCTCAAATTCCAAAAATCAAAAAACGTAATGTTAATTGTCATCGTGTCTTCTACTGTGCGATGGTGTACTTACCCAGGTAGGCATCGCCAATAATTGATGCTGCATAACAGAGGCCAACTAGCTATCATTAGCTAAGTGGTATGCCAGATACATCTACAGCAATACCATTTAGTTAGCAGTCTTTGATCGGCTGCTGACACCCGCACCCATAAAAATTAGTTTGATCCACTTTCTATTCCCTACTCTCTATTTTGATAACCATTACCTAAAAGCACTTTAACTAGGTACGGGGTGCAAAAAATACAAAAAATTCTTCAAGGATTAAGATTAAGGATAAGGCTATGGCAACCGAACAGTTAACTAGAGACAATGACAATCTAGATTTAAATCAGCTACTGAGAACGCTGACGGCTGTCAAGCACGGTGACTTCTCGGCTCGGATGCCCTTAGACCATACTGGTGTAGCTGGTAAAATAGCTGATACGCTCAATGATATAATCGATCAAAATCAGCGGATGGCGACGGAGTTACAGCGGATTGGTAATGTCGTCGGCAAAGAAGGCAAGATAGCCGATCGCGCCTCTTTAGGTGATGTTCGTGGTTCGTGGTCAGATTGTGTAACTTCTGTCAATACTTTAATCACAGATTTAGTCCAACCCACAGCAGAAACAACTCGTGTAATTCGGGCTGTGGCTAATGGGGACTTATCCCAAACCATCGCTACAGAAATTGAAGGCAGACCTCTGCAAGGTGAGTTTCTCCAAACTGCCAATATTGTCAACACGATGGTAGACAGGCTCGGTTCCTTTGCTTCGGAAGTGACGCGGGTTGCTCGTGAGGTGGGTACTGAAGGTAAACTCGGTGTTCAAGCCCAAGTGCGCGGCGTGGCTGGCACTTGGAAGGATTTGACTGACAATGTGAACTTGATGGCGGGAAATTTGACTGGGCAAGTTCGTAACATTGCCGAAGTTGCCACAGCGATCGCCAATGGTGACCTCTCCAAAAAAATCACCGTTGATGTGAAGGGTGAAATTCTAGAACTCAAAAACACCGTTAACACAATGGTGGATCAACTTAATTCCTTTGCATCAGAAGTGACAAGAGTTGCCCGTGAGGTGGGAACTGAAGGTAAGTTGGGCGTCCAAGCCGAAGTTAAAGGTGTGGCTGGTACTTGGAAGGATCTCACAGATAACGTTAATTTAATGGCGGGTAATTTAACCGCCCAAGTCCGCAACATTGCCGAAGTCACCACAGCAGTGGCTAACGGCGACTTGTCGAAAAAAATCACTGTGGATGTGAAAGGCGAAATTTTGGAGTTGAAAAACACCGTTAACATCATGGTGGATCAACTCAATTCCTTTGCATCGGAAGTAACGCGGGTTGCCCGTGAGGTGGGTGCAGAAGGCAAACTCGGCGGTCAAGCAGAAGTCAGAGGAGTAGCGGGTACCTGGAAGGATCTGACGGATAGCGTGAATTTCATGGCGGGAAGCTTGACGGCGCAGGTGCGGAATATTGCCGAAGTGACTACGGCGGTGGCTAATGGCGATTTATCCAAGAAAATCACCGTTGATGTGAAGGGCGAAATTCTGGAGTTGAAAAACACCATCAACACAATGGTGGATCAACTCAATTCCTTTGCCTCAGAAGTCACGCGGGTTGCCAGGGAAGTGGGAACCGAAGGCAAACTCGGCGTGCAAGCAGAAGTCAGGGGAGTGGCGGGAACTTGGAAAGACTTAACGGATAACGTTAACTTAATGGCGGGGAACTTGACCGGACAGGTGCGGAATATTGCCGAAGTTGCCACAGCGATCGCCAGCGGTGACCTCTCTAAGAAAATCACCGTTGATGTCAGAGGTGAAATTCTGGAGTTGAAGAACACTATCAATATCATGGTGGATCAACTCAGTTCCTTTGCCAGTGAAGTGACGCGGGTTGCTAGGGAAGTGGGAAGTGAAGGCAAACTCGGCGTCCAAGCAGATGTTAAAGGTGTGGCTGGCACGTGGAAAGATTTAACTGACAGCGTAAACTTCATGG
The DNA here is from genome assembly GCF_014698115.1 of Nostoc sp. FACHB-973. Classification (GTDB taxonomy): domain Bacteria; phylum Cyanobacteriota; class Cyanobacteriia; order Cyanobacteriales; family Nostocaceae; genus Nostoc; species Nostoc muscorum. The sequence goes on from NZ_JACJSJ010000005.1 coordinate 4,227, forward strand.
CGGGAAGTTTAACGGCACAGGTGCGAAACATTGCAGACGTGACTACGGCTGTGGCAAATGGTGACCTTTCCAAAAAAATCACCGTTGATGTCAAAGGCGAAATTTTGGAGTTGAAAAACACTATCAACACAATGGTGGATCAACTGAGTTCCTTTGCATCGGAAGTTACAAGGGTTGCCAGAGAAGTGGGAACCGAAGGTAAATTGGGCGTGCAAGCAGAAGTCAGGGGAGTGGCTGGCACTTGGAAAGACTTGACCGACAATGTAAACTTAATGGCGGGGAACCTCACCGACCAAGTACGAAACATTGCGGAAGTTGCAACTGCGATCGCCAACGGTGACCTTTCTAAAAAAATTACCGTTGCTGTCAAAGGTGAAATCCTGGAGTTGAAAAACACCATCAATATAATGGTGGATCAACTCAACTCTTTTGCAAGTGAGGTTACAAGGGTTGCACGGGAAGTAGGCAGTGAAGGTAAACTCGGTGTACAAGCAGACGTGCGCGGCGTGGCTGGCACCTGGAAAGATTTAACCGACAGCGTGAATTTCATGGCGGGAAGTTTAACGGCACAGGTGCGAAACATCGCCGCCGTCACAACGGCAGTGGCAAATGGTGACCTCTCGAAGAAAATTTCCGTTGATGTCAAAGGTGAAATTTTGGAGTTGAAAAACACCGTTAACACAATGGTGGATCAACTGAATTCTTTTGCATCGGAAGTGACAAGGGTTGCCCGTGAGGTGGGAACCGAAGGAAAACTCGGCGTCCAAGCAGAAGTTAAGGGAGTAGCCGGGACTTGGAAGGATTTAACGGACAGTGTAAACTTCATGGCGGGAAGCTTGACGGCGCAGGTGCGGAACATTGCCGAAGTGACTACGGCTGTGGCTAACGGCGACCTTTCTAAGAAAATCACCGTCGATGTGAAAGGGGAAATTTTAGAGTTGAAAAATACCATCAACACAATGGTGGATCAACTGAATTCTTTTGCATCAGAAGTTACAAGAGTTGCTAGGGAAGTGGGAACCGAAGGAAAACTCGGCGTGCAAGCTTACGTCAGAGGAGTTGCCGGCACCTGGAAAGATTTAACCGACAACGTAAACTCAATGGCGGGGAACCTCACCGGACAAGTCCGCAACATCGCGGAAGTTACCAAAGCAGTAGCAAATGGCGACCTCTCGAAGAAAATTACCGTCGATGCCAAAGGCGAAATTTTGGATTTGAAGAATACCACTAATACAATGGTGGATCAACTCAGTTCCTTTGCCAGTGAAGTAACGCGGGTGGCGCGGGAAGTGGGCACCGAAGGCAAGTTGGGGGGACAAGCCCAAGTCCAAGGTGTTGCAGGTACCTGGAAAGATTTAACGGACAACGTAAACTCGATGGCGGGGAACTTAACGGCACAGGTGCGGGGTATTGCCAGAGTTGTGACGGCAGTTGCAAATGGCGATTTGAAACGCAAACTAATGTTAGATGCCAAAGGTGAAATTGAAACCTTGGCAGAAACAATCAACGAAATGATTGATACCCTAGCCACCTTTGCCAATCAGGTAACCACAGTGGCGCGGGAAGTGGGAATTGAAGGCAAGTTAGGCGGACAAGCCAGAGTACCTGGGGCGGCGGGAACTTGGAAAGATTTGACAGATAACGTGAATGAACTCGCTGCTACATTGACAACACAGTTGCGAGCGATCGCGGAAGTTGCTACAGCTGTAACTAAAGGTGATTTAACTCGTTCCATTGCCGTGGAAGCACTAGGGGAAGTTGCCATCCTCAAAGACAACATCAACCAGATGATTGCCAACCTGCGGGAAACAACCCAGAAAAACACCGAACAAGACTGGTTGAAAACTAACCTCGCTAAGTTTACCCGAATGCTCCAAGGTCAGCGAGACTTGGAAACCGTATCCAAATTAATTCTCTCAGAACTCGCACCCTTGGTAGGAGCGCAACACGGTGTATTCTACTTGATGGACTCAGCGGACAACAGCACGTATTTGAAACTAATTAGTAGCTACGCCTATCGGGAACGCAAACATCTAGCCAATCGCTTTTTCATGGGTGAAGGTTTGGTGGGACAATGCGCCTTAGAAAAAGAGCGAATTCTGCTTACAGAAGTGCCCACTGACTACATCAAAATTGGCTCCGGCTTAGGAGAAGCCACGCCCCTGAATGCCGTAGTCTTACCCGTACTCTTTGAAGGACAAGTGACAGCAGTCATTGAATTAGCATCCTTCCGCCGCTTTAGCGAAATTCACTTGACATTCTTCGACCAACTTACAGAAAGTATAGCGATCGTTCTGAACACCATCGCTGCATCCATGCGAACTGAAGAATTACTCAAGCAATCCCAATCTTTAGCTGAAGAACTCCAAACCCAGCAAAATGAACTCCGAGAAACCAACAAACGCCTAGAACAACAAGCCCAATCACTCAAAGCCTCGGAAGATTTACTCAAAGGACAGCAAGAAGAACTGCAACAAACCAACGCTGAATTAGAAGAAAAAGCAGAATTGTTGGCTCAGCAAAAGAGAGAAGTCGAGCGTAAAAATCGGGAAATCGAACAAGCAAGAACGTCTTTGGAAGAAAAAGCCGAACAACTCGCCCTCTCTTCAAAATACAAATCAGAGTTTCTTGCCAACATGTCCCACGAATTGCGGACACCCCTGAATAGCTTGTTAATTTTGGCGAAGTTGTTAACAGATAATATTGATGGCAACCTCAGCAACAAACAAATCGAATACAGCCAGACAATTTACTCAGCAGGTACAGATTTATTGGCGTTGATTAATGACATTCTCGACCTCGCCAAAATTGAATCTGGAACCATGTCAATTGAAATGACCCAAATGCCCTTGGTAGATTTGGGCGAACAGATTGAGCGCACCTTCCGACAAATAGCCAACAGCAAACGACTTGCTTTCACAATTGAATTGATTCCCGAATTGCCACTTACTATTTACACAGATGTCAAACGCTTACAACAGGTATTGAAAAATCTCCTCTCCAACGCTTTTAAATTTACAGAACAAGGAGAAGTGCGGTTACAAATTACAGCGGCGAGGCAAGGATGGAGTCCCGACCACGAAAGTTTAAATCGCGCTCAGTTGGTCATCGCCTTCTCAGTCAGCGACACAGGCATTGGCATTGCCCCAGAGAAGCAAAAAGTAATTTTCGAGGCATTTCAGCAAGCCGATGGTTCTACCAGTCGGAAATACGGCGGTACAGGATTAGGCTTATCAATTAGCCGCGAAATCGCCCGTCTCTTTGGCGGCGAAATCAAATTAGTTAGTCAACCCGGTGAAGGTAGTACGTTTACATTTTATTTACCACAAGGGGGAGGACGCGGGGAAATAGCACACGGGGACGCAGGGACGCGGGGACGCGCAGAAATGGAGAGAATATTTGAGCAATTCTCCGCCTCACCGCGTCTCCCACTCCCCACTCCCCACTCCCCACTCCCCACTCCCCACTCCCCCCTAAATGACGATCGCACTATCATCGAAACAGGCGATCGCGTATTATTAATTGTCGAAGATGACATTAACTTTGCCCGTATTCTCCTAGATATGGCGCAACAGCATGGATTCAAGGTAATAACTGCCCAAACTGGCACCACAGGCTTGATGCTAGCCCAGCAATTTTTACCTTCAGCCGTTTTGCTAGACATTAGATTGCCAGAAATGGATGGATGGACAGTATTAGACCGTCTCAAACACGACCCCAATACTCGTCATATTCCCGTACACATCATGACCGTTGAGGAAGGCAGACAGCGCGGTTTGCAACTAGGAGCGATCGCATATCTGCAAAAACCATTAACCAGTGAGATAATATCGGCAGCCCTGGGCAAAATCAAAGGTTTTGTCGAACGCCAAGTCAAAAATTTACTGGTAGTGGAAGACGACGACACCCAACGTCATAGCATTGTTGAGTTAATTGGCAACAGCGACGTTGCTACCACCGCCGTAGCCGACGGTGCAGCAGCCCTCGAAGCCATCCGCAGCCAGCATTTTGATTGTCTCGTCCTCGATTTAGGGCTACCAGACATGACTGGGTTTGAACTCATCGAGCAAATCAAGCTTTTACCCAACGGCAAATCTCTGCCAATTATTGTCTACACAGGTAGAGAAATTAGCAAAGCTCAAGAAACGGAACTCAGACGCATTGCAGAGACCATTATTATAAAAGATGTGCGATCGCCAGAACGTCTCCTCGATGAAACAGCATTGTTTCTCCACCGAGTCCAAGCGAATTTGCCAGAACCCAAGCGACAAATTCTCGAACAACTCCATTCCAGAGACTACTTACTCACTGGCAAAAAAGCGCTAATTGTAGACGACGATATGCGGAATATCTTCGCCCTCACAAGTATGCTGGAACGTTATCAAATCCAGGTATTATACGCTGAGAACGGCAGAGAAGGAATTACTTTGTTAGAAAATACACCCGATATTGATGTCGTTTTAATGGACGTAATGATGCCAGAAATGGACGGTTACGAAACAACGCGCCAAATCCGCCAAAACAATCGCTTTCAATCCTTGCCGATTATTGCACTCACCGCCAAAGCCATGCAAGGCGATCGTGAAAAGTGCATTGAAGCAGGTGCATCAGATTACATTACCAAACCCGTGGATACTGAACAATTACTTTCACTCTTGCGTGTTTGGTTATATCGCTAAAAGGGATTGGGCATAGGGCATTGGGCACTTGTACTGAGCGGAGCCGTAAAGCCTGCGGCATAGCTACGCTTAGGGCGCAGCCTCTCGTAGAGAAGTATGGGGCATAAGGTTGAGCAGTGGATGTCAACCTACCCCTTTATTCACAAATTTCAAGGTGTACGCCTCTTTGTAATTAACGTTGGGTTGGGAAATCTTAGTATTAACCATGCTATCGAAGAGTGATATCATGTCCGCCTAATCACTAGACTTCTTGCATAAATCAAAAAAAAGAACCCCACCCCGCCTTTGAGTTACGTCAAAGTCTCCCCTCCCCGCTTGCGGGGAGGGGCTGGGGGTGGAGTGCAATGACTGTGGGAATCATAACTAATGATGCGGACATGATATAATATCAAGTCCGCTTAATTACTTATAATTTAAAATTCTCCGCGTCCCCGTGTCTTTGCGTCAGCCTTAATTATAAGTATTCATCCGAACTTGATATGATTTCCACCTTTAATTGAGGCATCAACAAATCGCTGCACTAAATCTGGATCTTTTCTACCAGCTCTTTTTTGGTTTCAATAGTAGTTGCATATAGTTGATAACCATAATCTGCTAATAAAAATACTACTGCTTCAAAACCGCCCTGTTTTTGAATGGCAAAGGGTTCAGATGTAATATAACCTTGCTGGGCTGAATTTTTGTCAGTTAAAAAAGGAGCAAGATTAAAGTTGTAGGGGCGCTTTTGGTCGCCAGTAAAACCATACTTTGCTGCGAGTAAAGGCCAATAAGTAATATTAGCAGAAGCAGAGACATAAATTGGTTTGACTTTGAGGTCGCCAAGGGTTTTAATTGCTCTGTTGGGATGAGCAATGAGACACCAAGGATCTTTGTGAAAAATTGCTGTGACTGTGATTTTAGCAATACTTTGTGCGACGGCGTTCACGGCATCAATACCGTAACCCATGAAGAAATCTACCGCATCCCCCATCAACAATTGAGTACCACTGCCTGCCAACCTGGGGACTACCCATTTTGATGGTGACATCTAAATTGTAGTCTTTGTAAATACCAGTGGCGTAGGCGCAGCCCGTCGTAGACATCGCCTGGTAAAAGCCGCCGTGTTCTGCTTGTGCTATCCAGTTTATGCCAAATGTCACTTTGTCCAACTGAGAACTGTTAGTTGACGGTTGGTTGTTGTTAGTACAAGCTGTAATCAAGCTGCTAGCAATACAGATAGAACCGTATTGAATAAAATTGCGGCGAGTTAGGCGATGAATTGTTGTTGATGAGGGTGATGACGGATTCATAAAACAGTATGATGCTTTCTCCTATCTACCGTCGTAACTCAATCTAAATGTACATTCTAGAATCAACTTTTGATTCACCAGTGAATAGGGTTGAATTTCGAGAGCGCGTTTAAAAGCTCGGATAGCTTCACTATACTTTCCTAGTGCTGCATAACACAAACCCATACCATGCAGGGCACCAAAATGTATTGGATTTATCTGCACAACCATCTGACAATCTGCCAGAGATTTTTGATAATCACCAATACTGTAATAGAGGAAAGCCCGGCGATTCCAAGCTTCGGCGAAATCTGGCTGTTCTCTGAGAAGTTCTGTCAGTGCTGTTTCGGCTTCAGGAATTTCACCGGCATCAAGTAACTTTTGACTCCGGTCAATTCTTTCCAGCCCATAAATTCCCTTTTGCTGAAACCAGATTCGCCAGATTTTTCTGGTTGCCTGTTCGCGGACTGTAGCATCGGGATTTTTCAACTCTTCAAGTAAGGAATTGATAGATAAAGAATCCATGAATTTGAGATCAGTGAATATACCTTTCTTTTTACTTTCTCACAAAAATTATCTTCTCAAACATTTTTAAAGTCATCTTTAAATTTACGCAGTTCAATTGCTATTTATGAAATTTCTGTGTTATTTTTTGTATTCGACAATATGACTAATGCCAAACTCGACATTGAGAGTCATAAGTGCTTGTTGGAAAGGATCTCACACTTTTAAAAATAAAAACTGGCTATAGGTAGTTGACAAATCCCTAGTGACTAATAGTTCATAAAAACATTACAAAAAAATTCATTACCATGCCAAAGCAAAACGACGTTTCCAGGCATATTGTTCTCACCACTGAAATCTGAACAAATTCAAACACCACTAGCCCCAATGAATGCGCCGATGCTGGCTCCCGATAAAAAATTGGTGCTAGTCTCTGTGATGCGTGCAGGACAGGGAATTTTGGATGGTATGCTGGAGCTAATACCATCAGCGCGGGTGGGGCATATTGGTTTATACCGTGACCCCAAAACTCTAATTCCTATTGAGTATTATTTCAAAGTCCCTCATGATGTTGACAAGCGGGATATGCTTGTGGTTGACCCAATGCTGGCTACTGGAAATTCAGCTGTGGCAGCTGTGGAACGACTAAAATCAACTAATCCCTTATCAATTAAGTTTGTCTGCTTACTCGCTGCACCGGAAGGTATTGAGCGTTTCTGTGAAGCGCATCCTGATGTGCCGCTGTATACCGCTGCCATTGACGATCATTTGGATGAACATGGCTATATTATCCCTGGGTTGGGAGATGCAGGCGATCGCTTGTTTGGCACAAAATAAACTGATGACTCATAAATCAAGGGCGATCGAGGAGTAATTAAACAGACACACAACAACTCGTTGATTAACAAGTTTTACGCTCTTGAAATTATGAATTTTTTCCTTAAGATTCATACTAGATACATTACATCGATATACTAACTTCATGTATGACATCGATAATTTTTTCAGACTATTCGACGATCTACTATAATATTTAAAACTCCGCTTTGGAGACTCTAACAATAAATATTACTTATACTGAAACAGGTAATGAGACAACCTACTATTGGACAATTAGAAAGAGAAATATCTGAAGTGATCAAAAATTTATATAATGAAAGACTAGGAAAGCCTCCTAGCCAAATAATTTGCCATTTTTTTGATACTGAAATAGTAATTTCTCTAGAAAACTCTCTTACCCCAGTTGAGGAAACTCTACTTCAGGGAGGCTATGATAGTTTAGCTGAACAAGTACGATTATATTTAGATAGAATTATTAAACCACAATTGAAAAAAATGATTGAGGAAATTATGGGAAAACCTGTCCTTGACCTGATGACAAATACAAATTTAACAACAGGTCGTACTGGAATTATTGTTGTTTTAAAATCAATTACCTGAAATATATCCCTAAAGAAAATCTCAAAAATTTTAAGACAACAAGCAATTAATCTTCCCTACTCCCTATTCCCTGCAACAATTGACTAACGATCGCTATTTTCAGGCAAGTAAGCAAGACCTAATGCTTTTGGCGTTGCGGATTTACCAGTTTTACCCACCAATGCCAAAATTGCGATCGCATAAGGTAGCATCACCAGAAATTGATAAGGAATATTTGCGCCCAAGGCTTGAATTCGCAACTGTAAGGCTTCCGTAGCCCCAAATAACAAACAAGCCAAAGCAGTGCCTACAGGATGCCATCTACCAAAAATTAAAGCAGCGATCGCAATAAATCCTTTGCCAGCACTCATATTTTCTGTAAAAAATCTTACTTGTACCAAAGCGATATCTGCACCCCCCAAACTGGCAAGACAGCCGGCGATCGCCACCGCCCAATACCGCACTGATTCTACAGATATTCCAGCCGTTTTCGCTGCCTGAGGATGTTCTCCCACTGCCCGCAAAGTCAGTCCAAAGCTTGTATGAAATAAAACATATGTAGTTATTAGAATCAACAAAATAAGTAAATATACTAATATATCTTGTCGAAATAGCAGCGACCCCAACAGCGGAATCTTAGCAAGCCCAGGAATAACTATAGCTTCAATTCCCGGTAATCGTTGGGTACTACCACCACTAAATACCAACCGCGCCAGAAAGGATGTCATCCCAGATGCTACCAGATTAATTGCTAACCCTGATACCAACTGCTCAACACGTAAAGTCACGCACAAAAAAGCATGAAGTAGACCCACCAAACCCCCAGAAATCAAAGCCGCAAAGACACCAACCCAAACATTCCCTGTGTAAAAAGTAGCAACAGCACTAGTAAAAGCTCCAGTCAGCAACATACCTTCCAAGGCAATATTTAGCACTCCAGAACGTTCCGAGTACAATCCCCCAAGTGCGGCAAATGCCAGGGGTACGGTTAGACGGAGACTCGCAACCAGGTAATCAGAAAAGAAAGTTAGGTTATCCATTTCCCTAGTTCATCATTTTTGCCTCAATTAACTCCCGTGCAAATGCGATCGCGTCTGTTGGTGTTGATATTTTCCCCTCAGCTTGTGCTATGGCAATTTCTGTCAGCAATTTGCCTACCATTGGCGAAGCAGCAATATCTAGTGCTATAATCAGGTCTTTCCCGCTTACTAGTGGAGTGGGATGAGCGACCAGATCATCGGGGTTGAGGTAGCGGTTGATTAAAGGTGCAAAGACAAGGCAACGCGCTGCATGGGTTCCCTGTGTTGTAGCAACTGCTGTGTTTAGCTGATTGTCGCCAGACATCGCCTCTACCAAATTATCAAATGCTACGGCTAGCACTACCGTGGCAGGAAACACAATATCCGCGTCTTGGAACAAAAAATATTGTTCTCGCAAGGACATATTTGCTACTTTCAGATGGGGTGATAATTTTAGAGCAGTGGTTACACCGCGAACTTCAGCACGACTATAGGTAAGTTCCTGTAATTCTATTTCTGCTAATTCTGGATTTGGGTTGACAAGACTTGCAAGTTTAGCAATGGCTAACCAAGTAGTTTTGATACTATCCCGGACATATGCTTGTAGTTGCACTCCTAGTTGTTGCCAATTTTGGGCGAGTAAAACTGCTGCATTGTCAACAGCTGCTAGTTTATTTAAGCTTTCACGGGTGGCGTTTTTGAAGAAAGGGGTAAGTAAACCATCTTCCCAAGCAGTTGTTATCCAGGGAGTACCTTGAGCATTTGCCAATAGATAACCAATTTCTACCCGAAATCTTTCTGCTGCAACTGTGCTGATATGTGATGCTAAAGAACGAATTGTGGTTTGGGTCGCTGACTCAATAGTAAAATTCAATTGGGCTGCTTGGCGATAAGCTCGCATTAATCGCAAAGGGTCATCTTTGAGATTTGCGGGTGATACCATTCGCAAAATGCCCTGTTGTAAATCTGCATATCCTTGTAGAGGATCGATGATTTCTTGCGTGTGGGGATCATAGGCGATCGCATTTATTGTAAAGTCCCGTCTGTGCAAGTCAACTTCTAAGCTGTCTCCTTCTTGTTGGGCAAAGTCAGCTGTGGCGTGGGGAAAAACCACACGAGCAATTTGTCGTTCTGCATCGAGTAACACAAACCCAGCATTGTAATGATGGGCGATCGCTTTGGCCACCTTTACCGCGTTAGATGGGATAACAAAATCTAGATCCAAGTATTCGCGGGTTCTGCCAAGGATGGCATCCCGTACAGCGCCACCCACCATGTAAGCAGGTTGTGGCAATAACGCCAAGCTAAAAGGCCAATTTTCGGGAGCTAGGGTAGAAGCAATAAAAGAATGCATTTTGACACTCCCACTCGTTTAAGGGGTAGGATTCTTGGTTCATCCAGTCCACTTATCATGATTAGTTTCCTAATCATACTAGAGGTGGATCTGTCCACAAGCTTTTTGCTTCATCTCAGAAGCCAGATCCGGTATGCCCTACCGTACTGTTTCCACCAAAAGCTTTGGTTTTCTGACTTGGTGCTTAAAGATTTTACCCGTGCAAGCATTCCTGCACAGAACCCCCTATCTACAGTTTTCAAGGTGCGATGCCTTTGGCTTGGGGTTTTTTAAGTGGTTGAATACCGTGTCCACTACAGTCAAAATACCACATCAAGCGGTATTTTAATATGTCTAACGCGGAAAACTTTGTAATAAAAATCAACCCAGCAACTAATGAATAACAGTCCGGCTTAAGCTAGATTAACAATAAAGGCCCCTGGAGTTGGTTCTATTATGTGTATTTGCGTGAACTGCCACTATGTAGACAGCTGTCTCACCTATCATGCCGTAGAAGGGCAGCACCAACAACCCCACTTGACGGAAACCCCAGATTTTGAACCGAATGAACCTTCTATCAACGTCAACATCCGTACAAAAGACGATGTGATTGAAATGGAGTGGGATGTTGTTGGCTGTTTGAGCTTTAAGCGAGAAATGGGTAAATGGTCGAAATTGCGTCCTGGTGAATTAGTACCGACTTGAATTTTGGATTTTGCGAAAAGTTCCATTCAGATGGGGTACAACATGATATCGCCAGGTGTAGGGGCACGGCAGTGCCCATAGGTGTCAACTTAAGCTCAAATCGTTGTCCCGCAGACGTTATACCCCACCCCCAACCCCTCCCCTTAGCAAGGGGAGGGGCGGTTTTGGCTTTAGACAAAACCGGGGTGGGGTGACGCGAAGAGTGGTGGTAAAACTAAATGTCACGTCTGGACAAGGGTTTCACGTTAAGTTGACACCAATGGGCACTGCCGTGCCCCTACAGGTTTACTTATTAGGCTACAGCGCAGTGTTAGTAACGCAGGAGCGTCACTTTTCAAGATAGATTTAGAATTTTAGATTGACTTCTTCACAAGTTTCTCAACTTCTTCTTTTAATGTCAAAAGTAGATCTAGCTTAGTCATTGCTAGCGCCCAGAGACTTTCACAGGTGCTTTGAAGATGAACAAGAGAAGCTTTGCAACCATAGACGGCAATGAAGCTGTTGCCCAAGTCGTCTATCAACTCAATGAAGTCATTGCCATTTACCCAATTACTCCTTCTTCACCAATGGCTGAGTGGGCAGATGCTTGGGCTAGTGAAGGAAAACCTAACATTTGGGGTACTGTTCCCTCGGTGGTACAGATGCAGAGTGAAGGCGGTGTGGCTGGTGCTGTACATGGTGCTTTGCAAACTGGTTCACTGACAACTACATTTACAGCATCCCAGGGATTATTGTTGATGATCCCCAATATGTACAAAATTGCTGGAGAATTAACACCTACAGTATTTCATATTGCGGCGCGATCGCTAGCTGCACAAGCCCTCTCCATTTTCGGCGACCACAGTGATGTTATGGCAGCCCGTGGTACTGGTTTTGCCATGCTGTGTGCCGCATCGGTGCAAGAAGCACAAGATTTTGCTTTAATCGCCACACGAGCAACCTTAGAATCACGAATACCCTTTCTGCACTTTTTTGATGGCTTCCGTACCTCCCATGAAATTAACAAACTAGAAACTTTAACAGCCGATGACTTACGAGAATTCATTCCCGATGAATTAGTATTCGCCCATCGTTCACGTGCCCTCACCCCCGACAAACCAGTTTTGCGCGGTACAACACAAAACCCTGATGTCTACTTCCAAGCCAGAGAAACTGTCAATCCTTACTATCTTGCTTGTGCAGACATCACCCAGAAAGTCATGGATGAATTTGCCGCGATGACTGGGCGACAATACCAACTATTTGAATACCACGGTGATCCAGAAGCCGAACGAGTTATTGTGCTGATGGGTTCTGGTTGTGAGGCTGTACATGAAATAGTCAATTACCTCAACGCCAATGGTGAGAAAGTGGGCGTTTTAAAAGTACGGCTATATCGCCCATTTGACGCCAAACGGTTTGTCGCCGCCTTACCAGAAACTACCCGTGCGATCGCAGTTTTAGACCGCACCAAAGAACCAGGCGCATCTGGTGAACCATTGTATTTAGATGTAGTAACTGCTATTCATGAAGCGTGGGAGCAGAGGAGCAGAGGAGAAGAATTGTCCCCTCTGCCCAAAATTGTGGGTGGTCGTTACGGTTTATCTTCTAAAGAATTCACACCAGCGATGATTAAAGCCGTCTTTGATAACCTGGCTGCGGCTGAACCAAAAAATCATTTTACTATCGGTATTAACGATGATGTCACCCACACCAGCTTGAATTATGACCCCGAATTTAGCATTGAACCAGACAATATAATCAGAGCTATTTTTTATGGTTTGGGTGCAGATGGGACAGTAGGCGCTAATAAAAACTCAATCAAAATTATTGGCGAAGAAACAAACAATTACGCTCAAGGGTATTTTGTTTACGACTCCAAAAAATCAGGGTCAGTCACAGTTTCTCATCTCCGTTTTGGCTCACAATTAATTCACTCGACCTATTTAATCACTAAAGCTAACTTTATCGCCTGTCACCAATGGGAATTTCTCGAAAAATTTCCTATTCTCAAAGACATCGTACCAGGCGGCACGTTCTTAGTTAATTCTCCTTATGAAAAGGATGAAATTTGGGATCGTCTGCCACCATCAGTACAAGAGCAAATTATTCAAAAACATCTAAAATTTTATGTAATTAATGCCTATAAAGTAGCCCGTCAAGCAGGCATGGCTGGTAGAATTAATACAGTAATGCAGGTTTGTTTCTTCGCCTTATCGGGTGTATTGCCACGAGAAGAAGCGATCGCCAAAATTAAAAACTCCATCTGTAAGACTTACGGCAAGAAAGGCGACGAAATTGTGCAGATGAACCTGAAAGCCGTAGATACCACATTAGAAAACCTCTACCCAGTCCCCAGTCCCCAGTCCCCAGTCCCCAATCTCCACTCCCCACTCCCCACTCCCCAATCCCCACTCCCCACTCCCCACTCCCTATTCCCCATCCTCAGTAAAATCATTGCCCGTGAAGGGGATGAACTACCAGTTAGCGCTTTACCAGCAGACGGTACTTATCCCACTGGTACGGCAAAATGGGAAAAGCGTAACATTGCCCAGGAAATACCTGTTTGGGATACAGATGTCTGCATTCAGTGTGGCAAGTGTGTAATGGTGTGCCCTCATAGTGTCATCCGTAGTAAGGTTTACGAACCGCAGCAGTTAGAAAATGCACCACCCACATTTAAAAGTGCTAATGCTAAAGACCACGATTGGCAAGGTTTGAAATACACTATCCAAGTCGCAGCAGAAGATTGTACAGGCTGCGGTATTTGCGTAGATGTTTGTCCGGCGAAGAATAAATCAGAACTACGGCGCAAAGCCATTAACATGGCACCGCAAAGACCATTACGCGAACAAGAACGGGAAAATTGGGATTTCTTTTTAAGTATTCCCAATCCAGATAGAAGCCATTTAAAGCTGACTCATATCAACCAACAGCAAATGCAAGAACCGTTGTTTGAATTTTCTGGGGCTTGCGCTGGTTGTGGTGAGACACCTTATATTAAATTAGCAACTCAGTTATTTGGCGATCGCATGATTGTTGCCAACGCCACCGGTTGTTCTTCTATCTATGGCGGGAATTTACCCACCACTCCCTGGACGCACAATAGCGAAGGACGCGGCCCAGCTTGGTCAAATTCGTTATTTGAAGATAACGCCGAATTTGGACTTGGTTTTCGCATTTCCATTGATAAACAAGCAGAATTCGCCGCTGAATTACTCAAACAACTAACAACAAATGTGGGTGAAGAACTGGTAAATAGTATTCTCAATGCCGAACAAAAAGACGAAGCTGATATTTGGGAACAGCGAGAAAACATAGCGCTGTTAAAACAGAAATTAGATAAAATTTTGACTACGGAAATAGACTCAAATCTAAAATCTAAAATCCAAAATCTAAAATCGATTGCTGATTATTTAGTAAAAAAGAGTGTTTGGATTATTGGTGGTGATGGCTGGGGTTATGATATCGGCTTTGGAGGACTAGATCACGTCTTAGCCAGTGGACACAACGTTAATATTTTGATTCTTGATACTGAAGTTTATTCCAATACAGGTGGACAAATGTCCAAAGCCACACCCAAAGCAGCTGTAGCCAAATTTGCGGCTGGAGGTAAAGTTGCACCTAAAAAAGACTTGGGTTTAATGGCCATGACTTACGGCAATGTTTATATTGCCAGCGTCGCAATGGGGGCACGAGATGAACACACCCTCAAGGCATTCTTGGAAGCCGAAGCTTATCAAGGGCCATCATTAATTATTGCCTACAGTCATTGCATTGCCCACGGAATTAATATGAGTACGGCAATGCAAAATCAAAAAGCTGCCGTCGATTCAGGTCAATGGTTACTATATCGATTTAATCCAGACCGGATTAAGCAAGGAGAAAACCCACTACAACTTGATTCACGCACACCAAAGTTGCCCCTAGAACAATATATGTATCTAGAAAACCGCTTTAAAATGTTGACTAAGAGTAACGAACAAGTGGCACAGCATTTACTTCAAGAAGCTCAAGCAGATGTAAAAACCCGTTGGCAGATGTATCAATATTTGGCTGCCAGAAATTATTAAACATCTAGTAATTTAAATTTGAAAAATAATTGCAACAGATAAACTACCCAAAGAATTTTAGGAAACACTAGGTAAACACAATCCAAAATCCAAAATCCAAAATAGTATGAGGTTATTATGGATCTTACTACAACTTATATGGGGATGAAACTGCGATCGCCTCTTGTTCCCTCTGCATCCCCTCTGTCTGAGGATATTGATAACATCCAGCGCATGGAAGATGCTGGTGCAGCAGCGGTAGTCATGCATTCACTATTTGAGGAACAGTTGCGCCGAGAAAGTTATGAGCTTCACCATCACCTGACTCAAGGAACTGAAAGTTTTTCTGAAGCCTTAACTTATTTTCCTGATTCAGTCAGCTTTCGGGTAGGGCCAGAAACTTATTTAGAGCATATCTATAAAGCCAAGCAAAAAGTTAGCATTCCAATTATTGCCAGCCTCAATGGCTCATCTGTTGGTGGATGGACAAACTATGCCAAACAAATTCAGCAAGCAAAAGCAGACGCACTGGAATTAAATATTTACTATGTCCCTACTGATATCGAGCTAACAAGTAATGAAATTGAACAGACTTATATTGATATTCTTCGTGCAGTCAAAGCAGTAGTAACTATCCCCGTAGCAGTCAAACTTAGCCCATATTTCACCAATATGGCAAATATGGCAAAACGTTTGGATAAAGCCGGGGCTGATGCTTTAGTTTTGTTTAACCGTTTTTATCAACCGGATATTAATCTCAATCTTCTGGAAGTTGAACCCAATGTGCTATTGAGTACACCACAATCGATGCGCTTACCTCTGCGATGGATTGCAATTCTCTATGGGCAAATTCATGCTGATTTGGCCGCAACGAGCGGTATTCATAGAGGCGATGATGCATTAAAAATGCTCATGGCTGGTGCCAAAATTACCATGCTTTGCTCGGTATTGCTGCGACATGGAATCAATCAAATTCGAGTTATTGAGCAGGAAATACGCGAATGGATGCAAAAACATGAATACGAATCAGTACGACAAATGCAAGGGAGTATGAGTCAAAAACATTGTCCAAATCCCAGCGCTTTTGAACGTGCCCAATATATGCGCTCTCTTGCAACTTATAAACCTGAATGGAAAGCCACTCACGACACATCGTATTACTTTGGCTAAAAGTTTTATAGCGGTTTTTGCACAGGTAATACCAATTTGAAATAATAATCCGATAGATGTATGGGTAGGGGCGTACAGATGTACGCCTCTACAGCCGATTTGTTGCAAAAATCTTTGCAACAACTAACTATTTTCTTTTCTAAATAATTCCACTAAACCAACCGTACCTACAAAAAAAGTATAAATACCATATTGAAATGGCAGTTTACTTTTTGACCCAGCATAAATAGCTGCTATTATTCCTTCAAATAGATGAGCTATGAGTGCAAACCTGGCTATGCCGAAAATTGGAGTCAGATTATTAGGAATTTGATTAGTATTTAATAGCCCAAAAATGTTTCCTAATTCTAATCCTATTGCACTAGTGATTAAAACTATAGATGCAATTTTTATAAACCCAGCTATCTTTTGTCCGATCTCACTTAGACTCATGCTCAAATCAGGTAATTTTTGGTTGACTCGACTTTGATTGTAACTGAAGATAAGGGAGCAATAGTAAGCAGTTCTCATTTTAATGCAATACATGGTGGGGTAGTACAGCTACCTGTGCTACCCTACTTCAGGCAATTGAAAACTGAAATATCAAAAATGTGTGCCATTATACAATAAAATAGAAATAAGTGTTATAGGCTTGTAATGCCCTTTACTTTTTATACTTTTGGCGAAACTTCACCGCCAAAAAAACACCAGAGCGATAGGAAATTATCTGTGACCAAGTGCAATTGATACTCATCAAGCGCAAAACTTGTCAAGTTGAACAAATTCCTGTCAGCAGCATAGGTGACTTCCTACGCCCTGGTTATTTACTAATTTTGATGATTTTAGGTTAACTCGATCGCCCCATTACCCAGTTCAACTGCTGTATAATTAGAAACTTTGCCGTTGGCGACGATGTAGTAGCCAATACCATCCAGAACCTTCACGGGTTAGCCAAGAGTCATCCGATTCAGTATGATTGTTATTTAAGTACGGATCGTAGACAGGGACATCAGAAAAATCTGAGTCGTCTGGAACGTGAATCTTGAGATGGCGACAACTTCCTTCTACTTCAATAGTGACAGTGTAATTGCGATCGCCAACAGTAGGTTGCAGAAGCCGATCTCTAATAATTTGGCGCTTCCTATCTACTTGATGTCTATCGGTGGAAAGACAACGCACCCTTACCAATGAGTTTTCATTGGGATTATCTAAGAGGTAGGGAAGAATTTGAGAATCACGAATTGTGGGAGAAGAGTTGACAGATGGTATAGTTTGTGCAAATGCTAAAGATGGTATGGACAAAAACATCGCTGTAGTTAGGGCAATAATTCTCCCTCTTGTGCCAATTTGAAAAATGATTGCAACAGATGGATCGCCAAAAATTTTATTCACTAATTTTTCCACAATCCAAAATCGTATTAGCCTGTTTTTCATAGTTTTTCCTAAGGCTAAATCAAGCAATTGTCCGCTGTCCTTTTTAAATTACGAATGACAACGGACAACGGATAAACCTTATAAATTAATACAGTTCAGAATGAACAACAAAACCCTCATGTAGAGACGCGATTGATCGCGTCTTCTTCTGAATTATGCGATTGATCGCGTCTTCTTCTGAATTATGCGATTGATCGCGTCTTCTTCTGAATTCTGCTGTAAATCTGTAACAGCTCATTTATCTTCCAGTAATTGATTAACTTGTTGTCCCCGACGGCCAGTTTTGATTTCATAGCGGCGAGTGAGGTTATCTTCATAGTTCATGTCTCTAGCAGCGGCGGAGTTAACAAAAGCATCACAATTCCTGCCTTGCACTACTGTTGAGGAACTACTGCTATTTTCCTCTGTACGATTATTGTTTTGATCGCGGGCATCACTGTTATTTTTACTACCTTGGCTAGCACCATTACCGCTGACACCAATACCTAAGAAGCTAAAACCACCGCCACCGCCGTCATTATGGCTGCTAGAAGAACTGGTACGAGTGCTGTTAGAATTTGCTAAGGCAAGTTTGCCAGAACTGTTGCGAGTGTTGCTACCTAAGCCAACATCACTGCACAAAGCGCGGGGATCTTTAGCTAGGGTTCTCGGATCAACCCAAGATTGATGGTCACCTAATCCTTGAACTTCAGTATTACCAACTGCATTGCTGGGTGAACCAGGGGTAGGAATGCGAGGAATTACATTCCCCACAGATGCACCAGGGCTAACAGTAACAGGTTTGAAAATACTACTAGACTGAACATCAAAAGGGCCTGCAAAAGCTGGTAGTGTACTGGTTAGAAGTGCAGTAGCTGTTAACAAAGAACTAGTTAAGTGGCGGAATTTCATGGTCATATTCCTAAAGTTTGAGTGTTAGTGTGTTTTGGGTTTCAAACCCTTCACTTACCTAATAGGTTGACCTTTATTTGTTTATGCACCCTTGTCCCAAATTTTTTAACTGCTGCTAGGCGTAGATGAGGTTGAGCCGAGATCCGGATCTCGGCTCAACCTCACCTTGGTATTGTTGGGTTTTACACACGGTAAGCCCAACCTACATCTATTTTTCTCTCCCCAGGTGATAGAAGAGGGCTAATCCAAACAGCTTTTGACCCTTAATAGTCACTGTCAGCCACACAAATTCCTTTACATTTAATACCGTTTGTAGCGGTGCGCTGACAATGAGAACATAGAACTTTTTCGTTTTTTGTTTCTTGATTTGTCTTTATACTACTGCTTGTTTGTAATTTGTCGTTGTCGCTTTGGAGTTCTACAGTCATAAGAATGGAAGAATTTTTTGCGATTTACATTAGTGTTTCTAAATCTAAATCTGATGCTATTTGAGCAAGTTTATCTAAATCAGTGGGATTCTCTAGATAAGGTAAGCAGCCTAAAACTGGCGTGTTAGTTAATGATTGAATCAATTGGTGTGGTGTCCAGTCCGCTATCTCTGCATCGGAACGGGGTTGGACGCAGTTCAACACAATGCCTACCAGATGCACCCGCGATTGTCTAGCTAATGCGACATTGGCCACTGCTTGAGCGATCGCTCCTAATCTCACTGGTACTACCAATACCGTTGGTAAACGCCATTCTGCGGCTAAATCAGCTACCGTTAATTCGTCGGTGACTGGCGAACCCAAGCCACCCAAGGCTTCTACCAGCAGAAAATCACGCTGCGATCGCAATTTAGACAAAGTTTGCCACACCAGTGCTAAATCTACTCGGCGATTTTCTCGTGCTGCGGCGATGGGAGGAGCTAAGGGTGCTTGAAAATACAAAGGTGTAATTTCTTCGGGAGATTGTTCTAGGGTGAATAGATTTTGGTACAATTCGCGATCGCCAATCCCCGATTGAATTGGTTTCATGATTCCCCAGCTACGCTGCGGGTAATATTTTTGCCAATAAGCTGCTAACGCTGTGGTTAAAACAGTTTTACCAGCCTCCGTATCAGTTCCAGTAATCAGTAGTGTCTTCAACAATTTGTATAATACTAGTTATTTAATAAATTATCCGGACGCATCATAAATATACAGTAGTTTTTATTTATTTTCACCACATCTGTTGTTATTGGAGTTTGAACGCCAAACTTTACTTAATATTGGTTTGTTTGTTCATTATTAGTTATTAGTGATGAGAAAAACCCACTAATAACTAATAACTCATTTTAGTACGATTTCGACAATTACATTCATTTCTTTCAAAGATAAACAGCTAAATTTAAGGCGAAATTGTTGGATCGGGAATTGGTGTGAGTGTGCTATCAACAGGCGGATTATTATTTTCTGTCTCTGGAGTTGGAATTTCTGTTGGAATTGGAGTTGGAGTTAGTGTTGGAATTGGTGTAAATGTTTCTGTTGGAGTTGGCAAAGGTGTCTGTGTTGGAGTTGCCGTTGGCGTTGGCGTTGGGGTTGGCGTTGGCGTGGGTATTTCTATGGGTGTCGGTTGGATGAGTTTTTGTAATCCAGCATTGAGATTGTAATTGCTTTCGTCAACTCCTGAAAGCAGAGTTAACTCGATAGTGTATACTCCAGTAACTAACAATGTGCCTTCATAAGATGTAACTCGCTGAGCATTATTATCAATTGGTTGTTGATCGGGATTTAAGACAGTTAGCAAAACACTGCTTCCTGGCTCAAGAAACGTACTTAACTTGACTCCTTGCTCGCCAACAAAAGTATAGCGGATGATTTGATTTGCTTTGAGAGTACCTTCCACTGCGGTAGCTTTAAATGCTCCCAGATTCAAAGGCTTAGTAGATATAACAGGTTGCTCTTGAGTAGGTGTAGGTGTGGGTGTAGGTGTGGATGTGAATGTAGTACCACCAGAAATCACTGGTGAAGGAAAATTTTGGGGAAGCGTCTGTTCTGGTGATGTTTTTGACTGACTGCGAATCGAACTTACCAGTGCCCAAGAACCAAATCCCGCTAAAATAACTACAGCCGCACCAATTGCTGCGATCGCTAACGGATTATCCAAAATAGAGCTAGTCTGACTTGGTGGAATCACCGGATCGGGTTTTTTCGGCGAAGCTGGTGGCGATACCAAATCAGGGCGACGGGCAACAGCCATTGTCTGCAAGTTGGAAACATTAGAGGTAGGGGCACTGGGTTGCTGCAAAAATTGTAATGCTTGGGATACATCAGCCGCAGTTTGGTAGCGATCGCTGGGAATATGATTTAACATTCGATGCAAAACTTGGGCAAATTGTGGATTCACTTTTACCCACTGCTGCCAATTCCAAGTTAATTGGTTTTGATCAAATAGATATCTTGGTTCCTTACCAGTCAGCAAAACAATCGCACTCACCGCTAATGCATACAAGTCACTACTAGGATACGCTCCTCCTGTTTGCACTTGTTCACTCGGAGAGTAGCCTAACTTTACCACACTAGTTACAGGCATTGGACTATCTGGCGATCGCAAACGCGTTGCCAGTTCTTTTACCACTCCAAAGTCAATTAACACAGGCTTACCATCGCTATCTCGCAAAATAATATTTTCTGGCGAGATATCCCGGTGAATAATCCCTCGGCTGTGAATATGCTCTAAAACAGGCAACAAAGACTGAATTAACCCCAATACTTCTGTTTCTGTGAAAGTTTGACCCACAGCTTGCTTCTCGGTCAGCAGAGTTTGGTACGTTTGACCTGCAACGTAATCCTCCACCAAAAACAAGCGTTGGTCTTCCTCAAATCTTTCCCGGAATTTCGGCACTTGTGGATGTTCTATTTGATACAAGATAGCAGCTTCTCGGTGGAAAAGCTCCTGTGCCTTCTCCCAAGCCAAAGCGTCCGTTGCTGTTGAAATCAATTCCTTGATCGCGCAAAGTTCGTTAAAGCGCCTTTGGTCTTCTGCCAGATAGGTTCTACCAAATCCCCCTTGTCCGAGAATTTGAATTATCCGGTAACGGTTTTGCAAGACAGTGCCAACTGTAATGGGTGATTGCATGATCGAATGATTGAGTGTAATGGCAACTGAGGAGGAAGTCACCCACAAAGATAAGTCCAAGTGGCGACGGACAGTTACATGCAGCGATATTTTACCTTACCTAATAGGTATACTCCCAGTGAGAAACTGTCCACAGCAATCTTGCCTTTCTGGAGTAGGGTACGTCAACAAACAGCACAAGGTGAATTGGAGACAAGGGTAAAGACTTGTTGCAACTTCCTTCTTTTATCGAACAGAATAGAGGCGTTAGTCGTCAGAATTAGGTTGGGTATAAGTAGGGAAAAGAAATTTTCATTGTTCCTTGTGAACGCAGCTCATGGAGTCTCTTGCATAAATCAAAAATAAAGAACCCCACCCCGCATTTGAGTAAAGCAAACGCTCCCCTCCCCGCAGGCGGGGAGGGGCTGGGGGTGGGGTTGGGGTGTTAGGGGACTTTTGCAAGAGACTCCATGAACACAGTGAGCGCAAAGCGCACGCTACACAAGCACGAGGAAGGAATGAAAATATCTCTTTCCCAATCCCCAATCCCCAGTCCCCAGTCCCTATTTTCAAGGCAGGTCTATTGATTCTGACTCCTAAATTCTGACTTCTGAATTCTTCGATTCGTCTATTACCGAGGTATAAAGCGTCTTTTACTCCTGAATTCTGTTAGCACAGCGGGGCGTAGCTCATTCTGAATTCTGCCGTATATTCCAGCTTCACCAGAACCCATAACTCTAATAACTTCGATAAATACGGGTATTTTCGGTTTTAATTGTGTTAATTAGAACCTAAAATGAAATCTGTCAGTTTATTTATTTGCGGTTAAAATCATAGAATATAATAAGATACTCCCTAAACACTTAGTCACAAGCCTTCTTCTGTCTTTGAACAAATTTCAATATCACTTAACTTGTAAATGCTTTGCTCTCAGTTATAAATGAGGTAGTTAGGACAATCTATCTATCACACCAATCTTTGAGAGATTAGGGTTATTTACCTCAACGCCAAAAAAATTCAACTAGTGTATCTAGTCGTCTGAGTTGACTTAATGTCAATTTAGGTATCAACAGTTTCTTAGCCAAAAAGATTAGACAATTAACAAATGATAATTTTATGGAAAAATGTTTAAATTTTGTGTGGAAGCTTCAATAAAACTCACAGATGTTTTTTTAGGCTATTTCTTGGTTAAATCTATAAAATCTCCAATGATAATATTGTTATGAATGCACATCGAGGATCTGCTGTGCTCAGTTCTGCAACTTTCAAAGTGGAAGCACCTGGAACAGGACTGACTGATAATCATCGCCTGCGGCTGTTTTCTGGCTCTGCCAATCTACAACTGTCTCAAGAAGTCGCTCGTTACCTGGGCATGGACTTGGGACCAATGATCCGCAAAAGGTTTGCGGATGGAGAACTTTACGTTCAAATCCAAGAATCGATTCGGGGTTGTGATGTCTATTTAATCCAGCCATGTTGTCAACCCGTGAACGATCACTTGATGGAATTATTGATTATGGTTGACGCTTGTCGTCGAGCTTCTGCACGACAGGTAACCGCTGTAATTCCCTACTATGGCTACGCCCGAGCCGATCGCAAAACCGCAGGGCGAGAATCAATAACCGCCAAGCTGGTTGCTAACTTGATCACCGAAGCCGGTGCCAACCGCGTTTTAGCAATGGATTTGCACTCGGCTCAGATTCAGGGCTATTTCGACATACCTTTTGATCATGTTTACGGTTCGCCAGTATTATTAGATTATCTCGCAAGCAAAAAACTGTCCGACCTTGTGGTTGTTTCTCCAGATGTTGGCGGTGTTGCACGAGCTAGAGCATTTGCCAAAAAACTAAATGATGCTCCACTGGCAATTATTGACAAACGTCGTCAGGCACACAATGTTGCAGAAGTGTTAAACGTCATTGGTGATGTTAAAGGCAAAACCGCAGTCTTGGTGGATGACATGATCGATACTGGTGGTACGATCGCTGAAGGAGCGCGACTACTGCGTGAAGAAGGAGCTAGTCAGGTATACGCCTGTGCAACTCATGCAGTGTTCTCCCCACCTGCTATGGAGCGGTTATCCAGTGGCTTGTTTGAGGAAGTCATCGTCACAAACACGATTCCCATACCAGAAAGTAATCGCTTTCCACAACTAGTGGTGCTGTCAGTAGCTAATCTCTTAGGAGAAACTATCTGGCGAATTCATGAAGATACCTCAGTCAGCAGCATGTTCCGCTAGCCAATAAAAGACTGTCATTCTCCTGATAGGCATGAAGTATGAAGTATGAAGTATAAAATTTTTTAGCCTTCATTCTTCAGGCTTCATTTTTTTGATCAGGGACTTCCAAAGAAAAAAATATTCCATAGTAGGGGCGTACAGCTGTCATTGGTGCCAACTTAAGCTCAAACAGTTATCCCACAAACGTTTTACCCCTCCCCTTACTAAGGGGAGGGGCGGTTTTGGCTTTAGACAAAACCGGGGTGGGGTGACGCGGTGAGCAACGCTAACTGAATGAACTCAATATCAGGTCTTGACAAGCATTATCACTTGTCCTGAGTATTAGGCGATCGCAGACCAGCAAAAAATATTTTCAAATCATCTCTGTATTTTACTTATTTAATTACGAATTACGAATTACGAATTACGAATTAACTTTGTATCTCTTCAAGAGATTGCTGTGATTTAAGTTGAGAAGCTATAAAAGGAACTTTTGGTGCGAGAAAAAACCCAATTAAACTAGCAAAAAGGATTGGCGTCAAAGGGCTAAAATTAGTCAATTTTGATAACAACAAAGTTGTACTTATGGGTGTACGTGTCACCGCTGCATTGATAGCTGCCATTGTACAAATCATAGCTAGTGCAGGATTCAACCCCGGAATTAAAATTGCAATTGCTTTACCAATACAAGCACCAGTAAAAAATAAGGGAATAATGAAACCACCACGCCACCCACCAGTGACTGTGATGCTGATAGATGCCATCTTACCCAAGGCTAAAATTAACAAAAAAACAACTGAAAAATTAGTACTTAGGACTGACTCTAATTCTTCATGTCCGAAATAGCGGGTTAGGGGTAAAAAAGCTGCTAAAGAACCTAAGCCCAATCCTGCTAATGTGGTGCGTACATAAACCGGGCCGGGAAGCATCGCCAACAACCTGTCACAGCCGCGAAAAATGACCATAAAAATCCAACCTGCAACAGCGCCGATGATTCCAAACAGGATAGCCACAGCAAAATCATCGATGTTCTCTAAACTGTATTGGGGAAAATGCCAGGTGGGAGCAATTCCCAAATGGGTGATGAAGGCAAATACTAAATAACTAGCGCAACTAGAAACGATCGCTGGCATTAAAGCTTCGTAGTATTCGACGATATGCTGATGGTGAAGAATTTCTAAGGCAAACATCGCCCCACCTAATGGTGCGCCAAACAAGGCGGTAAAGCCAGCCGCCATTGCTGCTAAACTCGTGGATCTCAAGTCTTCGCCCTCAAGACGGAGGCGATCGCCCACCCATGTACCAAAAGAACCTGTAACCTGCACTAATGGCGCTTCTGGCCCTGCACTACCCCCAGCAGCGATACTAACCAAAGAAGCGAGAATCATCGCCGGATTTTTTCGTGCATCCAAACGTCCGCCACGAAAATGGATATTATCGACAATTACAGCAATTTCCCCAGGATTGCCTAAAAAATGAATTACTAAGCCAACAATTAATCCAGCTATGGGCATAACTATTAGCAGACTCACACCCTCAAATTTTTCTAGTTGGTGAGTCATCAGTTCCAGAATAATCCAGTACAAACTTGCAAATAGACCACAAACAGTCCCCACCACGACCCAGCGTAAAACCCACCGTGAAATGAAAAGAGGATTACGTTTTACGAGTCCAAAAAGTTGTAAAAACTTCCAGCGTTGAGTTTGGTTTGTGGGAGTACGGTTATTTGGTGGCACTGCTGATTTCCTAACTGAAAGAATCAAATGTCATCAATTTTTAACATTTATGATAGTAATGTAACGTGAGTTCAAAAGCTATAGACACAAAAAATATTAAAAATTATATCATTATACTTTTGGATAGACAGCATTTACAACTTTACTACATCGCCAGATAGATAAAATTTTGAGGTAAATTTATTAAATTGACTCAAGGTTATGATATTTAAAGTAGGAGTTAATTTAATAATGCCAGAGAGTCCTGGATTAGGAGAACAGGCGCTGAATAAAGCGGCAAAAATAGGATTATCTAGCCAGTTAGATGAAGTAGAAAATTTAGATGTAAATATCAAAACCGATCCACTCAAAGTGGTTCAGGGAGAGGTAGATGCAGTCACAATCGAAGGCGAAGGTTTAGTAATGCAGAAAGACCTCCGGATGGAGGAATTGGAAATGCAAATGAGTAGTGTTGCCATCAATCCTCTGAGCGTGGCTTTTGGCAAAATTGAACTCACAAAACCTGCTGAAGCTAGTACACGAGTTGTTTTAACCGAAGCCGATATCAATCGCGCCTTTAACTCTGAATATGTGCGCTCGCAACTACAAAATCAAAAAATACACGTTAACGGACAACAGACGACTATTGAACCGCAACATGTAGACTTTCGGCTACCTGGTGATGGAAAAATAGCACTAAATGCCAGCGTTAAATTAGTAGAAACAGGCGAAAATCAGCAAGTTGTCTTTTCAGCAGTACCTTGGATCAGTGCTAATGGAAAAAGTGTTTCTCTGGAAAATGTTGAGTATGGCGAAAGTGAAGAAATATCGCCAGATTTGACAAAAGCTTTGATAGATCAAACCAGCGAAATTTTGAATTTGAGTAACTTTGATTTGGAGGGAATGAACCTGCAAGTTAACCAACTAAAAGTAGAAGTAGGTAAACTCACTCTGCAAGCCCAAGCTTATGTAGAACGAATTCCCTCTGCTTAAAAATAGACACTCATAAACTCAGGATACTAATAATGGAAACTACAGAAACAACCCAAACAAATTCAACACCTTTTCCAAATATTCCACCAGTTATTGAAAGTAACGATAGTGAGTATCGTGATAGTGGCGTACCCAGCACAGTTGCGATCGCCGGACATCCCCTCCACCCCCTGAGTGTGATCTTTCCCATCGCCTTTTTAGCCGCCGCTTTGGGAAGCGATTTCGGGTACTGGTTAACTAATGATTTCTTCTGGGCTAGGGCTTCGCTATGGTTAATCGGACTCGGATTAGCTGGAGGCCTCCTCGCAGCCGCGATCGGTCTGAGTGACTTTTTGAAAATCGAACGAGTCCGCAAGCGTACCGCCGGTTGGGTGCATTTGATACTTAACGTTTCTATCCTGGTTTTAACACTCGTTAACTTCCTCCTGCGCTTGGGTGACCCTGAATCCCGAATAATACCTTGGGGATTGGTTCTCTCGGCGATTGTTGGTACACTCACTAGTGCTTCCGGCTGGTTCGGTGCTGAACTCTCCTATCGCCACAAAATCGGTGTAGTGGGTGCTGGTAGTCGAAGATATCCATAATTAAATAATTCGTAATTCGTAATTCGTAATTCGTAATAGGACTTACGCAAGAACTCTCTGAAACTCTCATTCCTCGGTGTCCTCTGCGTCCTCTGCGGTTTGATTTTCCGTTACTTGTGCGTAAGTCCTGTTCGTAATTAATATTCAATATTACGAACTATTAAGAAACGATTGTACAGAGGCTAAAATTTTGCTTAGTCTCTAACCTTTCAGAAAATGCGCCGGAACCAAAACCAAACAATATATATTATTCTTTCTATGCTCATCGTTGTACCGATGGGTTTTTTCTTTAAGTATTACGCTAGCCCCGGCTATAAGTGGTTTAATGACTACGGAGGAGATATACTTTACGAAATATTTTGGTGTCTGTTTGGATTTTGCTTTTTTAGAAGTCGAGCAGCGGTAATCCAAATTCCAATATGGGTTTTTGTCATCACCTGTATAATAGAATTCTTGCAACTTTGGCATCCGCCACTATTAGACGAGATTCGCGCCACCTTCATAGGTAAATTGTTACTTGGTACTAGCTTTGTTTGGTGGGATTTTCCTCATTACCTGTTGGGTTGTATCTTAGGTTGGTTCTGGCTGCAACAATTACAAAAAATCGGTTATGCAAAAAAAAGTTAAGGTTAAACCTAACTCAAAACAGCAAAAAATCGAAGAACAACCAGATGGTAGCCTGATCGTCTATTTAAAATCGCCCCCAGTTGATGGTAAGGCTAATGAAGAGTTAATTAAACTTCTAGCAGAGAAATTTGGTGTGCCAAAATCTGATATCAGAATTAAGTCTGGTTTGTCCTCCCGACAAAAGTTAATTGAAATTGATATGGCTATCTAGTGCTGATTATTTTGTCTTTACTGGTTTACTGCCTGGGAAAGCTTCATGTAATATTATGTATCACTTGATGCGACCAGGAATCGAGAGGCACAGGCTTGCAAAACAGAATTTTTAATATTCTATATCTTTGTGTACATCCTTAATACTAATATACCTGGACTGCGCTTTGACTCTTTCTATCCAAGCTTGGATAGCAGGAAATTGTGTCAACTCAAACCCGCCTTCATCAGCTACATGAGTGTAGGCGAACAAGGCAATATCAGCAATTGTGTAACGCTCTCCTACAAAAAAAGTGCGATCAGTTAAGTGTTTTTCCATCAAGTTAAGTGCTGCATAACCTGGTTCACGTTTTTGCTTTATAGCTTCACTATATTCTTCAGGTTTACCTAAAATAGAAATCCAAAATCTCGATCTGGCAATAAAAGGTTGATGGCTATACTGTTCAAAAAATAACCATTGCAGCACCTGCGATCGCAAAAAGCGATCGTAAGGTAAAAATTCTGTACCTTCACTCAGATAAACCAATATAGCATTTGACTCTGACAAATATTTTCCTGGTTGGATTTCCAAAACGGGAATCTTGCCATTGGGATTTTTACTTAAAAATTCTGCTGTTCGAGTCTCCCCCTTTAAGATATTAACCTCTACTCTCTCAAAAGGCATACCTAGCTGTGTCAATAAAAGACGTATCTTGTAACCATTACCAGAAGGTAAAAAATCGTACAAACGCAGTATTTCCATGATAAAATACAGTAAGTAATATGTTGATAACTAAGGGTTCAAAATACAATATCTTACCAAAATATTTTCCAAAAACCGGATATTTTCTTTTATATTTAACTTCTTGCTCCCCAGATAAAATCATCCCAAAAAATAAAAAAAACATTATTTATTTAGAAAATGAGATGTTTAATTTAGTCAGTGGTCGAGAATAAAAGTATGTGTGGAAGATTTACTCTAAACCAGTCAGTAAAAGCTTTAGCTAAAATTTTCGATGTTCAGCAACTTCCAGATTTAGCAGCCGAATATAACATTGCACCTACGCAAAAAGTTGCAACAGTGTTACAAAATCCTGAAAGCAGAAAGCGGGAATTTCAGCAGTTGTATTGGGGCTTAATTCCCTCATGGGCAAAAGATCCAGGAATAGGGGCAAAATTAATCAACGCTAGGGCAGAAACTGTTGCTGAAAAACCGGCTTTTCGGTCAGCTTTTAAGCATCGACGCTGTTTAGTGCTAGCTGATGGCTTTTATGAATGGCAACGTCAACAAGGCGGTAAGAAGCAGCCATTTTATTTTCGTCTCCAAGATGGGCAAACCTTCGCTTTTGCAGGTTTATGGGAGAGATGGCGATGCCTACGGCAACCCGAAGCGGGAACGACTGCCAATGAGGAAATAATTTCTTGTACAATTTTGACAACAGCAGCCAACGAATTACTCCAACCCATCCACGAGCGGATGCCAGTGATTCTAGAGCCGCAAGATTACGATTTATGGCTAGATTCCCAAGTGCAAACGCCCCAAACCCTACAACAGCTATTGCGTCCCTATCCAGCACCAGCCATGACTGCCTATCCAGTTAGCACCTTAGTAAACAACTCTCGCCATAATAGTCCGGAATGCATCATTCCCATTAGTGGGGATTAGGGATTAGGGACTGGGGACTAGGACTGTATACTATGGACTAGAGAAGAGTTTTCCTAATACCCAGTCCCCAATACCCAATACCCAACACCTAACACCCAGAGACAACTATGCCAAGAACGCAAAAAAACGATAATTTTGTTGACAAATCCTTTACAGTAATGGCGGATATCATCCTGAAGATCCTGCCGACTAACAAAAAAGCAAAAGAAGCCTTTGTGTATTATCGAGATGGCATGTCAGCCCAAGCAGAAGGAGAATATGCCGAAGCATTGGAATACTATGAAGAAGCTCTAACACTAGAGGAAGATACCAACGATCGCGGCTACATTCTCTACAATATGGGGTTAATCTATGCCAGCAACGGCGACCACGAAAAGGCCTTAGAACTTTATCACCAAGCAATTGAGTTAAACCCACGCCTACCCCAAGCCTTGAACAACATCGCCGTCATTTATCACTACCAAGGCGAAAAAGCCAAAGAAGCTGGAGATGAAGATGGTGGCGAGGCACTATTTGACCAAGCCGCAGATTATTGGATTCGAGCTATTCGCATGGCTCCCAATAACTACATTGAAGCCCAAAACTGGTTGAAAACTACAGGGCGATCGCAAATTGACGTATTCTTCTAGTCATTTGTCCTTTGTCATTAGTCACTTGTCTTTTGCCAGTTGATAATAACCAATGACTAATGACAAATAACCAATGCCCCATGCCCCATGCCCCATGCCCAATAACAATGTATGATTGACCAAGAACAAGTCCACAAAGTAGCTAATCTTGCTCGTTTAGAGTTAACTCCAGAAGAAGAGGAACAATTCACTACTCAATTGGGAAGTATTCTGGATTATATTCAACAACTCAACGAACTAGATGTTAGTGATGTGCCCCCAACAACACGGGCAATAGATGTTAGTAATGTCACACGAGAAGATGACCTACAACCCTATCCTGACCGTGAAAGCATCCTCAACGGTGCCCCTGAACAGGAAGGCGAATTTTTCAAAGTACCAAAAATCCTTAATGCTGAATAGTCCAAAGCTATTCTGATTTCTGACTCCTGCTGTATAAGTTAATATTATTCGGCTGTCACAAAAAAAACGTTGATTTTGCCGAAATTGCCGTGATAAAGTACAAATACTGAAATCTACGGTATACCAATAGGATCTAAGTATATCAACAGAGCTATGAAATTACTTTTCCCAACGAGCTAGGTGCTTGCTTGTTGCTACCTAATTGTTGAAGATTAATTTTATAGCTCTATGTGTACTTAGATTTATATGAGCCGATGTGTTGGTTTAGTTATTAATTATGTGAATCCTGTACAGAGGAATTCTGATATCAGGGATTGACATGTTTAACTGGCAAACTTTTAACACAGAAACGTGATTCATACATATTTCGTTTGCATATTCAGTTCCCAAGGTCATTAGGGGACTAATTGTCAAAATAATTTGACAGCAAATAAATTCAAATTATGAATACAAAACTGTATTAGCTCAAACATTAAAAAAAACCTATTGGTTGTCAAAAAAAATCAGTAAATATTGTATTTGTGTGTGAGGAATAAATGTGAATCACGAGCAATTAAGGTGTATTGCAAGAGTCAGTTTGTTGTGCTTAGTCACAGGTTCGATTTCACTGGGAGCGTATCCTACAGTTGCAAATCCTTCTGATACACAGCCTAATTTTAGTATTGATAGTCAATCCCCGAATACTGATGGGATTCCTCAGGTCAACTCTGTATCTCAATTATCTGATGTCAGACCAACAGACTGGGCTTTCCAAGCATTACAATCTGTAGTGGAACGTTATGGTTGCATTGCCGGATATCCTGACAGCACATACAGAGGAAATCGTGCATTAACTCGTTACGAATTTGCTGCCGGCTTGAATGCTTGCCTAGACAGAATTAACGAACGGATTACTTCCAATATTGTTGATTTGGTCACTAAAGAAGATTTAGAAACTCTGCAAAAACTCCAAGAAGAATTTGCAGCTGAACTAGCAACATTACGTGGTCGTGTAGATGCCTTGGAAAGTCGGACAGCTACCTTAGAAAAGCAACAATTTTCTACCACTACTAAACTTAATGGTGAAGCGATTTTATCTTTAGCAGCAGCCACGGGTGGAGAACCAGGTAGTGAAGATGCCAATGTTGTCTTCAATAATCGTGTCAGACTAAATCTCACCAGTAGCTTTAATGGCAAAGACTTGTTAATTGTTGGACTCCAAGCTTACAACTTTAGAGCAACTGATTCATTTTATAGTCGGGGAACCATTCAAGGACAATTATTACCAAATTCGAGTTTGTTGGGCGCAGGTTCAACTAAGTTAAGCTTTGAGCCAGAATTTCCTGGTTTTAGTCCTCAGACATTGCAAGCTGATGGCGGAACCAATTCCGTTAGTCTCTACAAGCTAGCGTATGTCTTACCCTTGTCCCAACAATTTGCCGTATTTGCCGCCACAAATGCAGAGATTACAGATGTGTTTCCTGCCATCACTCCCTACGCCAGCGACAGCCAGGGAGCAATTTCTCGATTTGCAGGCTATAACGCTGCTGTACGAATTACCGGGGGTACTTCTGGTAGCGGTTTACTTGCAGGCGCCGGTTTTTTGTGGAATCCTTCAAAACAACTAGGACTTGGAGTTATATATGGTAACGGTGCGTCATCCTTACCCCAAGATCTCGGTGTTTTGAACACACCTTTGGGGGGAGGTTTCTTTAGCGGCACAGGAGCAGTTGCGGCACAACTTACCTTGAAACCAATTTCAAATCTTGATATTGGAATTAACTACGCACACAGTTACCACGAAATCAACATTTTGGGTACAGGTCTGAGTAGCGCCGATATTGCATCGATTCGGTTTGCTCCCAGTGCAGCACAGCTGGGACAAGCGGGTGGTAATGCCACGCTAGCAATTCTCAGTGAGCCTATCAAGGTCGATTCTGTTGGTGCAACGGCAACCTGGCGATTTACTCCTCAAACATCTTTCTCAGTATCGGGTGCTTTGCTTTTCGCCAATTTGTCGAATGTAGATGCTTCCACAACCTTTAGTAGCTGGTCAGCTGGGTTGCATATTAGAGACATCTTCGGTAAAGGAAACGCAGCCGCAGTAATTTTCGGACAGCCGCTTTACCGACAGTCTACAGGGGGAATTGCTGTTCGTCCTGAAGACACGACTCCTTACCATTTAGAAACTTTCTTTAACTACAGGGTTAATGACAATATCAGCATTACCCCTGGCGTATTTTGGCTATTCAACCCCGAAGGATTTAGCGCCAATGACACAGCAGTTGTAGGTGTACTTCGTACCACTTTGACTTTTTAGTACCAGGATGAAGCATTGGGAGTGCTGTTAGCGGTGGCGGGGCGATGAGCCACGTGCTGAGTTATACCGTTTCACTTTAATTATGATATAAATACGTTGCTAGGGGCACGGCAATGCCCATTGGTGTCAACTTAACGTGAAACGGGCGGTTAGAAACCGCGTCTACACAAACAAAACCTGCCTACGCAGGTTTCAAAACCCTTAATTTTCTGTTAGTCCGCGTAGGCGGACTTTGCCTGTGTAGCCGCGAATTCCATTCGCCCAGGCTTAAGTTGACACCAATGCACAGCTGTGCCCCTACGCGAAATCTATATGTATCAGGGTTTTAGTGAAATGGTATTAGGAGTGCTGAGTTAGGAGCGAATTCTCCCCTCTGCTCCCCCATCTCCCCCACTGCCCTCAAAGTAAATAGAAAAGACTTCTGGAATTTCTACGGTTATGACAGAAGGCAACAGTAGGATACACTGGCTCTTGAATACGCTAGAAGTTCCTGGGCGAGTTGGTTTGCTGCTGCTGGTTACTTCTTTCCTAGTATCCTACGCTTTTTCTTGTATGAAACTTACTCAAATCTACGGTAAGTCCCCCCAAGAAGTTTTTTTTGCATCTACTAAAGACTCCCACTGTTTTCGGTCTATAGCTTTAGAATATTTACAAGCTTTAATTACAAATTAGCTCTCTGTAGAAAAACCGCTGTTTTTGCTGTCTGGGCTTACGTCTTGCCTGTTTTTATCACAATTTGTGTAGCTTAGTCAATCAGCGAATTCAGTTAATATTAAGCCTGTTTTACTATTTAGTTTCTTACCCTGACTATTAGACTCCTAGTGTTCATTTCATTTTGTTCAATAGCTTTTAGCCCTTATCGCTCCCATGCTGACCCATCATCGCAAGCCCGTGTGCTTATCAATTATTTCTACTGACCTACCAATCTGGTCTGTTGTTGAAACTGCCGGGACATTGTATCAAAAAGATACTGACCGATTTCATTTACTGTTGACTGCACCGCCCCTAATTACTTGCGAAGTCGAGAGTGTCCTCAGTCCAGAGGATGCTTCTCCTCAAAGTAAAAGCAAAGCCTACGCTCCTAGCAGTCCGAGAATTTTGTGGTTGGAGATTTCCCCATATCGAGTAATTATGACTATGCAAGGTAACGCCCAAGTGAGTTATCGTCACTTCTGGGAACAGGGTGTTTATGGCATTAGTCGTTATTGGTTGCCAACTGAGTCGTTGCAATCTAACGATCCGATTCGTTTACGAAATTTTACTAGTAGCCTAACTCTCAACGGACATCCCTTACCAGAACATTTACGACTGGAATATGAATTGTGGGCAGAAAAAATCCAACTAGGATGCTACATCCTGAATTTGGAAATTAAGCATTGATATCAGGGGAGTGGGGAGTGGGGAGTAGGGAGATGAGGGGAAAAGGGGCAGAGGGGCGAATAATAACAACAGTCAACATTGTCAATGCCCCATGCCCAATGCCCAATGCCCAATGCCCCATGCCCCATGCCCCTTTCAACCAAAATAGCTCGGTTGGTTTCCAGGTTTCCATTTAATGTTGCAACCAACACTCGGCTTTTGCTCAGTTGTAACAGGTTTATCTGCTAACACTGCTTCAATGGCTCCACGTAAATCTGCACCCGTTACAGGTTTACCGTTACTAGGACGACTATCATCTAATTGTCCACGATAAACAAGTTGGCGCGAACCATCAAATACAAAAAAATCTGGTGTGCAAGCTGCTGTGTAAGCCTTTGCTGTTTCTTGGCTCTCGTCATAGCATAATGTAAAAGTAAATCCTTGTTCTGTAGCAAATGCCTGCAAAGATTCAGGTGCGTCATCTGGATAATTCTTCGCGTCGTTAGCACTAATGGCAACGATCGCTAAATCACTTGTGAAATAATCTTTTCCTATCTGCACTAATTCTTGTTGCACATGCTTGACAAATGGGCAATGCCGACAAATGAACATTACCAACAGCGCTTTTTTATCTGCAAAGGTCGAAAGTGAAGTTGTCTTTCCAGATACAACTTCTGGTAGATGAAAATCTGGTGCTTTGGTGCCTAGCGGCAACATTGTTGAAGCTGTTAAAGCCATAGTTCACCCGATATTTTTACCCTGATAAAAGCTTTTGCTATCAGTATGTTTTCAACATATCACTAAATTTTCCATAAATTTAAGAGACGGGAAATTTCCCGTCTCTTAATTGTTTTCAAAGTTATTTTATATAAATCAGTTATTACAGGCTTGTCAAAAAACCAATGATTCCGTGTCCTGTTAGTACTTCTAATGCTATCAGAGAAACAAAACCAATCATTGCTAGACGACCGTTGAGCAGTTCTGCGTATGTGGTGAAGCCAGTGCGATCGCCTTGCTCGTCTACATAAACTTTTGGCTCAAGCGCAAAGTTGTTTAATTTGCCTTGGTCGTCAATGATAGCGGCGGTTGTACGCATGTGATTATCCCCTGTTTTGTCTTATGTAAAGAAGTGTAACAAAGTTATTAATATTTGTAAAGTATCTGAATGTGTTTAAGTAGAAGTCCACGGCAGAGTATGATCAAGGATTGAGTTCAAAGCCATGTTTAACTTTCATAGGCTCTGTTCTCTGTTCTGATGCCCTCTCAATCACAAATCCAGTTCCATACAGCCAATGCATCGATTTCGAGTAGAGGTTATTGCCAAAACCCCAAACCCGCAGCAGCTGATCTATGCCGCGATGCACCAAGACTATACCGATGGGTTCGTGTTTGATGAGCGCGACTCATGGCCTTCGGAGTCACAAAGCGGTGAAATTATTGTCAAGCGACTTTTAGCGGGAGAAAGAGGACATTATGGGCCTCTAGAGCATCCCCAGATTGTTTTCAACTGTGGTTATTTTCCCCACAGTGTTATGCAGCAGGCACGTACTCATCGAGTTGGAGTATCGTTTGATGTTCAATGTCTAGCATCTGATACAGAAATTACCTTCGTTAACTGTGAAGGTCAAACTAACCAGAAATTGAAAAAAACCATTGGAGGGTTATACGACCTTTGGACTAATGGGGAAAAAGCCATTCGTCAACGGTCGATTCGCGGTAGAAATGGACAACCACCCGGTCAATATCGACGTGACTATAAACAACGTATCCGCAAAATGCGCCTGCGAGTTCTAAACGAAGAAACTGGCTTATTTGAAGTTGGACATATTAAAGATCTAATGTGCAGTGGTCTTCAGCCTGTCTACCGAGTAACTTTAGAAGATGGAAAAACCTTAGATTGTACCGTTAATCATCGCCTTTTTACTTCAGAAGGCTGGGAAAAGATGGGTGATGCAGTTGGTTTGGTTACTAATCTTGATGGTAGTGTAGCCAAAATGACTAAGCCATGCAATGTAATGTGTAATGGTATGGCAGTAGTAGGCAATGGGCTTTACAGAAATCGAGAATGGCTGGAATCTCAGATTGTAAAAGGATTGTCTACATTAGAGATTGCACAAATGTCTGAATGTTCAATCAATACACTAAAAAATTGGGCTAATAGATATGGATTATCTTTAAACCAAAAAGATAGTAAATTTTCTCATGGTCATCAACCCTGGAACTATAACTCTAATGCACTTTATCGAGACAAAGCTTGGTTAGAAGAGCAACTTCATCGAGGACTTCATGCTGATGAAATAGCAGCATTGGCTAACTGCTCAATAGAAGCAATTAAAAAATGGGTTTATGCTTACGGATTATCCTTGAATAAGAGATCCCCTGGCACAAAAAAACCGTGGAATAAGGGTAAAGGTGGTTACAATTTAAACCTATCAGAAGAAAGTAGTCAAAAACGTATTGAGAATGCCAAGAAATATACCAGAAGAGGAGAAGAATCGAACTTTTGGAAAGGGGGTACATCTACTGAGCGTGAGCTAATAGGTGCATGGACAAGGGAAATTGCGCCAGTAGTACACGATAAGTTTAACTATATTTGTCAACAATGTAGAGTTCGGGGTGGTATTCTTCATGCTCACCATCTAGTACCAGTTTATGCTGATGAATCCTATGCTTATGACTTTGAAAATTTAGTGACTTTATGCAAACAGTGTCACGAATCTATTCATCAGAACAACCAAGAAACGGAATTTGCTCAATTTTACAACCCCATTATAGATACAGAAAATTGGCAACCTAAACCAAAGCCACTGAGCAAAAAACTCCAAGCGCATCCAGTCAAAGTGAAAAGTGTAGAATACCTTGGACAACAAATGACTTATGACATAGAAGTAGAAGGATCTTGGCATAATTTTGTTGCTAATGGCATGGTAGTTCATAACTCTTTCCGTTATACCGGGAACCAATTTATTGATGTAGTAGAAGGCAAAAAGGACATAGAAGATGTTATTTATCTGCGTCCCGTTGGTTATTACACAGACAGGCAAGGGAAAAAGTACCACTACACACCAGAACAACGAGCAGCGGATTTGGAGTGGTGTCTAGAAGCAGCTAAACGATATAAAGCCGATTTTGAAGGTGGAATGTCTGAAGAACACGCCAGAGGTAAAGTGCCTTTTGACTATCGTCAGCATTTTGTAGTTAGTTTCAATTTAAGGTCTTTCTTGCATTTTTGTGACCTGAGAAATAAGAAAGATGCTCAACTTGAAATTCAAAAGTTGTGTGAAATGATGTGGCCTCACTTTGCAGATTGGGCACCTGCGATCGCCCAATGGTATGAAAAGCAGCGTCTAGGTAAGGCTAGGTTAGCACCTTAGTGAATAAAATTGAGATACCACTTAAGTGTCCCGATCAATTTTCACAAAAAGCTGAATGGCCAAAGACCGCTTTCACCATGCAGTTAGAATGGCTCTGGAAAAAAAGTATGGACAATTACTACAAATACTGCGGGACACGCAGAAATTCAAGCTTGCAAAGAAACAGTAATACCATTTCACTAAATTATTGATACAAATTACTTCCCCTGCTTCCCCTGCTTCCCCTGCTTCCCCTGCTTCCCCTGCCTGCCATCTGTATCAGTCTTAAAGTGAAACGGTATAAGACTCGTTGGTACTTGTGCCAAAAAGCGTGTTTCTCAGAGGCAAGAATCTCCCGCTACACTGCTTTGCAGTGTAGCGGGGGAGTGTCAATCATGTAATCTCAAAGTACGCGCAGTAAGCTAGGAATACTTTCTATCGCTTCAAAATCCCGAATTTCTGCCAAAGCTTGACGAAAGTTCCCTTCCCGCACATCATGGGTAACAACTACAATCTCTGCTAGTTCTCCTTGAAAGCCAGTTTGAACAATTGACTCTAAGCTGACGCCATAGTTACCAAAGCAAGTGCCCAATTTACCGATAACCCCAGGTTGGTCATTCGTGAGGAAACGGGCATAGAACCGAGTTATCAATTCTGCCATCGGCGCAATTTGGCAATATTCCTGATGTCCACAAGCTAATAAGGGATTTGGAACTGCTGTATTAGTTTTGAGGACAGCAACTAAATTCAAAATATCAGATGTTACAGCGCTGGCAGTTGCACCAGCACCAGCACCAGGCCCAAAAAACATTACTTGCCCGATGGGTTCTCCTTCCACAAGGATGGCATTGTAAACACCGTTGATGCTAGCCAAAGGATGTACTTTCGGTACTAAGGTCGGATGAACTCTTACCGACAGAGGAGATAGAGAAAATGTCGCCGCGTCCCCACGTAAGAGCGTCCCCCCATTTTCTTCTGCCGATGTAATTCTTTTGGCGATCGCTAACAATTTAATTACAAATCCCAATTTTTCGGCGTAGGTAATATCTGTTTTGCTGACTTGCCGAATTCCCTCAGTATAGATATCTTTGAGGTGAATACGTCCACCAAAACCTAATGATGCCAGGATGGCAATTTTATCTGCTGCGTCTAAGCCATCAACATCAGCTGTGGGGTCAGCTTCAGCATAACCCAAGCGTTGAGCATCAGCCAAAACATCGTTGAAGTTGCTCCCTTCTGTTTGCATCCTTGTGAGGATGTAGTTAGTTGTACCGTTAACGATACCAATTACAGTATTAATACGGTTAACACTTAAGGACTGCTTGAGGGGTTGAATCACGGGAATCCCACCACCCACAGCGGCTTCTAACATGACGTATACGCCGGCTTGATTGGCAGTTGTGAAAATTTCTGCCCCAAAGCGAGCGATCGCTGCTTTATTGGCGGTGACTACATGCTTACCATTACTTAAAGCTTTGAGGATGAGCGATCGCGCTGGCTCTAGTCCACCCATGACTTCCACAACTATATCCACCGCCGGATCGTTGACAATGGCTTCTAAATCTGTGGTCAACACATCCGTGGGCAATTCTACTGCACGGGGTTTATCTAGCGATCGTACTCCCACCCGGTATATTTCTATCTCTTGCAACAACGGGTGACGCCCAGTTTTATCTTGCAACAACTGTACTGTACCCGTTCCCACAGTTCCTAATCCCAGTATTCCTAGTTTCACACCCACAAATTTTGCACCCAATTTATTTTTAAGTGCTGAGTGCTAAGTGCTGAGTGCTGAGTAGTAAGAAGTAGTTAGTACTTTACCCTTCAGAACTGAGAACTCTTTCCTCAGCTATTTACAATATTCATAACAAAACAATTGTAGGGTGAGCATTGCCCACCCTACTCATTCATAACTCAGAACGGGCTAAACGCCCCGCTACCGCTAACAGCACTTGGAATTTAGCACTTAGTAGGTTTCTACGTGCCAGCGACCGGCTTTCTTGAGTTGCTTCTGGTAATCACTCCAGGTGACGCCTTCCTTAGCAGCAGCAGCAGTTAAGGCTGCATCGATACCTTCTTCCATACCTCGCAAACCGCAGATGTAGGTGTGGGTTTTTTCATTTTTAATCAACTGCCACAGTTCATCAGCATGTTCAGCTACGCGGTCTTGGATATACATTCTACCGCCTTGGGGATTTTTCTGTTCGCGGCTGATGGCAGCAGTCAGGCGGAAGTTATCAGGATATTTTTGTTGAATTTCTTCCAGTTCTTCCTTATATAACAGGTTTGGAGTTGTAGGTACGCCAAATATTAGCCAGGAAAATCCCTTAAATTGGTATTCTGGGTTAGCTGCTCTTTCAGCATCTTTAAACTGACGCCACAGGTAAGCCCGCATTGGCGCAATACCTGTTCCGGTTGCCATCATGATCACATTGGCTTCAGGATCTTCGGGTAACAACATTTCCTTACCCACTGGCCCTGTAATTTTCACTTCTTCCCCAGGTTTGAGGAAACACAAGTGTGTAGAGCAAACACCGTAGACTGTTTCGCCAGTTTCTGGGTGTTTGTACTCCAACTGGCGGACACACAGTGATACTGTTTTATCATCCACATCATCGCCATGACGAGTTGAGGCAATGGAATACAGTCTGAGTTTTTCGGGCTTGCCGTTCTTGTCCAATCCTGGTGGAATAATGCCGATACTTTGACCTTCTATGTACTTCAAATTACTGCCAGACAGGTCAAACTTAATGTGCTGAACAATACCAATTCCGCCTTCTTTGACTAATGGCTCATTAGATATTACCTTGCCAATAAACGGAGCATTGGGACGGTAAGTGTTAACAGGAACGTCACCGTGGTCTTTTTTGGCTTTCGCTTGAGTCATGGTGTTGCCTTTCTTGTCCTTGTTCTTGAGCTGTTCTTCAGCTGGTGGTTTAGCGAAGCCTTTGACTTCACTCTTAGTATTCACAGGTGTGGCTTTACCATTTCCTTCAGTGTTAGCAGTTTCCCCAGATTTAGCTAACTCACTCTCTTTGCTGTTAGCATTCCCAAGTGAGGCTTTACCATTAACTTGCCCTGAAGCAGTTACCGGCTGGATGCTAACAATTGTCCCGCCTAGACGAGTGATACGTCGCATTTCTTGATTCATGCGGTTGTAAGGCACTCTGATGAACACACTGCCACTTTTACGAATTGGGTAGTTCGTTTGATCAGTTTCTTCGCTCTGACGCAGGCCTACCACTTCGTAGAGGAAGACGCGGCTACCTAATTCTGTGTTGGCAGCACCCTCAACAGCACCTTGATTGTACATTCGTTCTACCACTCCGATATTTACTTAACCGTTTTTCAAAAAAAAACTGTTCCCATGCCATGTCAGCTTTAGTTTACCGGATTTTCGTTTCATAAAACTGACACTCTGGAAAAACGGCATCATTAATTGATGCCTTGCTAAGTACACTCACCGAAGACATGCAGGCATAGTAAAAAACACACCTGTTCACCTTCTAAGGTAAAGGATAAGTCTTTTGGAGAATGTTAATAATGAATCAATTTAATCTTTTCTTCGTTAACTACCACCGATACTTTTTCGCTAAATTTTGTCTACAAATACATGATGCTGTACAAAACAGCACAAACGTATCAATTGATGCACCTGAAAGCATGTTATGCTTGGTTTTACTTGGCGAAATTTACTACTATCCCAAAATATTCTTAGCTATTTTATTACTTGGTCATGTCTAACTACATGACTAGTACAACTCGAGCTAGGAATATAACGACACAGAGAACTGTGATTTAAGCTAACTATAATCAGTTTCACTTGATGTGAAAAATCTGTCAACCTCCATCAGTAGCTTGTTATTACAGTTTGTAATTTGACTTCCAGGTGTAAACCTGAATGGAATTACTGCTAATCCCTCTGTTTCCTGAGCAAAAGCATCTGCTGACTACATCCTTGGTAATTCCTTCGCCATCAACAAATTTACTTGCTGTTTTACCTATCCTTGAGTTTTGGAGATGTTTAATACAAGAAGCTTGTAGTATGGGGATTTTCACCCATTGGTTAAAGGCGATCGGGTTTTGGATATCTGGCTAAATTTTACTATTTTTGTCAACGGAATCGTTGAATGTTTACAACACTGGCACTCCTATTTGAGCATATCCATAAATTTACACCCAAGAATTTTACTAAGGCAAGTTAGGGAGTCATTCGTTGGATAGATTTTGGTCTTAAATATTTTGAGCCTTGAGGGGCAATAAAATTTAGAAACGTCAAAAAGTTTGCTAGAGAAACGAATTATACCATTACAACTCCATAGTATAGAGTCATAACCAGCAGACAACAGAACTGTGGAACACTTACCGGTATCATCGATCCCTCTTGGGAAATTAACAACTGAATCATCAAAATGATTAGTGAACCAGACTAATTCTTCTTGACATCAAATCTTGTATGGGATACCCCCTTCTGTTAAAATCAAATATACCACTAGGATTAAATACTTACCGGCACTTAAGATTCAGGCTAATCCGACGAGTAGCAACTTATGAGTTTTGAGTTTGTTGTTTACTTGTTGATGTCTTATAGCAGTGCTGGGTAGCAAGAACGCAGGACAAACCAAAGGGGTAAACTCCTGGCTTCAAAATCTGCTGTGTGAAAAATTATTGACACAACTTTAGTATTTAGAGGAGATTTATGACAAGTAAGCCGGAACGCGTGGTACTGATTGGAGTAGCCGGAGACTCTGGTTGCGGTAAATCTACGTTTTTGCGTCGTTTGATAGATTTATTTGGTGAAGATTTAATGACAGTCATCTGCTTGGATGACTATCACTCCCTCGATCGCAAACAGCGCAAAGAAACAGGGATAACTGCACTAGACCCCAGGGCGAACAATTTTGACCTGATGTATGAGCAAATTAAAGCGCTCAAAAATGGTCAAGCGATTGATAAGCCGATTTATAACCACGAAACCGGCTTGATCGATCCGCCAGAGCGGGTGGAGCCAAATCATATTATAGTGGTTGAAGGGCTGCATCCTTTATATGATGAACGGGTGCGATCGCTAATTGACTTCAGCGTTTATTTCGACATTAGCGATGAAGTCAAAATTGCCTGGAAAATCCAGCGAGATATGGCAGAACGCGGTCATCGCTACGAAGATGTCTTAGCACAAATCAATTCTCGTAAACCTGACTTTGAAAAGTTTATTGAACCACAAAGAGAATTTGCTGACGTAGTTCTTCAGGTGTTACCCACAAACTTGATCAAAAACGACACTGAGCGTCGAGTCTTACGGGTACGTATGCTCCAGCGGGAAGGTAAGGAAGGCTTTGAGCCAACCTACCTATTTGATGAAGGGTCAACAATTAATTGGACTCCCTGTGGACGCAAACTGACCTGTTCCTACCCTGGTATGCAACTGTACTACGGTTCAGATGTTTACTACGGTCGCTATGTATCAGTACTAGAGGTAGATGGTCAATTTGACAACTTGGAAGAAGTAATTTACATCGAAACCCATCTCAGCAATACATCCACTAAATATCAGGGTGAATTGACTCACTTATTACTCCAGCACCGCGAGTATCCTGGTTCCAATAATGGTACTGGTTTCTTCCAAGTGCTTACAGGTTTGAAAATGCGTGCTGCCTATGAGCGCTTGACAGCTACGGAAGCAAAGTTAGCGGTTCAGGTTTAAAGCAGCAGTGTTTGTGTCAAAGCTTGCAGGGGCACTTTTCGGAG
This sequence comes from Nostoc sp. FACHB-973, assembly GCF_014698115.1. Lineage (GTDB taxonomy): Bacteria > Cyanobacteriota > Cyanobacteriia > Cyanobacteriales > Nostocaceae > Nostoc > Nostoc muscorum. The sequence goes on from NZ_JACJSJ010000005.1 coordinate 47,519, forward strand.
TGTCCCGCTTTTTTTGTATTGTTAAAAACATTTTTGGCAGAAAATAATTCGTGCAAATTCTATTTTCTTTACAGATTCTTAACTGTAGTTAGTAGTTTTGATCGATCTTCAGAAGAGACTAACGACTTAAGTATAAATATTGTTATGATTTCATAAATTAGGTAGCTCAACTAAATACCCACATTTAGTCAGCGAAAATACTCAAAGAAGGAGGAACTACCTTTGTCTCGTCGATATTTATTTACCTCCGAGTCAGTCACTGAAGGTCATCCAGATAAAATCTGCGATCAGATTTCTGATACCATTCTTGATGCCCTACTGACACAAGACCCCAGTAGCCGTGTTGCCGCTGAAGTAGTAGTTAATACTGGTTTAGTGCTAATCACAGGCGAAATCACCACCAAAGCCAATGTGAATTTCGTCAATCTCGCCCGCAAGAAAATTGCCGAAATCGGCTATACCAATGCTGATAACGGCTTTTCTGCCAACAGCACCAGCGTTCTGCTAGCTTTAGACGAACAATCACCTGATATTGCCCAAGGCGTCAACACCGCCCAAGAAACCCGCCAGCAAGATAGTGAAGAACAATTCGACAAAATTGGCGCTGGCGATCAAGGTATAATGTTTGGCTTTGCCAGCAACGAAACACCAGAATTGATGCCCTTGCCCATCAGTCTGGCTCACCGTATTGCTCGCCGATTGGCAGCAGTTCGCAAAACAGGTGAATTGCCATACCTACGTCCTGACGGCAAAACCCAAGTAACTGTAGTTTACGAAGATGGACGTGCTGTAGGCATTGATACTATCTTGATTTCCACCCAACATACAGCCAGTATTGGGGAAATCACAGATGACGCGGCGGTACAAGCCAAAATTAAACAAGACCTGTGGTCAGCTGTAGTTGAACCTGTTTTTGGCGACATCGACATTAAGCCAAATGAGGAAACACGCTTTTTAGTCAATCCCACTGGCAAATTTGTTGTTGGTGGTCCTCAAGGAGACTCTGGTCTGACAGGACGGAAAATAATCGTTGATACCTACGGTGGATATTCACGACATGGTGGCGGTGCTTTTTCGGGCAAAGACCCCACCAAGGTAGACCGTTCTGCGGCTTATGCGGCTCGCTATGTAGCGAAGAATATTGTCGCTGCCGGGTTGGCAGAAAAAGTTGAAATCCAACTTTCTTATGCCATCGGTGTAGCGCGGCCAACCAGCATCCTAGTGGATACCTTTGGCACTGGCAAAGTAGATGAAGAAACCTTGCTGGAATTAATTAAGCAGCACTTTGAACTGCGCCCAGCGGGGATTATCCATACTTTCAAACTACGTAACTTACCAAGTGAACGAGGCGGACGTTTTTATCAGGACGTCGCGGCTTACGGTCACTTTGGGCGGAGTGATTTAGACTTGCCTTGGGAACAGACCGATAAAGCCGAATTGTTGAAGCAAGCAGCAAATGAGTTACTTTCGGCAGCAGCTCAAGCATTAACTTAAACTTGTACGTTACTAGAAAAAATTAGCTTGTTTATCTGAGGGTATTGTCACAAATTGACAATACCCTTATTTATAGCTTTGATCGTGAACTTTCCAACTGCTTTCTGACTCCACCAAGGCGCGATCGCCAAAATAATCACCGTCAGCTAGGATATCCAACAGAGCCTGCTCGTCATACTTACCAACACCAATCTTGTTCACCTTGCCATCTACGATCAAAAAAAGCTGACTAGCTGGCTGACCTGACTGGACTATTAAAGAAAAAAAGCAATACCTAGACTAAAGCAATTAAGTCAACAGTTGAGTAATTATTTGAAGAATAATAAGACAGTTAAGCAGATTAGTGAAAACATTTAAGACAGTTATTAAACAATAATTACTAATTGTAAATCTTTTGCTAATAAAAAAAATCCCTCTGCTCTCATCATGTTGAAGTAATTACAAGGCAGAAGGTTTTATTTATCTTAATATTTTTGTAGGGGCAGGTCTAGGGAAAATGCTTGCAAACAGCTAGTTTCTTTGATTAAAAATCTGCAAAAACTTTTGTTGTGTTTATTTGAACCTGCCTACTTAGTTGAACCTATTTCCAATCGGGAATTTCGGCATCTTCTCCACCAATACCGATTCCAGTGTTAAATATTTCGGCATCAGTGAGATTGAGATCGTTCATTGATGCTTTATACACATTAGAATCGTGAATCGTCGCGCGAGTAAAATTTACGCGATCGAGATTGGCTTGCTTCATATTCACATTGGTGACATATGCTGATGTTAAGTTAGCACCCGCCAAGTTAGCACCAGTTAAGTCTGCACCTTCTAGGTTAGCTTCTACAAGGTTGGCTCCTTGGAGTTTAGCTCCTCTTAAGTCAGCACCAATTAAATGAGCGCCACTAAGGTTGGCTCCCGATAGATCACACTGGATACATTCCCCAGTAGAAAGCAGCTTTTGTAAGTCCTGCGGATTCTCAGCTCTAACCGAGCTAATGAAAAATAGGGGAGTTGCTAAGGCTGTGGCCGCTAATAGCTGGAGTTTCATAATTTTCCCCCTTGATTATCAAGTTGCGTCCGTTCTTTACCTCACAGTTCTATTATCTCACCAAACTTCTTCAGGTTACAGATTGACCTAACAAGTTTGTTGTGATATCGAAGCAAGGGTGATAGAAACACAACAATTGCAATTTATTCTAATTTTTGGCTATTTTACGCGAATAAACTCTGAAAATCCACTGCTGTTAAATTAGTGTTAAATCTTTTGGAAAGCTTATGCCAACCGTCTGAGTTTTGCTGGATTAATAAGTATTTATACTTGAAAAATTAACGCTTTAGTTTAGTTAGGTATTACCCATTTAAGTTGCAGCTTAACTCGTGAGGTTACCCTTTGTCATTAGTCGTTGGTCATCGGTCATTTGCAAACGACCAATGACCAATGATTAATGACGCTTTTGAAGACAAAATGTAACATCTAGGCAGCTTAGCTTAACAAATACTGTTAGCCTAACTCCTGAGAAATTCTACCATGTACTGATTAACTAACTCTGGCTGTTCTTGTTGCACCCAATGGCCACAATTGGGAATGTACTTGATTTGAAAGTCTTTGACATAGGCTGCGGTGTCGTAGGTTAGTTCCTTGCCGAGTGCAGTGTCATTTTCCCCCCAAATCATCAGCGTTGGCACTTCCAGAATTCCCCAATTTGGATTTAGGATTCTCTGCCCAAAAATGTTGCGGTAATAGTTCAACATTCCTGTGAGGGCACCGCGTTTTGCGGCAGCATCTTTATACGCATTAATATCTGCTTGTGTGAAAGCGCTCTTATTAACTGCTGTGCCTTTAAAAGCTGTTTCAATTGCTTGGTAATCTGAAGATTGCAAAAGTAATTCTGGTATCCACGGGAGTTGAAAAATAAAGATGTAATAACTACGTAGCAATTGTTGGGGAGTGCGTAAGCCTTGGGCAAATTTAGCAGGATGAGGCAAGTTAAGGATAATTAATCGCTCGATCATTTCCGGATGAGCATAAGCAAAACTCCAAGCGATCGCTCCTCCCCAATCATGTCCAACTAAAACACATTTTTCGTATCCTAATCCTTTAATTACTCCCTCAACATCTTTGATAAATTCATCCATGACATAAGCTGATTGTTCTGTCGGCTTATCACTATCGTTGTAACCACGCAAGTCAATAGCGACGACTTTAAAATCTTGGGCAAATTCTGGTATTTGATGCCGCCAAGAGTACCAAAATTCAGGAAACCCATGCAACATCAACATCAAGGGACCTTCACCTTGGGTGACGTAATGTAGTTTCACGCCATTGGTAATTATATATTCGTGTTTCCAAGATTCTTTTATTACAGACATAACTAATACAATTTCAACCTGATAAAGTACTAAATAATAATACTACCTTTAATATTATTTTGATTAGCTTAACATCTATTGAAAGACAGTAGATAATAGCAATTCTTAGGAAACCTCTTAGAGAATTTATCTTGAGGTAGATGTCAATTGTGGCTATATATTGCTAAGACATAGACATAATTATTTTGAACTAATATGACACAACAATTAATACACCATCGCTCATCCTGGGTTGAGCGACTGGCACGATTTGGCTACGTTTCTAAGGGAGTAGTTTACGGTATCGTTGGACTGCTGGCAACACAGGCGGCTTTTGGCACGGGTGGTAAAACAACTGATACCCAAGGCGCTCTCGAAACAATTGTCAATCAGTCATTTGGTAAGTTTTTACTAATTTTGATTGCAATTGGCTTGATTGGATATGTAATTTGGCGTTTTGTACAAGCAATTAAAGACCCAGAAAATAAAGGTAACGACGCCAAAGGTTTAGCAATACGAATTGGTTACGCAATTAATGGCGTAATTTATGCAGGTTTAGCCTTAAGTGCTGTACAAATCGTTATGGGTAAAGACAGCGGCAAAAATAGTAATTCTACCGAAGATTGGACGGCACGTTTGCTTTCTCAACCCTTTGGTCAATGGTTAGTTGGAACTGTGGGAGTCTTGATAATTGCTCTAGGCTTCTATCAGTTTTATCAAGCTTTTAGTGGCAAATTTCGTAAAGAACTCAATTTAACTGAGTTAAGCAACACAGAGGCCAAATGGGTTATCAGGATTTCTAGATTTGGTTTAGCGGCACGGGGTATAGTATTTTGTATTATCGGCTGGTTTCTTATCGAAGCTGCAAGGCAGTCCAACGCCTCAGCCGCAGGAGGTTTGGATGAAGCATTGCAGACGCTAGCGCAACAGCCTAACGGAGCATGGCTCTTGGGTATTGTGGCGCTAGGTTTGGTTGCCTATGGGATTTATACAATAATACAGGCGCGGTATCGTCGGCTAGTCAATGTTTAGAGGGTGGAGCGCAGAAAATTTTAGTTTCTGAAAATGGCAATGATAGAAACGCGTGGTATCTGGCTGACTACTACTGATAGTAAAGTTCTCAGGTCAAAGGAACGCATTGCCGAGGCGATGGATTTTCTTGCTGAGACGGGATTTAATGTCGTGTTTCCCGTTGTTTGGAATCAGGGTGTAACTTTGTATCCGAGTCAGACAATGCTACAGAATTTTGGGTTTGAAATTGACCCTATGTCTGTAGGACGCGACCCTTTAGAAGAAGTGGTGGTAGAGGCGCGGCGAGTTGGCTTGAAAGTTATTCCTTGGTTTGAATATGGTTTTGCCAGTTCTTACAATTTAAATGGCGGTATTATTTTAGAGAAAAAACTCCAATGGGCTGGGCGCGATCGCAATGGTAATTTACTCAATAAAAACGGCTTTGAGTGGTTAAATGCCCTCGACACCCAAGTGCAGGAATTCTTATTGAATTTAGTGCTAGAAGTTGTAAAAAATTATGATGTTGATGGTATTCAAGGGGACGATCGCTTGCCAGCATTTCCCTGTGAAGGTGGCTACGATCAACTAACTTTAACACGCTATCGGCAGGAATTTAATCGCAACCCACCACAAAATCCCAAGGATAGGCAATGGCTACAGTGGCGTGCAGATATTCTCACTGATTTCTGGGCGCATCTTTATCAGCAAGTCAAAGCAGTGAATCCTAATTTATTAGTAGCGATCGCACCTAATATTCATGATTGGGCTTTTCAGGAATATCTGCAAGATTCACCCACATGGCTGAAGCGGGGAATAGTCGATATGATTCACCCCCAGATTTATCGCCGTGACTTTAGGAGTTATCAGGCGATCGCTGATAAACTGGTAACTCAACAATTCACTGATACAACCTTGTCGAAGTTAGCGCCAGGAATTCTGATGAAGCTTGGCAGTTATTGTATTAGTCCAGAATATTTGGTGCAGGCAATTGAATACAATCGCCAAGTTGGCATTCAAGGTGAGGTATTCTTTTTTTATGAAGGGTTACGAGAAAATAATCATGCCCTAGCAAAAGTTTTGCGAAATGAGGCTTATGCTAAATGTGCATCGTTTCCCACTTTGTCAGACTTGAGTCGGGGTAGTGGGAGTAATAAAAAGTCAGCTGCAATTTGGCAAGGGGTGGCGAGGTTTTTGAGAAATCTTTAGCATTATAGATGAAAGTTATCAAGCACAAGCGCTCCAGATGGACAGAAGTAAGATAGTTAGAAGGGCTAGAACTAAAATCTGCAAGAATTGCTATTTGCTGAGTAAATTGGGATATAGAGCCAGAAAAATTTCTGTGTAAACTTGACCAGCAAATGGTATGAAAAAATATTATCAAGACTTTTTAATTCGTGATTGGGTGCAAAGCGATCGCACCAGAGCTGCCCAAGTGATCAATTATGTATTATCAGAATACGGTTTGGGTTGGGAACCAAACGGTGCAGATCGAGACGTGCTGCAAGTAGAGGAATTTTATTTAGCTACTGGAGGAGAGTTTTGGGTAATTGAACACCAAAGCCAGTTAGTAGGTACTGGGGCATACTACCCCATCAAACGTGGGCAAAAAGCTGTAGAAATCCGCAAAATGTATCTTTTACCGAGCATTAGGGGTTTAGGATTGGGGAAATATTTGTTACAACAGCTAGAAGTAGCGATCGCAGAACGTGGTTTTGAGCAAATTTGGATTGAAACTGCCAGTGTTTTGGTAGAAGCAGTCAAGCTGTATGAAAGCAACGGCTACAAAGCAGCAACGGGAGTTGAAACAACAAGGTGCGATCGTGTCTATCTTAAGTCATTGCTTAATGGTCATTAGTCATGGGGCATTGGGCATGGGGCATTGTTAACTAACAAAAGACAAATGACAAGGGACAAAGGACAATTCTAAATGCACACTTGGACTAAAAATTTCACAAGCTTACTTAATCTTTTTCTCCAATCCCATTGCCCACTGTGCCAACGCTCGACTTCCCAAGAAATCTGTCATAACTGCACTAAACAACTGCAAAAATGTCAACGTCAAGACCGAATTTCTTTGTGGCAAGAACAACTACCAGTGTTTGTCTGGGGTCAGTATGGGGGTCCAGTCAAAAGGGCGATGGCGGCGTTGAAATACGAAAATCAACCCCAAATAGCTCGTCCTTTGGGTCAATGGTTAGGAGAATCTTGGTTGTTAAATTCACCCAAGCGAGATAGCCAGACTGTGGTAGTTCCCATCCCACTCCACGCTAGCAAGCAAAGGCAACGAAAATACAATCAAGCTGCACTAATAGGACAAAGCTTCTGCGAAATAACTGGATTAAAATTGAAACTAAATGGATTAACAAGAGTGCGACAAACTGAAGCACAATTTGGTTTATCTGTATCTGGGCGAGAACAAAACTTGTCCAAAGCTTTTGCTGTTGGGCAAGATTTTCGCCATAGCCCTCCAAATGTCCCAGTGCTGTTAGTGGACGACATTTATACTACTGGTGCTACTGCCAGATCTGCTGTGCAAACACTTCGTGAGTATGGAATTGTAGTCTTAGGACTAGTAGCAGTAGCCACTACCGTCAAAGACGGATAAATCCAGAATTAATGGGCAACCTTGGACACAAAAGTGTATGAGTTGACCAATTTACCCTATTTTTGCGGAAAAATTGCTTGAAATGTATGAATAAAGCTTTTGCGGCGGGTTTAAAACAATTGATCGTCGTTCCTGCCACGTTGCTGGCAATAGTTACAAGTACGAGTGCAGCTTTGGCTCAAAATAAGTTGTATAGTCCAATTCCTTTATCTAACAGTACTGAATTTTCCGATAGCCTTTCAGACAAAGACATTCCCACAGGTCAAGGTGGGTTTGCCCGTGATTACACAGTCAAGCTAGACAAGGGCGATAATTTAGCAGTTGACCTGTCATCTGAAAGCTTTGACAGCATCATCACACTGCTTGCACCCGATGGTTCCACTTTAGCAGAAAATGATGACGGCCCTGATGGTAGTAGCAATTCTCTCCTATTTACTCGCATCGTAGAGACAGGGACTTATGTTATCCGCGTCCGGTCTTTTGGAGAAACTGGAGTTGGGGCTTTTAAACTCAAGGTGACAAAATTGCAACCGATTAAATGAAGTGGGGAGTGGGGAGTGGGGAGTGGGGATTGGGCATTGGGAAGAAGCAGGGGGGCAGGGGGCGGGGGGCAGAGGGGAAGATTTTCTCCCCTGCTCCCTGCTCCCCTGCCTCCCTCATCTCCCTCATCTCCCTCATCTCCCTCATCTCCCCATCTCCCCATCTCCCCATCTCCCCACTCCCCACTCCCCACTCCCTAAAAAGCAGTCAATACACACAAAAATAAGGCTTCAGTCCACTCAACGACTGCGCCGTAGGTATCTCCCGTGTGTCCGCCTAATTTGTGGTTGAACCAGGCTGCTGTGAAAATGGCGATCGCACTTCCAGCAACTACCATTCCGATTGCCAAAAATAACTGCTGTTTATCTATCAGCCAGACTAAACCACTCAAACCCAACAGCAACAACAATCCCGGTAACAAATCTTTGTAAGAACGAATGGCTTGTTTGTGAAAAGCACCTTTGCCAGTTGGTTTGAGGTAAGGATATCGAGCGATCGCTACTTGCTGTCCCCAGCGTCCCCAACCACAAGCAGCCATCAACACCAGCCAACGGTTGTCTGACATATCCGTTAAGGCTGTTATTTTTAATAGTACTAAGGCGATCGCTGCCATTGCCCCAAAGGCACCTGTGGCACTATCCGCCATCACCTCCAATCGCCGATCTGGATCGCCCACTGCCAAGCCATCGGCAGTATCCATTGCCCCATCTAAATGCAGCCCTCCAGTTATCGCAATCCAAAGACTTACTACCAAAGCACTACGAGTTAGCACTGGTATACCAATATAATTCATCCCCGTATCCAGTAACCCTAAAATTCCCCCAATTATCAACCCTACAGTCGAGACTAGACCTGCCACACCCCGAAAATCTAATCCATTCAAATACGGCAGTGGAATAACTGTGTAAAATATAATACTCGCCGCTAGGTTTAACAGCAGGTTTTTCCACCATTGTTGCTGTTTCATCATTTGAGTTAGATTGGTGAACTACCCCAACTTACCGAGTACGGTTGAAGTTGGGGCTTCTGTAATCACGGGGGAGTGCCTAAACTTAGACTTTCGCCCAAGAATAGGACTTACCTCCCCTCCTACAGCAGAGACGGCTGAACCTTCCGCCTTTATTATTCTGATACCTTCTGCTCTAATGTTCTGTGCGGCGTTCGCATCACGATCGTGATGAGTATCGCAGTGAGGACAAGTCCATTCACGGACATCCAATGACAACTCACTGAGTTGATAAAAACAATTAGAGCAGAGTTTGGAACTGGGGAACCATCTATCAATTTCAACCAACCTTGTACCTTTGCGTTCCAATTTGTACGCCAAGAAATTGGTGAATGTTCCCCAACCAACATCAGATATTGACTTTGCCAATTTATGATTACGAACCATGCCTTTGACATTAAGATTTTCTACTATGACAGCTTGGCTATCGCTGACCAACTTATAACTAAGTTTATGTAGAAAATCCCGCCGCGAATTACTAACTCGCTCGTACACTTTGGCGACAACTCTTTTATATCTATTTCTTGAAATACTCCCTTTTACTTTACGCGCTAATTTTTTCTGCTTACGTTTGAGGTTAAACTCATGTTTGGCAAGGTGTTTAGGATTGTCATATTTAGAGATTTTCTCGCCGTCAGTAACAACAGCAAAATGTTTCAGTCCTAAGTCAATGCCGTAAATCTTCCCCTCTGAGATCACATGATTTTCACTCCTCTTCGCTCCACTTGGGCTTTGGCCAAGACCGCGCTGCTCCTCTACCTCAGTCAGGATAGATGCAAAGTATTTGCCTGATGGCGTTTTACTTACAGTAACAGTCTTTATTATCCCCTCAATCGCTCTATGTATTTTGGCTTTCACTATCCCGATGTTACCAGGGAGTTTGAGATCACCATCTACAATCTTGATGTTTTGAGGATATTGGATAGACTGTTTTCCAAACTTAGATTTGAACTTAGGAAATCCAGCACGTTTTGCAAAAAAGTTTTTGTACGCTGTGGTTAGATTCAGTGTTGTAGCCTGTAAAACTTGACTATAACAATCAGATAACCACACCGTATCTTCAGCTTTTTTGAGTGCGGGTAAAAATGCGTTGAGTGCTGCACGGCTAAGTCCTTTCCCCGTCTCATTATAAGTCTCAATTGACTTATTTAGGGCGTAATTCCACCACCATCTAGCACACCCAAAAGCCTGCGCTAATTGAATTTGCTGCTCAACAGATGGATATAAGCGAACTTGTACAACCTTATGCAACACTCAGTATCACCTATGAAGGTATCTGTACTTTACCACTTATATATATTCTGGTAAAGTACCAAAATAAAATAATTGGGGATTCGTCATACATTTGGAATTTCTTTTTGCATAAGCAAAAAAATCAATTCCAGATGCAATCCTCATCAAGAGCTCCCTATCCCCACCTTATGAGTACATTGAAGGTGGGGACTTCCGCGACACGTTAACTGCTGGAAAATAATCTAAGTTTCAGTACAAATGACATCTTTCAACTTTAAAGCTTAAGATAAGATTTACTTCCATTAGAGATTATCCCAGAAAATTTTGTTATGCTGATCTAAGTGGTAATTCCATATACAATAGCATTGGTTTATACAAAATCAGCTTAGTTAAATTACAATTCCATCAAGGAGCAAAATTCGTGTTTTGTATTCGTTAACTCAAAACTGACTCCAGATTATCGACTGGGGCGCTAGGTAGAAAAATCCACATTTTGGGATTGGAGATGCTGCACCAACGCAGAATTTAAGAAAGCGTCAACATGCTAAGATGCCAATAGTGGAAATGGGAGAGAACCACCTCTAGCTTAGGTGACGCAAGAAACCTAATCTAATTAGACCTGTTGCTTTGGCAAATCTCTCGAATTCAATTTGGGAAAGTGTCAAACAATTTTGGATTTTAGATTTGCGATTTTGGATTGACCCCGCGCCACTTGCGGTGCGTGGCATTATGATTTTAAATTTTGGATTTTGAATTTGTTCCGCCCACGCGATAGCGGGGCATGTAGCTTGCTTCTGGGTTCGTGTAGCGTTCCGTAGGAAACGAGTACCGAAATAATCTAAAATCTAAAATCTAAAATCTAAAATTGACACCCTCAATAGACGATCGCCCCAAAAAATTGATATTTTTTTAAATATAGGGAGTAAACAAGCTATTCAATCTCACTGTATTAGCTATGTTGTCACTCTCCGTAGCTCAATCGCTATTTCCCTATGAGTCACCATCTACCCGACGCCAGGATACCAGCTCCGTGCATTGTGAACGCGGGCATCATTGTGAATAAGCTCGACATGCGGCGATTGCTGACAGATTTAGGTCGAGTCCACTACATCTACACCCAAGAAGATAAGGTACTGAGCGAGGGTGAAGGGGATGTGATGGAAGTTTTTGCCAATCCACAAAGGTCTACCTTGGTGGCTAACCATGCGCTATATTTGAATGTCTGTAGTTTTGATTACTTGGAACTCAAACAGTCGTCACCAGAAGAAACCTACTTTGATTTGATGCAAGAAGGAGTGTGCCTACGGTTGATTCCTCGGTCAACTCCTCTGCAAGAGCGGCGGGAGCGAAGCTTCAATGTCAGCGCCATAGAAGCGATGATGGAGCAAGTACTCTCAGCTAGATGGGATGCAGAAATTGACGATGATTGTTCTGATTGTTTCTAAATAGCAACTGTTATACAAATTTTATGTGAGGCTGCGCTTTATTGATGTAGGGGCAATTCATGAATTGCCCCTACATCATGTAGTTTTGCGTAAGTTATATAGGCGCATCTTCAAAAATTTAAAATGGTATGAGTGCCAATTTTTCATTTCAATGTCTTGCTTGCTGTAGTCAGACAAAAGCTAGAGCAGGAGTGTTTTTTACCCCTCACGGTCCTGTAGAAACCCCCAGATTTATGCCAGTGGGGACGCTAGCCAATGTCAAAACCATCACCCCCTCTCAGCTACGAGATACTGGGGCACAAATGATTTTATCTAATACTTATCATCTTCACCTGCAACCAGGGGAAGCGATCGTCGCTGGGGGTGGTGGGTTGCATAAATTTATGGGGTGGAATGGGCCGATGCTCACAGATTCGGGTGGGTTTCAGGTCTTCAGTTTAAGCGAGATGCGAAAAATTACTGAAGAGGGGGTAACTTTCCGCTCACCCCATGATGGCCAAATTATTAACTTAACACCAGAACGCTCCATTGAAATTCAAAATACTCTAGGGGCAGATGTAATCATGGCGTTTGATGAATGTCCGCCCTACCCAGCTACTCGCCAAGAGGTAGAAACTGCCACTGAACGGACTTACCGCTGGTTAGAACGCTGCATAACAGCTCATCAACGCAGTGAGCAAGCGTTATTTGGGATTGTACAGGGAGGCGTGTATTTAGATTTGCGTTGCCGTGCGGCTGAAGCTTTGGCTAAGTTGGATTTGCCGGGATATGCCATTGGTGGCGTGAGTGTGGGAGAACCGCCAGAATTGATGGCTGAAATTGTAAAAGTCACAGCACCACTTCTACCCCCCGAAAAGCCGCGTTACTTGATGGGTGTGGGTACTTATCGAGAAATGGCGATCGCCATCGCTTCTGGTGTAGATTTATTTGATTGCGTAATTCCCACACGCTGGGCTAGACATGGGACGGCAATAGTCCAGGGCGATCGCTGGAATTTGAAAAATGCTAAGTTTCGTGAAGATTTTGCGCCCATAGATGAAACTTGTCCTTGCTACACTTGTCAAAATTTCAGCCGTGCTTACGTATCTCATTTAGTGCGATCGCAAGAAATTTTAGCCTACACCTTGTTAAGCATTCACAACATTACTGAACTAATTCGCTTCACCCAAAAAATTAGAGAAGCAATATTAAGCGATCGCTTTACCACAGAATTTGGTCATTGGCTTGAGGAAGTGGGGAGTGGGGAGTGGGGAGATGGGGAGATGGCAAGATAAGGGGGATAACTAATGACAAATGACCAATGACCAATGACCAAACCATGTTAAGATATTTCTCAATTATTAACGCTGTGTTGGATAGGTGGATTTAAACAAACATGGAAGCAGCACTTTTATTAGCAAAACTGCCTGAAGCTTACCAAATCTTTGATCCCTTAGTGGATGTTCTCCCAGTTATCCCCGTATTCTTCTTGTTGCTTGCTTTCGTTTGGCAAGCAGCTGTGGGGTTTAGGTAAGTTAATTTATCTTTCAATTGTTTATTAGGACAGGTACTATGCCTGTCCTATTTTTGTGGGGTTATGTTCGTTAAATTAACATTTATTAATATTTTGTAATGAATTATGATAATAAGTAAGATATGAATCAAGCCATGTCAATATGAAGCCTTGAAAGCAAAGCTTACAGTCAAGGAGGAATCTAGCTATGGGTAATATCAAATTCGTTAAAGAAAATAAAGAAGTAGTGGCAGCGGATGGTGCAAATCTCCGACTCAAAGCGATGCAAAATAACATTGATATATATACGTTGATTGGCAAGATGACGAATTGCGGTGGCTATGGTCAGTGTGGCACTTGCATTGTCGAGATAGTGGAAGGACAACAGAATCTTTCCCCCCGTACTGACGTAGAGAACCGGAAATTAAAGAAAAAACCCGACAATTACCGTCTTGCTTGTCAAACTTTAGTGAATGGCCCTGTCAGTGTGGTCACAAAGCCTTAAGTTTTTTGGAATTATGCGTCGCTAGCATTTAAGTAAGTAAAAAATTTGAGCCAACTCTGTCATCGATGATGATATCCTAATGGTGTTGATTGGAAATTTAAGAGAGGCTTTCTTGCCATGCAAGTTAACGACCTGGGGTTCGTAGCGAGCATTTTGTTCGTACTTGTGCCCTCTGTGTTTTTACTAATTCTGTACATCCAAACTGCTAGCCGCGAAGGTGGAAAAGATACTTAAGGGTTTGTGTATAAAATAAAAACCCCTGCATTAATCATGTAGGGGTTTTTATTTACAGCAGAATTCAGGAGCGGAGCCGGAGACGCTCCGCCGACGGTCAGAATGGGTTACGCCCCGCTGAACTAACAGAATTAGAATAGGCTCTATAGCTGACTTTAATACCTAGATGCTGTACTTCACGCTTCTTGAAATCTGCTGTATCAACGTGCCCAGTAGTAAAGGCAAAATCTGACTTGTTTCCTATGTGAGTACGATAATTCTGATACTCAGCATTTTTTAACTTAATCGATAGTTCGCGCTAATAACACTGGACAGGTGGCGTTGACTCGCACATAATCAGACAAAGAAGCGCCAATGAGTCGGTCGATATCAACAAAACTCTTAGCGATCGATGGACGACGATCTGGAGAACCGAGCAATAATAAGTCTACATTCAACTCCTCTGCTAACCGACAAATTTCTTCACCAGGTTTGCCACTACTGATATAACAACGAGATTTGACGCCGAATTTTTCAGCTTCTGCAACGGCGGCTGCCAAAACTGGATTTTTCTCGGAAGTAACCTGAGTTATTTCTGATTTTTTACCGCCTAAATCTGTGGTAATATTTGCCAAAATCAACTCACCACCCTGAATATCTCGTAGCAAAAATAGTGCCAATTTCAAGCAATTTTTTGCTGCATCAGAATTGTCTATTGCCACCATAATGCGCTTAATTCTTTTGACATAAATGTCATCTTTAACCAGCAACATGGGGCGAGAAGATAGCTGAAAAACGTACTGACTGACCGAGTTGGATAAAATGGATTGTAGCCGCTTGAGTCCGCGTGAACCCATAATAATTAAATCAGCGTCGATTTCATCAGCTACTTGACAAACTACATCCTTGGGGTCACCTTGGCGCAAAATTGAAGAAACCTGGCTAGGATCGAGGTTTAAAGTTTGAATGGCATTAGCCAAAAGTTTACCACCATCTTCCCATTTAGATGTCATGGTAGCAGCAGTACTTTGGGCCTGAACAACATGCAAAACTGTAACTTTTGCAGATTGAATTGAGGGGATTTCTTTGAGGGTTTTGAGCATTTCTTCCGCATGTCCCAATCCCGATATAGCCAGCAAAATTTTTTGTATCATCTTACGTGATTGTTGTTAAGTTTACTTTTGTTTTCGTTGTGATTAGTTGCTTAAGGTCGGATTTTCACCGCCTTGTTTGACAATCTAGTTAGCAAGTTTGGACAAATAAATTTTGTTTTTGGTTTTAATATTCAAACAAACACTTAATTTTATTTGCACCTACTTACTTAATTTTTCAACTAGACTTCAATCATTAAGCATACTCTCAATTTAGCTTGATAAACTTAATAAATTATGATGTTAGTTATTATTTTTAATCTATATTAACTTTTTTTAATTAGAAAGTAGTTAAGTATTGCAAAGAAATGCCAAATCAATCCTTGAGGAACATTTATATAGTAGAAATATATGATATTGAACTGTTACGTTTTGTCTTTTACAAATAACAAATGACCAATGACTAATAACAAATGACCAATGACTAATGACAGACACCTTACTCAGTTTTTTCAAGTCAGGATAATTCACTAATTAACCGTCTTCAGGGCAACTCCAGAGGCAGCTACAATAGTACTCTAAGGAAGAATTATGCCCAAATTAGTGATATTATGACCTCTGCTACAACTGTAAAAACTGAGTACGAAGCGATTATTGGTCTAGAAACCCATTGTCAACTCAGTACTAATACCAAGATTTTCTCCAGTAGCTCTACAGCATTCGGTGGTGACCCTAATACTAACATCGACCCGGTTTGTATGGGTTTACCTGGGGTCTTACCTGTACTAAATCAAAAAGTATTAGAATACGCCGTCAAAGCTGGTTTGGCACTGAATTGTCAAATCGCTAGATATAGCAAATTCGACCGTAAACAGTATTTTTATCCAGATTTACCGAAAAATTACCAAATTTCTCAATATGACTTACCGATCGCTGAACATGGTTGGTTAGAAATTGAGTTGGTAGACGCTGAGGGAAAACCCACCCGCAAACGCATTGGCATCACGCGTCTGCATATGGAAGAAGATGCTGGAAAATTGGTACACGCTGGTAGCGATCGCCTTTCCGGTTCTACCTATTCTCTGGTAGACTACAACCGCGCAGGCGTACCATTAGTAGAAATTGTCTCGGAACCAGACTTGCGTTCTGGACTCGAAGCTGCTGAATATGCCCAAGAGTTGCGCCGGATTGTCCGCTATCTCGGTGTCAGCGACGGGAACATGCAAGAAGGATCTTTACGTTGCGATGTCAACATTTCCGTGCGTCCATTGGGACAAGAGAAGTTTGGCACCAAAGTAGAAATTAAAAACATGAACTCCTTTAGCGCCATCCAACGGGCGATTGACTACGAAATTGAACGGCAAATAGCAGCTATCGAAGCAGGCGATCGCATTATTCAAGAAACTCGTCTGTGGGAAGAAGGCGCACAACGTACAATTAGTATGCGGGTGAAGGAAGGTTCCAGCGATTACCGCTATTTCCCCGAACCAGATTTAGCGCCAATTGAGGTGTCAGACAAAGAGTTAGAAAAATGGCGCAGCGAACTACCAGAACTACCAGCCCAAAAACGCCATCATTACGAAAATGAATTGGGGCTTTCCGTTTACGATGCGCGAGTTTTGACAGAAGATCGTCCTGTATCCGAATATTTTGAAGCGGCGATCGCAGCTGGTGCAAATCCCAAAGCTGCTGCAAACTGGATTACTCAAGATATCGCAGGATACCTCAATAAGCAAAAACTCAGTATCACTGCGATCGCCCTAACTCCCAGCAATTTAGCTGATATCATCACCCGAATTGAAAACGGCAAAATTAGCAATGCCCAAGCCAAAGAAAAACTGCCAGATTTACTCAGTGGTGTTTCTCCTGAAAAAGCCTTTGCTGGTCAAGAACTAATCACCGATCCTACTGTATTGGAACCCATCGTTGATGAAGTCATAGCCGGCAATCCCAAAGAACTAGAAAAGTATCGCAACGGTAACACCAACCTCAAAGGCTTCTTCGTTGGACAGGTTTTGAAAAAGACAGCCAAACGTGCCGATCCCAAGCTGACTAACGAATTGGTTGAGAAAAAGCTCAACGCCTAGAGTGGGGAGTGGGGAGTGGGGAGATGGGGAGATGGGGAGATGGGGAGATGGGGAGATGGGGAGATGGGGGAAAGAGCTAATTTTTCATTCTCACCCATGCCCCATGCCCCATGCCCCATTCCCTAAGTATTTTCCCGGTGTCTCTTCACAGAATCTTCATAATAAAACTGGTGACAACCCTCATACCTAAAATGGTATGCTCTGGTAAGTAGATGCACCCTGATGATCTGGAGAGCGACTTAAGTAGCTCTCCTTTTTCGCATTTGTCTTTAGTCATAAGAAAGGTAAAAATAATTATGCTAACGGCCAAGTGGTGCATTATTATTTATTGCCATCAGCAAATAAACTCACAATCAAAGCAACTAGGGAGTGGGGAGTGGGGAGTGGGGAGATGGGGAGATGAGGAGATGAGGAGACGCGGGGACGTGGGGATGAGCGCACGCAAAGGTAAGGAGAATAACTCTTAACTCCTAACTCCTAACTCTTAACTCCTAACTCTTAACTCAGCACTCATCACGGGCTAAACGCCCCGCTATCCATGTACAGCACTCATGACGTTGTAAGGAATAATCATGGCAGATTGGCAAAAAATAACAGGTGGCATCACAGCACCAAGGGGATATCAGGCGGCGGGAATTACCGCAGGATTGAAGCCTTCGGGGTTGCCGGATTTAGCTTTGATATTTTCAGATGTGGAAGCGATCGCAGCGGGTGTATTCACCACTAGCCAGGTGAAAGCTGCTTGTGTAGACTATTGTCGCCAACGCTTGCAAGCTAAACATAGCGCTCGTGCTATTCTCTGCAACGCTGGACAAGCAAACGCCGCTACAGGAAATCAAGGCTGGATTGACGCCCTAGAATCGGGAATGGCAATAGCTCAAGCACTGAATATTCCGTCTGAATCTGTGTTATTGGCGTCTACTGGCGTGATTGGTCAAAGAATTAAGATGGATGCTTTGCGAAGCGGGATTCCAAAGCTAGTAGCAGCCCTATCAGAAACAGGCTCAGATGCCGCCGCCGGTGCGATTATCACCACAGATTTAGTACCAAAATCCATTGCCTTAGAGACAACTATAGGCGATCGCCCCGTGCGGATTGGTGGTATTGCCAAGGGTTCCGGCATGATTCACCCCAACATGGCAACCATGCTGGCCTTTGTGACCTGTGATGCTGCGGTTTCACCAGCCCTTTGGCAGCAGATGTTAGCCAGGGCAGCTGATAGAAGTTTTAATTCCATTACCGTGGATGGTGACACCAGCACTAACGACAGCTTAATCGCCCTAGCAAACGGTCAATCTCGCACCCCAGCAATTACAGAATTGGGTGCAGAATCAGAGAGATTAGAAGCGATGTTAACAGCAGTTTGCCAGCATTTAGCCAAAGCGATCGCTCGTGATGGTGAAGGTGCAACCTGCCTTATAGAAGTGGAAGTGACTGGCGCCCATGATGAACTCTCAGCCAGACAAATAGCCAAAACCATCGCTGGTTCATCCTTAGTTAAATCTGCAATCTTTGGACGTGACCCCAACTGGGGACGTATCGCCGCCGCCGCTGGACGGGCAGGTGTACTTTTTGAGCAAGAAAACCTGCAAATTAAGCTAGGGAATTTCTTAATGTTAGAAAACGGGCAACCATTACCATTCGACCGTGCAGCAGCCAGCACCTATTTGAAGCAAGCTGCGGTAGGTGCTTATCTCCAAGAGGATACAGTGTTAATTTCCGTTAGCGTTGGCAATGGTCATGGTACAGGTAAAGCTTGGGGTTGTGATTTGAGTTATGACTACGTGAGGATTAACGCAGAATACACTACTTGAAGAATACAGAATTCAGAATTCTGTATTCAGAATTGAGTCACCAGCGTTGAGCTGAAGTTCAAGGCTAATAGATGTAGATGTAGTGGCGTGGCAAGACTAAAATGTTGCAATAAATTTGTAGGTTGGGTTGAGGAACGAAACCCAACACCGAGATCCACGTTGGGTAACGCGAAAGCTCAACCCAACCTACTAATGCACTGTTTTAGCCTTGCCACGCCACTACATTTACTGGTTCCCCAACCTACGCAGTATGATTATTAACCTTGGTATCGAAGTATTCTGAATACTGAATTGTATCTTCTTATTTTGTATTCTAAATCATTCAGTTTTTTTACTATGATTACGATTGATTTCGCTTATGATTTACAAAAAAGGAAATCATAATCTCAAGTTAATAGTATTCATAAGTTAGACCTTATATATTAAGAATTACTACTATAGTTTAGGCAAATAGATAAATTTTTACTTATACATCCAATCTAATATTTATTTAATAAATGCCGACTCATAGTTAACAAATTCGGCATTAAAGGCTGTAAACTTATTTCAACCAGGTGAATAACACTTCTGCATCACACGAGAGCAGATTTAATCAATTGATTGAAATTTTGTTTTAGGCAGTAGCAATAGCCATTGATAAAATGGCTGACTTTGCCTTGCAAAATATAGCTTGATTACTCATTGAATTGCAAGAAATTAAAGTTTTTCTTGCTTCAATTGTCGTGGCGATAAAAAAAATTTACATTCGAGGAGATATTATGACAGAATTTTTTAATCAAATTTCTCGGCGCAAATTTATCTTCACAGCTGGAGCATCTGCGAGTGCTGTATTTCTCAAAGGTTGTTTGGGCAATCCACCTGAAAACCTAACTGGTGAAGCTACTCAAACACAACCAAATGCTCAGTCAGTTGTTAATATTAGTCCTGAACAAACACCAGAAACTACTACAGTCAAATTAGGATATATTCCGATTGTAGAAGCGGCTCCTTTAATTATTGCTAAAGAAAAAGGCTTTTTTGCCAAATATGGCATGACCAAAGTTGACCTTGCTAAGCAAGCTTCTTGGGGTGCGGCTAGAGATAATGTAGAAATTGGTTCTGCGGGTGGTGGTATTGATGGCGGTCAATGGCAGATGCCAATGCCACATTTAATTACAGAAGGTTTAATTACCAAAGGCAATCAAAAAATTCCCATGTATGTATTATGCCAATTAATCACACATGGAAATGGAATTGCGATCGCCAGCAAGCACCAAGGCAAAGGTATCAGTTTACAACTGGCTAGCGCTAAATCCCTCTTCACCGAACTCAAATCCTCAACACCTTTCACCGCAGCATTCACTTTTCCCCATGTCAACCAAGATTTGTGGATTCGCTACTGGTTAGCAGCAGGCGGTTTAGACCCAGATACAGATGTCAAATTGCTCACAGTACCAGCAGCGCAAACTGTTGCGAACATGAAAACAGGAACAATGGATGCCTTTAGTACAGGTGACCCCTGGCCTTATCGCCTTGTGCAAGACAAAATTGGCTACGTAGCAGCATTGACAGCAGAAATTTGGAAGAATCATCCTGAAGAATATCTTGCCATGAGAGCTGACTGGGTTGATAAAAATCCCAAGGCAACCAAAGCAATTTTAAAAGGAATTATGGAGGCGCAGCAGTGGTTAGATAATTTTGACAACCGCAAAGAAGCGGCTGAAATTCTTGCTGGACGAAATTATTTTAATCTTTCGTCACCTGAGATTCTTGCAGATCCATACCAAGGCAAGTATGACATGGGTGATGGTCGCAAAATTGATGATAAATCAATGGCAGCTTTCTACTGGAAAGATGAAAAAGGTAATGTTTCTTATCCCTACAAAAGTCATGATTTATGGTTCATTGTGGAAAACGTCCGCTGGGGATTTCTACCCAAAGATTACATTGCCAATAATGCCGCTAAAGCTAAGGAACTAATTAATAAAGTCAACCGCGAAGATATTTGGAAAGAAGCAGCCAAAGAAGCTGGTATTGCTGTTGCTGATATTCCTACAAACACATCTCGTGGGGTAGAAGAATTTTTTGATGGCATCAAATTCGACCCTGAAAAGCCAGAAGAATATCTCAAGAGTTTGAAAATCAAGAAGGTCAATATTTAGTCATTGGTCATTGATAACTGACAAACAGCCAAGAACAAATAAAATTTGAGGAGAACATAGGTTATGACGCTCGCCCAAAAACGCCCTGCAAGCCCTAGATTTAATAATGGCTTTATATCTCGTCTGCAAAAGCAATTTCCTGACCTTATACCACCAGCGATCGCCATCACCATATTTCTAGTTCTTTGGCAACTTTTCGCTTGGACTCCCGGTGCAACATTACCAGGACCGATACAAGTGATACAAGATACTTGGATACTCATTTTCTGGCCATTTTATGACCGAGGGGGCATCGATAAAGGTCTGTTTTGGCAGATTCTTGCTAGTCTCCAACGAGTCGCTATTAGTTATACACTTGCGGCAATTGTGGGTATTGCCTTGGGCATTTTAATTGGTGTTAATAAAACCATGTCCAAGGCTTTAGATCCTCTCTTTCAATTGCTGCGGACAGTACCACCTTTGGCTTGGGTACCAATTTCTTTAGCAGCTTTACGACAAAATGAACCAGCAGCATTATTCGTCATTTTCATTACTGCAATTTGGCCGATTTTAATTAACACTGCTGTCGGCGTCACCCAAATTCCCCAAGATTACAACAACGTTGCTAAAGTTCTGCAACTTAGCCGCAAAGAATATTTCACTAATATTTTGATTCCTGCGGCATTACCGTATATTTTTACCGGATTGAGAATTGCGATCGGTTTAGCTTGGTTAGCCATTATTGCTGCTGAAATCGTCATGTCCGGTATTGTCGGCATTGGCTTTTTTATCTGGGATGCTTATCAAAATAACAACGTCAGCGAAGTTATTTTGGCTCTAGTTTATATCGGTGTTGTTGGCTTAATTCTAGATAAAGCAATGGGTTGGCTGCAAAACAAGATTTTACCAGCAGAACAGAAGTAATGATATGGCAGAATTCAGAATTCAGGAGTCAGAATTCTGAATTCTGAATTTGCAAGTAAAACAGTCTTTATACGACGCTAGCAGACTTATAGGACTCATATTTGATTTTTGGGAAGCTAGGTACACCTTTATTCCTTCTTCCCAGTCCCCAGTCCCCAGATCAAACTAATGATAATCATTGATTTCTTCAATGATAAATCAATGGAAATGAACAATAAATCTTTTTGATAGTTAACTTTAGAAATTAGCATTTTACTAATCAAATATTTCGGGTAAATATAAGAAGTAAGCACACTTGCTCTAGATAATCTCTTGATTGGAGAAAACCAATGGTCGCACTCACACAGCCTACTCAAGTTATTCCTAATCCCGGACGTTTAACAATTGAAACTGTTGAAATTGCTCCGGAAACGACTGCTATCCGTTGCCTTGATTGGGATAGAGAACGTTTTGATGTCGAGTTTGGTTTACGGAATGGCACGACCTATAATTCTTTCTTAATTCAGGGAGAAAAAGTAGCCTTAGTTGATACTTCTCATAGCAAGTTTGAGCAGTTATATCTGGAGATAGTGGCAGGATTAATTGATCCAGCTAAAATTGACTACTTGATTATTAGTCACACCGAACCAGACCATAGTGGCTTAGTAAAAAATATTTTACAACTAGCTCCTTCCATTACCGTTGTTGGTGCGAAGATAGCTATTCAATTTTTGGAAAATATGATTCACCAGCCTTTTAAATCCAAGCTGGTAAAAAGTGGCGAGTTATTAGATTTAGGCAACGGACATCAATTAGAATTTATCTCGGCTCCTAACTTACACTGGCCTGATACAATCTTGACTTATGACCACAAAACAGGCACTCTTTATACCTGTGATGTGTTTGGAATGCATTACTGTGATGACCATACTTATGATGAAAATTTCGAGATCATCGAAGAAGATTTTCAATATTACTATGATTGTCTGATGGCTCCCAATGCTCGGTCTGTATTGGCAGCTTTAAAACGAATTGAAAAGTTAGAAATAAAAACAGTTGCCACAGGACACGGACCTTTATTAAAAGAATATATTCCAGAATGGCTGGGACGCTATCAAAATTGGAGTTTAGAACAAGCCAAAACAGAGACATTGGTGGCTTTGTTTTACGTGGAAGATTATGGATATAGTGAGAATTTAGTAAGAGCGATCGCACATGGAATTGCAAAGACAGGTGTGGCGGTAGAATTAGTAGCTTTGAATAATGCCGAACCTCAAGAAGTGCGAGAATTAGTTGACCAAGCTGCTGGTTTAGTTATTGGAATGCCTCCGCAATCATCAGATGTGGCTCAGGCAGCTTTTAATATTATTTTAGCCGCTGCTCATAATAAACAAGCAATTGGTTTATTAGAGTCGGGAGGTGGAGAAGATGAGCCTGTTTTCCCCTTACGCAATAAGTTTCAAGAATTGGGATTAATTGAAGCCTTTACCCCAATTTTAGTTAAAGAAATTCCCACCAAAGCAACAGAACAACTTTGTGATGAAGCGGGGACAGATATGGGTCAATGGTTGAACCGCGATCGCACCATCAAACAAATCAAATCAATTAATAGCGAATTAGAGAAATCCTTAGGGCGGATTAGCACAGGATTGTATATTCTCACCGCCAAAAAAGGAGAAGTTCAAAGTGCAATGCTGGCTTCTTGGGTAACACAAGCAAGTTTGAATCCCTTAGGCGTAGCGATCGCCGTAGCCAAAGACAGGGCTATAGAATCATTGATGCACGTTGGCGATCGCTTTGTTTTAAATATTTTAGAAGAAGGCAGATATCAAGGATTAATGAAACATTTCCTCAAGCGTTTTGCTCCCGGCGCAGATCGCTTTGCTGGAATCAAAACATACCCTGCTGCTACCAACGAATCCCCGATTTTAGCTGAAGCCCTGGCTTATCTCGAATGTGAAATCACCAGCCGCATGGATTGTGGAGATCATTGGGTGATTTATAGCACCGTCCAAACCGGCCGAGTTGCCAAAGTCAACGGACTCACCGCCGTCCATCACCGCAAAATTGGCAATCATTACTAAATGGGGCATGGGGCATTGGTAATTACCCATCTCCCTCATCCCCCACTCCCTACTCCCCACTCCCCACTCCCCATTTCCTCACACACAAAAAGCCATGTATAAGACTGCTCAAGATACCCCAATTCCCACCTATGAAATCCATCGCAAACGCATCGTCCAAACCTTGGAATTGATTCAAGATTTGATTGTGATTTCTCTGTGTCTCGGTTTATTTTGCTTCATGGTAATTCAGGTGAGAGATATGTTTTTCTCCCTGCTTCCCCCACTGGATTTTCATATTGTTACTGCCGATATTCTCTTTTTGCTCATCTTAGTTGAGTTGTTTCGACTGCTGATTATTTACTTGCAAGAACAACGAATATCTATTGGTGTAGCTGTAGAAGTCTCCATTGTTTCCGCCTTGCGAGAAGTCATTGTTAAAGGAGTTTTAGAAACTAATTGGAGTCAAATTTTAGCCACCTGTGCCTTTTTATTAGTTTTAGGAATAATACTCGTTGTTCGAGTTTGGCTACCCCCCACCTTTGAAGGCATTGATCCTGAACAAGCAATGTCTAAACGCTATAAAAATCGAGTCAAATCGGAATTAGTGGGGAGTGGGGAGTAGGGAGTGGGGAGTGGGGGATGAGGGATCGCCAATTACCAATTCCCAATTACCAATTCCCAATTCCCCATTCCCCAGTCCCCATTCCCCATTCCCCATTCCCCACTCCCCACTCCCCATTCCCAGAGAGAGGTTACTATGTCTGCTAATACTGTAACTGCCAGCCGTCCGAGAGATGTGCAGGTTGCTGAAATTGGTAAAGATACACTGGTTTTGCGATCGCGGACTTGGGAACGACTAAAATTTGAAGTTGAGTATTCCCGCCAACGGGGAACTACGGCAAATTCTTATCTCATTCAAGCTGATAAAAAGGCTTTAATCGATCCTCCTGGTGAATCTTTTACCGAAATTTATCTCCAACAACTGGCACAATATCTAGATTTCACTACCCTAGATTACATTGTTCTCGGTCATGTCAACCCGAACCGTAGAGCCACCCTACAAGTATTACTTTCCCAAGCTATTCAAGCTACTTTAATTTGTTCTCGCCCTGCTGCTAATGCTCTGAAAACTAGTTTTCCGGAATGGGAATCACGCATTCAAGCTGTGCGTTCAGAGGATACTCTGGATTTAGGACAAGGACATCATCTCACATTTGTTAGCGTACCGACTCCTCGATGGGCAGATGGATTGTGTACCTATGATTCTGCTACTAAAATTCTTTATACAGACAAATTTTTTGGCGCTCATATTTGCGAAGATACCCTCTTCGATGAAGACTGGAAAAGTTTAGATGCAGAACGTCATTACTATTTTGACTGTCTCCACGCACCCCAAGCCAAACAAGTTGAAGTTGCCTTAGAAAAGCTTTCGGTTTTCCCAGCAAAATGTTACGCTCCTGCTCATGGGCCTGTTGTTCGTTACAGCCTCAGCCGATTTACTTTTGATTATCGTCAATGGTGCCAAGGACAAAAATTACAAGAATTGAGTGTTGCTTTACTTTATGCCTCTGCTTACGGGAATACGGCAATTTTGGCTAATGCGATCGCTCAAGGTTTAATTCAAAATGGAGTTAATGTAGAGTCCATCAACTGTGAACTAGCAGAACCAGCAGAAATTACCCGCATTGTCGAAGCTTGCGACGGATTTATTATTGGCTCACCCACCTTAGGCGGCCATGCACCAACCCAAATTCAAACTGCTTTAGGAATAGTTCTAGCCACAGCAGCTAAAACAAAATTAGCAGGAGTATTTGGTTCATTTGGTTGGAGTGGAGAAGCAATTGACTTACTTGAAAGTAAGCTCAAAGATGCCAATTATCGTCTAGGATTTGAAACAATTCGAGTCCGCTTTACGCCTACACCTGAAATTCTGCAACAGTGTCAAGAAGCAGGCGCTTCCTTTGCCCAAAACTTGAAGAAAACTAAAAAATTGCGGACTGCGCGTCAAGTTGTCACCGAAACCCAAGTAGATCGCACTGAACAAGCCGTGGGGCGAATTATTGGTTCTTTGTGTGTTTTAACAACTCGTGATGAAGAAAGCCATAAAGGCGTTTTAACCTCTTGGGTATCTCAAGCAACTTTTAATCCGCCGGGGATTATGATTGCCATTGCTGATGAACAAAACGCAGATTTAATGTGTCATCCAGGCGATAAATTTGTGTTGAATATTCTCAAAGAAGGTAGAAATGTCCGCCGCTATTTTTCCCGTAACAGCATTCTAGGAAATAACCCGTTTGTAAATCTTCCTACACAAACTGCTGTTAACGGCTGCTTAATTTTGAGTGAGGCATTGTCCTATTTGGAATGTACTGTACAAAATCAAATGAAATGTGGTGAAAGATGGCTAATTTATGCAGTAATCGATAAAGGTGAAGTCTTAGAAAACGATGGCTTAACTGCCCTCGAATACCGTAAATCTGGCAGTTATTATTAATTGGACATGGGGCATTGGGCATGGGGCATTGGTAATTACCCATCTCCTCATCTTCCTCATACCCCTACTCCCTACTCCCCACTCCCCACTCCCTCCCCCTTCTAAATTTTCTAACCAAATTACCAATACGAAGTTATGTCTACATTTGTTGCTGTCGATCAAATTGACAAAGTTTTTGAATTAACCGGCGGTGGTAAATATATCGCCCTCAAAGGAATCGATCTCGAAATTAAAAAAGGAGAATTTGTTTCTTTAATTGGTCACTCCGGCTGCGGCAAATCCACCTTATTAAATATGATTGCAGGTTTGGATTTGCCCAGCGAAGGTATTGTCACCTTAGAAGGACAAAGAATCAGCAAACCAGGCCCGGATAGGATGGTGGTTTTTCAAAATTATTCCCTATTACCTTGGCGGACAGTCAGAGAAAATATTGCCCTGGCGGTAGATTCAGTAATGAAGGGTTTACCCGCAGCTGAACGCAACGCGATTATCGAAAAACATATCGATATGGTGGGTTTGCGTCCCCATGCTGACAAACAGCCGGGAATGTTATCTGGGGGACAAAAACAGCGTGTAGCGATCGCCCGCGCTTTAGCGATTCGCCCCAAGTTATTACTGCTAGACGAACCCTTTGGCGCCTTGGATGCACTGACTCGCGGTAATTTGCAAGAACAACTCATGCAAATTTGCGAAGAAAATCAAGTCACCGCTGTCATGGTCACCCATGATGTAGATGAAGCGGTGCTGTTATCTGACAGAATTGTGATGCTGACCAACGGCCCCGAATCTAAAATTGGGGACATTCTCGAAGTGGATATTCCCAGACCCCGTAAGCGCATGGAAGTTGTAGAACATCCCAGCTACTACAGCTTGCGGAGTGAAATGATTTACTTCCTCAATCAGCAAAAACGGATTAAGAAACTTCGCGCCAGGAAAACAGCCGACATTGCCCGTCATGGGTTGGAAAAAGTTAACTTGGAAATTGGCTTTTTACCTCTAACCGCTTGCGCCCCCTTAGCAGTTGCTAAAGAAAAAGGCTTTTTTGTCAAGCATGGTTTAGATGAAGTTCATCTCGTGCGGGAAAGTAGCTGGCGGGGTATAGTTGATGGCATGACTGGCGGTTATTTGGATGCGGCTCAAATGCCTTCAGGGATGCCCATGTGGCTAACTTTGGGAGGACACAACAACCAACCTTTGCCTGTTGTCACCGCCCTCACCATGACCCGCAACGGTAACGCCATCACCTTAGCAAAACGCTTTTACGACCAAGGCGTGCAAAGCTTATCAGACTTCAAAAGATACCTCCTTGGCACCCGCGACCAAAGACACACAATGGGAGTAGTGCATCCCGCATCTATGCACAACTTACTGCTGCGTTACTGGCTAGCCGCTGGTGGCATAGACCCCGACACCGACGTGGACATGAAGACCATTCCCCCAGCCCAAATGGTAGCCGACTTGCAAGCCGGAAGCATAGATGGTTACTGCGTTGGCGAACCTTGGAACTACCGCGCCGCTGCTGAAAATGTTGGCTTTACCATCGCCACCGACTTGGAAGTTTGGTTAGGACACCCCGGTAAAGTTCTGGGAGTGCGGGAAGAGTGGGCAGAAACTTACCCAAATAGCCACATCGCCTTGACCAAAGCCTTGCTAGAAGCTTGTCAATACTGTGCAAACCCCGACAATGCCCAAGAAATTCGCCAAATTTTAGCAGGGCGAGAGTATGTCAGCACTGATTTAGAATACATTCAACTCGAAGATCCAGATAGTCTGACTTGTGACTTGAACCATCCCCTGCGAGACTATGCCCATCACCAGTTTTATTCCGAGTCTGCCATTAATCGCCCCAGTCGCACCGAACAAATTTGGATTATGAGTCAATTAGCGCGTTGGGGTGACACTCCCTTTCCCAGGAATTGGGTGGAAGTTGTGGAACGCGTGTGTCGAGTGCGTGTTTTCAGTACCGCAGCACGGGAATTAGGCTTAGATATTAGCTATATTCGCCAACCCATCAAACTCTTTGATGGTACTCCCTTTAACGCCGACGATCCAATTGCCTATCTCAACAGTTTGAAAATTAAACGTGATTTTTCAGTCGCCGAAGTTGTTCTTGATGCACCGAGAAGAAAACTCGCCTCATAAAAGAATCGTGAGAGAAAGAGGAAGTGGAAGAAATAGGACATCACCTATGAATCTTTTGACTCGAACGTTGAGCTTTTGAACTCGGAAGTTGCACCTTTTTGCTTGAACGTTGAGCCTCTGAACTCGGAAGTTGCACCTTTTGACTCAAACGTTGAGCCTCTGAACTCGGAAGTTGCACCTTTTGACTCAAACGTTGAGCCTTTGAACTCGGAAGTTGCACCTTTTGACTCAAACGTTGAGCCTTTGAACTCGGAAGTTGCACCTTTTTGCTCGAACGTTGAGCCTCTGAACTCGGAAGTTGCACCTTTTTGCTTGAACGTTGAGCCTCTGAACTCGGAAGTTGCACCTTTTTGCTTGAACGTTGAGCCTCTGAACTCGGAAGTTGCACCTTTTTGCTTGAACGTTGAGCCTTTAAACTCCATTAACGAGCTTTTAAACTTTAACAGTTCGCCGCGAGGAGTCCCCAGTCCCCAGTCCCCAATACCCAATACCCAAATCACCATGCAAAACCGCAACTCAACAATTACCGACATCAGAAACCCACTAGAAAATACAGCCCGCACCCGCCAGCCCTTCCTACAAATCAAAGACGTTACCAAAGTCTATCCCACAAAAAAAGGCCCTTTCACCGTACTCGATGGCGTTAACCTCAACGTCGAACAAGGCGAGTTTATTTGTGTCATCGGTCACTCTGGCTGTGGTAAATCTACGCTGTTAAATATGGTATCCGGTTTTAACTTTCCCACCTCCGGGCAAGTATTACTAGAAGGACAGCCCATTACCAAACCAGGCCCAGACAGAATGGTTGTCTTCCAAAACTATGCCTTGTTACCGTGGCGGACTGCTTTTGAAAATATTTACTTAGCTGTGAACGCCGTTTATCCCAATAAACCACAAGCTGAAAAAAGAGCGATCGTCCGCGATCATTTAGCAATGGTGGGACTGGCTGACGCAATGGAAAAGAAACCAATGCAAATGTCCGGCGGTATGAGACAAAGAGTTTCCATCGCCCGCGCTTTGGCAATTCGTCCCAAAGTCTTAATTTTAGATGAACCATTTGGGGCGCTGGATGCCATCACCAAAGAAGAGTTACAAGAAGAACTGCTGAAAATTTGGAACGAAAACCGCTGCACAGTGTTGATGATTACCCACGACATCGACGAAGCGCTATTTTTAGCAGATAAATTGGTAATGATGACTAATGGACCACATGCAAAGATTGGCGAAGTCATGGAAATACCTTTTTCTCGTCCCCGCGATCGCGCCCGCATCATGGAAGATCCACAATATTATCAACTGCGTAACTATGCCCTGGACTTCCTGTTTAACCGTTTCGCCCACGATGACGTAGGTTAATTGCTATTCACAATTCCCAATTCGAGATTCCCTAATTATTTGTGCAGTGCGTTATCAGTAGAGTACGGCATCAAATTCTTAAGAGTAAAGCGATCGCCCCTGAAGTTTCCCTCAAGTGCGATCGTGCCATCTTCACTTAAACAATTGCCAAATTAGTCAAACTACCGCTAAACCCACTAATCTCAATCACCGCATCGCTGGTAGATTGGAAGCCAGTGGTGCGATCGTTGAGAGCCAGGAAGGTGCGGCTACCAAAGCTAAAGGTGGCAGCACCGTTGACTACAAAGTTGGTGGTATTATTCAACAAGGCTCCCACCCCTGCGGCATCCAGGCTGGTGACTGCCCCCAGTTTCCTGAGATTAGCCGCGCTGACGGCATTAGGCCTATCAATCAAGTCAGTGCTCTATTTCCTCTATTGGTGGCATCGGTATTTGTTTTTGTTGCCGTAGGTCTGGATTTCCTGTTCGCGCTGGTCGTTTTTTTGCCATGATGTATCTCTAAGAACATCATTATTGATGTTCCTAGATTACATCTTTATGCTCACTTTTTCCTTAAGTTGACACCAATGCCCCATGCCCCACTCCTACTTAGATAAACGCGTCATTTCAAACAATTGCTGAGCATTACTTCCTAAAAAAGCATCAAAAAGTACCTGCTTTCCAGGTTCCACTTCTACTGGATAGCGCTGGGCAATTTCATAGTAGGCGTAAGTCCAAGGAATCTGAATTTCTGCACCACTGTTATCATCTAACACCGTTACCATTTCCGTTATTGCTTGAGTTGCCGTTTGCCGCAAACCACAGGCAACATTTCCCTCTATCTCTGCTTTCATTGGTACACCCAACTTAGCCAAACTACTGGCAGTAGTGTCTATATCTGGATATTCTGGGGTGTTCTGGCCGTTAACGTAGCCTGTGAAATGGTTGACAGCATAACCGTGCAGCAATACCCAAGCCCCATACTGAGTAACCTGATTCACCTCTTCGACAATAGAACGCCGGGGAGGTAGCCAAGGGCGGGTAAATATTTTTTGGAGTTGTTTGGCAATGGTTTCAATGTTTTCTTCTTTTTCGAGAAGAGAATTAACAGGTGAGGTGAGTTTATATTGAATTGAAGATACTGTTTGAGAGATTATTTGAGCAATATTGCTAGGTAATTCATCAACAATCAACTCGCTGATAAACAGTTTGGGCAAGTTCAATTCTTCTTCCTGAGGATGATGATAATGACGGGCATACAGATGAGTTTGAGCAAAAGTATACTCTCCAGCCGCTAAGTAACCTAAAGCTTCTGCAATTTGTCCAAGGTAGTCAATGCCCAGGTTAAGCTTACCCTGTGGGCTATCTACAAATAGACGCAATGACCGAAAGGCGATGTGGTCGTTGGCGACATTCCCACCCGCAGCAGTAATCATTTGCTGGTAGGTACGGGCATGATTTACTCTGGTGCTGTATGCTTGCCAAAGTAATTTCCATAGATGCAGGGTTATTTCGGGTTTCATAAGTTAATGGGATGATTTTTATCACGCAGAGGGGGAAAGGCGTGGAGAGTTTTTGCGTGGGATTACAAGATGTCTGAGAGAATTTGGAGGGCGATTTGAATTTGGTCGCTGTCGATAACTAGAGGTGGACAAAAACGAATTGCTGCTTTGCCACAACCTAGCAATAATAAACCTCGCAAAAAAGATTCTTGGATAATGCGATCGCGCAGTTTATTATCGAGATTACCTGCTTCATCTAATAAGTCCACCGCAACCATTAAACCTTTACCTCGTGGCGGCGATACTCTGGGAAATTTATGATGTAATTCGGTAAGTCCAGTTTGTAATAATTCTCCCATCTCGGTAGCGTTGGTCATTAAACCACTTTCTAGCAGTTTCAGGGTGGCAATACCAGCTGCACAAGCTACGGGATTACCGCCGAATGTGGTAGCGTGAGAACCAGGAGGCCAAGTCATTAACTCTGGTCTAGCAAGTATCGCTCCCAAAGGCAGACCGCTGGCGATACCTTTGGCGGTAGTAATAATATCAGGCATTACTCCCCAATGCTCGATCGCAAATAAACGACCAGTCCGCCCCATCCCCGCTTGCACTTCATCCACTACCATCAAGATACCGTGGCGATCGCAAATTTCCCGAATCCGTTTTAAAAAACCATCCTCTGGTACGATATACCCACCTTCTCCTTGAATCGCTTCGACTACAATTGCCGCTACTTCTTGCGGTGGTAAAACTGTGCTAAATAGCTGTTTTTCTAAGTAATCTAAGCTAGCGTGAGTGCCGTAAGGAATATGAGTTACCCCAGGAACTAAGGGGCCAAAATTGGCTCGTTGCACTGCTTTGGAACCCGTGAGAGACATTGCGCCATAGGTGCGTCCGTGAAATGCGCCTAAGAATGCGATGATTAGCGATCGCTTGGTGTAATATCGAGCTAGTTTAATCGCTCCTTCGTTGGATTCTGCCCCGGAATTAGTGAAAAATACCTTGGCGGGAAATGCAGCGTTATTTTGTGGCTGGGGAAACGGGGCGCGAACAGCCAATTTTTCTGCTAATTCCACCATCGGTTCATAATAAAAATCTGTCCCCGACATGTGCAGCAAACGCGCCGACTGTTCTTGAATTGCCTTGACGACTTCCGGGTGGGCGTGTCCGGTGGCTGTGACAGCAATACCTGCGGTCATATCTAGAAACACATTGCCGTCTACATCTTCCACCATACAACCCTCGCCGCGAGATATAACCAAGGGATAATCGCGGGTGTAAGAAGGAGAAGTTACAGCGCGATCGCGTTTTATAATTGCTTGAGCGCGAGTTCCAGGCAAAGAAGTTATTAGGCGCGGTGTACGAGGTAAATTTAAGTTAACAGGAATACTTAACATAGTTTTTTAGAATTACTGCTGATTCAACTGCGAAATCCAATTATTTACGTAATTTGTAATTCGTAATCGTTACTCCACCAATTAACAGGGAAGCTTATAGCGTTTCCCGACAAGCGTGATGTACACCTGTAGGGGCACGGCACTGCCGTGCCCCTACACCTGGCAGTATAATGTTGTACCGCATTTGAATGCTGAATGGGAACTGCTATAAAACAACAAACCAATTAAATTGCTCTGTCCCTTAATTACGAATTACGAATTACGAATTACGAATTATTTCTGTTGTCTATTTGGGCACGTTGCAAACTTCCGGAAAAGTCAACATAAACGCTTTTCCATTCTGTGAACACATCTAAAGCAGTGGTGCCAGCTTCGCGGTGTCCGTTACCGGTTTGTTTGACACCACCAAATGGTAAGTGTACTTCTGCACCAATTGTGGGGCCATTAATATAAGTGATACCTGCTTCGATGTCGCGCATGGCAGTAAAAGCGCGGTTGATATCGCGGGTATAAACTGAAGAAGAAAGACCGTAATTGGTATCATTGAGAATGGCGATCGCTTCTTCAAAAGAACTAACCTCAATTAATGCCACCACTGGCCCAAATATCTCTTCACGGGCAACGCGCATATTGGGAGTTACATCATCCAAAATAGTCGGTTGAAAGAAGTAACCATTTTTTAATTCGCCAACAGATGCGATTTCCCCACCAATTAAAACTTTTGCTCCTTCCTCACGGGCAATATCTAAATACTTGCTTACCTGTTGGAGTTGCTTTTCATTGATTATCGGCCCGATATCTGTATCGGGGTCATAGCCAGCACCCAAGCGTAACTTACTGGCACGCTCATAAAGCATAGCAGTAAACTTTTCTTTGATGTCACGATGTAAAATCAGGCGACTTGTAGCGGTACACCGTTGACCGGTTGTGCCAAAAGCACCCCACACTGCACCATCCAAAGCTAGTTCTAAATCAGCATCTTCCATTACCACTTGGGCATTTTTGCCGCCCATTTCCAAACAGACGCGCTTGTGAGTGCGTCCGCAAGTCGCGCCAACAAAAGCACCAGTTTGGGAAGAACCAGTAAAGGACACCAAATCAACATCGGGATGTTCAACTAAAGCTTTCCCCGCCTCTTCTCCCACACCATGCACCAGGTTAATTACTCCTGGCGGTAAACCTGCTTGTTGGAAAATTTCAATCAATTTAGTTGCACACGCAGATGTATCTTCGGCAGGTTTGAGGATGACTGTATTACCGCACACCAGTGCTGGCATAGCTTTCCAGCAAGGAATTGCCACAGGAAAATTCCACGGGGTAATCAAAGCGCAGACACCTATGGGCATTCGCACAGTCATGGCGAATTTATTCGGCATTTCCGAGGGTGTGGTTTGCCCAAAAAGTCGCCGTCCTTCGCCAGCAGTGTAAAAGGCGCAATCAATACCTTCTTGCACATCTCCCCTGGCTTCTGTCAGGGGTTTACCCATTTCTCGACTGATTAACTGGGCAAGTTCTTCTTTGTGTTGGAGTAATATTTCCCCGACGCGAAAAATGTATTCTGCCCTAGCTGGGGCGGGGACTTTGCGCCAACTCTGGTAGGCTTTGCGGGCGGCGGCTACCGCTGTATCTACATCCTTGGCTTGGGAACGGGGAAATGTCGCAACAAGTTCGGTTCTGTCAGCAGGGTTGCGGCTTTCGAGAATTCCTTCTTCTACAGCAGTCAACCATTGACCATCTATGTAATTGCGGCAAGATAGCGGAGTTATCATCACAAACACCTCCGACTGATAATCTAGTGGAATTTGTGTACTAAGTTTGCTTGCTTTCTACCTTATCGTCAAGTCAGGAGTCAGAATTCAGAATTCAGGAGTCAGGTTTTTATCTCACGCAAAGGCGCAAAGGCGCAAAGGAAGAAATAAGATTGCGATCGCAACACATGAAAACTGCTGTAAACCAATATTCATTACTTCAATTCTGAATTCTGACTCCTGAATTCTGAATTCTTTCCCTTAAGGCACGAACGCCAAAACCCCCACAGGAGAACCAGAACCACCACGCAATCTGAGAATTCCGATCGCTAGAGTAGTACCTTTAGGTGGCAGTTGATC
Organism: Nostoc sp. FACHB-973; assembly: GCF_014698115.1. GTDB lineage: Bacteria > Cyanobacteriota > Cyanobacteriia > Cyanobacteriales > Nostocaceae > Nostoc > Nostoc muscorum. The sequence continues at coordinate 82,458 of NZ_JACJSJ010000005.1, forward strand.
CAAATTGGTGAGATTCTCTAGCACAATTCGTGGTTGTTCTAATACCAGGCGGTTAGTAGCAAAGCTGTTATCTTGTCCTGGGTCTACACCATGAGTATCAATTCCTACCCCAGCGATTTGCCGTTGCTCAAGTAAAAATTGGGTGGCATCACTGCCAAACCCTGGAAAGTGACTAATTCCTTCGGCGTCCTGATTGAAAAATGCATTTTTATCAAACCACTTCTTTTGCCAACCAGTATTCAGTATAACTACGCAGCCAGGAGAAATTTCACCGTATTGTTTTTCCCAAGCCAGAATATCAGCGATCGCCAGGGCATAATCAAAATTCTCTTTCACGGCTTCACGGATATCTATAACTACCGCAGGTACAACTAAAGACTGGGCTGGGTATTGGTCAATTCCGATACTATGACTATAAAAACTATTAGGGGTGTTGATATGGGTGGCACTATGTTCTCCCAAGGAAAAACGCCGCAGGTAATAGCCATCGTTATTCAATTCAGCCACAGTTTCAAATTCTACTGGGGGGTCGCCAGGCCATTGGGGAATGTCCAAGTCAATGACATGGCTTAAGTGAATAACACGTGTATAGGTGATACTCTTTTGACTTTCGGGTTGTATCATCCCAGCCTTCTATTTGATTGCTAAAGTATTTCTTTCAAAAGTGCAATGTTTAGCCTGGATTTTTCACAAAGTAATAATACAGTATCGCATTCCTGAGTGCGATCGCCGCAGCTGATTTAGCGATCGCTCACGATGGGCGTTCATAAAGCTCAAAGGTTCATTCACGAAGCTCAAAGAGAGATTGGAAAAGCTGAAATCTAAGCTTATAGCATTATGAATTTTCAATAAATAAATATTATTTGGTGCTAGCCTCCACTTAGCACCATTGAATACTAGAAGTTAATAGGACTTACGCAAAAACTCTCTGAAACTCTTATTTCTGGGTGCCCTCTGCGTTGCGCCAGTTGCTTCTCCTGTGGTCGCCGCTGCGCGAACAAGTCGGGGAACCCGCCCAACGCACTGGCTTCTCTGTGGTTCGATTTTCCGTTATTTGTGCGTAAGTCCTGGTTAAATAAAACGGTGCGTTAGCCTTTGGGATAACGCACCCTACTAAAAAACTCACAATGTCTCTCTAATGCTGAATACTTCTCTACGAGAGGCTGCGCCAACGGCAACTCTTAGAGACACTAGCGTAGCTTGCTTCCCCGTAGGGGTACGCTCAGTACAAGTGCCCAATGCCCAATGCCCTATTTTCAAGACAAGTTTATTTGTTGGAAAATACTTGTCTGGGGTCAAAATTCTAAAACCGGCCAGTCTGGTTCACGATAGTAGCGCGTCATATCGTCAAACTTCCGCAATTCAACGCGATCGACCAAAAATTCTGGCAAATTCAACAACAATTGTTGATTCAATTCAGAAAGCATCGTGCTGAAGTTTGTGCGGTCTAGGTCAGATGGAATTTCCCCAAAATAGGCTAATGTAATATGCGCTGTAAAGTGATAATGCTGCTCAATACCCAAAGCCATTAACTTCGGGTTTTGATAAATTGTTCGGCGAAATTGAATAATTTCGTCGTAGCAGCGTTCATCCTGAGGTACTAAACAAACTGCTATAGCTCTTGGCATCAGTATTAATCCCAGCATTTGCCATTGAATAGGATGATTCCTGTTTGTCATCAATTGTTGATATTGCTGGAATATTCCGCCTAAACAAGAGTGTAACTCTTGATCGAATTTGGGATTTTTTTGGCAGGCGTCAAGGAAAGCACTGTCCCAAATTAAATCAGCCAAAGTCAGATGGAAGCTAGCAGGAGGTACGGGCACAATCAAATCACGGTTTACAGGCAACTCCAAAAGTCCCTGTTGGTAAGTCTGTAATTGTTCATAGAAAGCAGAGTTTTTCGATTCTTCTTCAGCAGGCGGCGTAATTAACGTATAGCCAGGAAAGGACGCTGCTTGTCTCACCCCAGAATTTGCCTGGAATTTAGAAGATTCCTGGATATGCTGGGCTTGGGATTTGTACGCTTCTGGCAACGTCAGCCGTGCTAACCGATTTAAGTAAGTTTGATAGTTGTCGTCCAATCTTCATTGCCTCACGCTCTCACTTGATAGATTTTAGGGAAAATTCTCCAGATTAAGAGAATGATTTCAAAAGTATTTAGTTTTTTGGTGTGATGATCGAGGGATGAGGGAGTGGGGGGAGAGTTGGGAGAATATAAAAAAGCTTCCTACACCCCCCACACTCCCAATGCCCCATTCCCTACTCCCCACTCCCCGTGTTTCTTCAGAGGTTAGTCTATGCCAATCTACGTTTACTGGGGTGAGGATGATTTTGCTATGGAAAAAGCGATCGCTATGCTGCGCGATCGCGTCCTCGATCCCCAATGGATTAGTTTTAACTACACTTCATTCCCACCAGATCAAGCTGATGCTGCAATTGAGGCGTTAAATCAGGTGATGACGCCAACTTTTGGCGCTGGTGGCCGTTTGGTATGGCTGATTAATACTACTGTTTGCCAGCACTGTCCAGAGAATGTGTTGGCAGAATTAGGGCGATCGCTACCAGTGATTCCCGAAAACTCTTTTTTATTGCTCACCAGCCGCAACAAACCGGATGAACGCCTCAAGTCTACGAAACTATTAAAACAATTTGCTACCGAGTTCCGAGAATTTCCACTGATTCCCCCTTGGAAAACAGAATTGCTGGTGCAATCTGTTAACCAGGCAGCTCAAACTCTTGGCGTGAAACTGACTGCGAAAACTTCCGAGTTGCTGGCTGAATCTGTAGGAAATGATACACGTCTTCTCTACAATGAGATGGAAAAATTGCGTCTGTATGCCCAAGGTAGCAATAAACCTTTAGACGTAGATATCATTAGTAAGTTAGTAAGAAATACTACCCAAAATAGTTTACAATTAGCAGCAGCAATTAGAACAGGAGACACCGCAAAAGCTTTGATTACCTTAGCCGATCTCATCAATGCTTCTGAGCCGGGATTACGGATAGTGGCTACATTAATTGGACAATTTCGCACCTGGCTATGGGTAAAGATTATGATGGAAAGTGGTGAGCGAAATCAACAAGCGATCGCTATTGCTGCTGATATCGGTAACCCCAAACGCATCTACTTCTTGCAGCAAGAAATCAGGCTCCTTTCTGTACAGCAGTTAATTTCTTGCTTACCCCTACTACTAGAGTTAGAAGTGAGCCTTAAACAAGGAGCATCAGAAATGTCAACACTCCAAACTAAAGTAATCGAGCTTTGTCAAATATGTCGAGGAAGTTCACAATAAATATAAAAGCTTGATAGAGGACTCCTATTTGATTGTCTAAAAAAACTCGTCCTCAATTTCAAACGGCTGATCCCCTATTCCCTACTCCCTACTCCCTATCTACACAAAAAAATTCAAAAATCAAAACAGATTACTATATATTGACCAGTTACCGGAACTTCCTCCTCCAAAAATAATTCAAAGTCCTTATAAAATCCCTGATGTAGTTCTGTATCACACGACATATGAATAAAATTTCTTATTTCTTTTCTCAATCGAACCGAAAGCGAATTCTTTTCCAATCATTCTTTTTTGGTGTTATAGCCACTGCGGGTTTGATTTCCAACGGTTTTTCATCAAGTTCAAAAGCTTATGGTCAAACTCCACCAGTTAACAATACTGAAATCAAAAGCTATGCTCAAGCCGTGCTAGCAATGGAACCAGCGCGTCAAAACGCCTTTGAAGAAATTAAAAAACTTATTGGCAGTGGAGAAATTCCGAAGATTGTTTGTAATGATTCTAACAGCATCAATGGTCTTCCCCGGAAAGCTCAAGATATCGCAGTGAATTACTGTACTCGCTCTCAAAAAATTGTCGAAGATAATGGTCTGAGTATCGATCGCTTCAACAAAATTACTATAGAACTACAAAATAACACTAATTTAAAACGGGAGGTTTACAATACCTTATTAATCCTGCAACAAACTCCTGATATGAAGTAGAGACATAGCAATGCTATATCTTTACTTACATAAAAATTAGAGATTACCAGAGCAAAGCCGTAAACAGTCAACAGTTATCAGTAAACATTGGTAACTGATAGCTGGTAATTTTTAATTTTAGGATGGGAAAACAAACCTAAAAATTAAACGCTTTCAAAAAGTTCATTGTTTTATTTTTAATAAAGGTAGCACCTTCTGTTTTAACAACTCAATTAAAGCTGCTTCCATATACTCATATTCATCTGGTATATCTAAACATATAATTTTTTTATCTTTAAGGAACGGCTGAAAATTTTTTGATAGCTTGTTTTTATGCGATTTCTCCATGACAAAGATAATATCAGCCCAGGCAAGAGCTTCTGTTGAAACTGGTACTTCGGCATACCGATCTAAACCTGCTGAGTCTGTTTCCAATCCTTCATACTCAGAAAACACAGCTTCGGCGGTAGGACTTCGCAATCTATTCTGGCTACAAAGAAATAAAAGCTTTTTCATTGATTAGTATTAATTTTGTGCAGCCACTTTTCATAACTTTCATTGAATCACCAAGTAACTGTTTATAGGTTTTCAACTTCCTCAAAGTGAGCAGATAAACTACTTTACTTTGCGATTGCCCCACAGATAAATTAACGGATACCTGAGTGCCTCTGCAAGCGATCGCCATTAGATTCGGAATCGCAAAACCACAGATTTTATCTGATATTTTCTAGCTAATTTTTGCAAATCTTTAAGTAGTTGCGATCGCATCTCTTCAGCTTTAGGAAGTTGTATATGGCTGTTATATATTCTTAGACAATAAAAATCAGTCAAGGGAAGACCTAGCTTCCGCGTTCTGAAAAGGTCAGACCTCTTGACTGCTACTTATATTGTATCAGCTACTTTATGGAGTAGCTTGTCTTAGACTAAATTACTTTACTCGGTTCGACCAATCCATATACCAATTCCTTGCATCTGGTAGAAACTTTCAGCTTTGATCCTGAGTTCGCTTATGAGCTTGATACCGTCAATGAATTCGTTATGAGGACGTTCGAGGTAAATATTGCCGTTTTTGTCGATGAATCTATCTATAATTTGACCATTTTCGTGTGTCACTACTTTCCAATCAACAATTGTGACTATACTTCCATTAGAGTCTATGATTCTCGCAAACATAAATAATGCACCTAAGTCCTAAAAAGGAATCTCAAAAAATTGTCCCATATTACTTGGTGTAGGGTAATATTGGGCAATTTTTTACATGTCTTCGCTCAGAATTCATCGCTAAAACCCGTAATTTCCGATTTTTCAAGTCTGGTTCTAACCCTAAAACTTCCATTGGCGTGACACCCAAAAGCGCATAGGGTACTTTTGTAAGTTCCAAACAATCAAAAGTTCCTTGCCTTTCGCCAATACTTAATTCCACATCTCGAAAAATTCGCCCTTGCTGCATTCCAGCCGCAGTCTCTACTTGAGCTTCTCCACCTTGAACTAAACCTAGTTGACTAATAACGCTAGCAGGTAAACACAGCAATTTTGCACCTGTATCAACTAAAACATCATCCACCGTAGAAGAGCGCACTTCCTCCAAAGAAATGAAGCCTCGCCCAGCCAGAACTTGATCGATTCGATTTGTGAGAGTGAGGGTAACTATTACTTGTCCCATCTGCTTACCCTGAAGATTTGGCAGTACTAGCTTACCCATTTGAGTTAACTCTTGCTGAGGATTTTTAATTTATTGTGGTTGTTGGGCTATTACCTCAACAGACTCCATGAGTTGCAATCACTTGGAGCAATGAAAATTTTTTTTCCCTACTCCCCACTCCCTATTCCCTATTTTCAAGGCAGTCATTCGTTGCAAAGAGCCAGTTTCAATCCTTGAGGGACGAGGAGTGTACGAAAAAGTAGTAGAGTGAAAAATGCATCTAGTAGCGTTAGAATCTTGACTAAATTACCTGTGCGAAAAATAGTTATTGCCGGTAACTGGAAAATGTACAAAACCCAGGCAGAGTCCGAAGACTTTTTACGAGGATTTCTGCCCTACTTACAGGAAACGCCTGAAGAACGTGAAGTACTATTGTGCCCTCCTTTCACTGACCTCAGCGGTTTGTCCAGGAATTTACATGGTAGTCGTGTACAACTGGGGGCGCAAAATGTCCATTGGGAAGAATATGGAGCCTACACGGGTGAAATTTCTGCCCCCATGCTGACAGAAATTGGCGTGCGCTTTGTGATTGTCGGTCATAGCGAACGACGACAATACTTTGGTGAAACAGACGCCACGGTTAATCTGCGCCTGAGAACAGCTCAAAGGTTTGGTTTGACCCCGATTCTTTGTGTTGGCGAAACTAAAGAGCAACGAGATAAGGGAGAAACTGAATCACTGATTAGTCTCCAACTCGACAAAGGTTTGGTAGATATCGATCAGAATAATTTGGTGATAGCCTATGAACCGATTTGGGCAATTGGCACTGGTGATACTTGTGAAGCTGTGGAAGCTAATCGCATAATTGGCTTAATTCGTAGCGAATTGAGTAATCCAAATGTATCAATTCAATATGGTGGCTCAGTCAAGCCAAATAATATTGATGAAATCATGGCTCAACCAGAAATTGATGGCGTTTTAGTCGGAGGAGCAAGTCTCGAAGCTGAGAGTTTCGCTCGGATTGTGAATTATAAGTTAATCTGATGTGCTTTTTTCTCGTTCCCATGCTCTGCATGGGAATGACTAATATCACCGCAAGCCCTAGCTTCGATTTTTAACTTTCAGAATTCTGAATTCTGAATTCTGACTTGTGACTTCTTTTTATGCCAACTAACTTGATAATCCGGGGACGCTGTTTCGAGTGGGGACAGCGGACTTATTTGATGGGCATTTTGAACGTAACGCCTGATAGCTTTAGTGATGGAGGTGAGTTTAATACGACCTCTGCGGCTTTAGTCCAGGCGCAAGCATTGGTGGCTGCTGGTGCTGACATTATCGATGTGGGTGGTCAATCAACTCGACCAGGGGCAAAGCAAATAACTCTCCAAGAGGAACTTGACCGGGTGCTATCGGTGTTACAGGTACTCAGACCAGAAATTTCAGTACCCATTTCTGTAGATACTACCCGTGCTGCTGTAGCAAGGGCATCTGTAGAAGCTGGGGCAGATATGATTAATGATATTTCTGGCGGTAGCTTTGACTCGGAAATGTTGCCAACGATCGCCAGTTTGGGTGTGCCGATTATTTTAATGCACATTCGGGGAACACCACAAACCATGCAACAGATGACCGATTATCAAGATTTGATGGCAGAGATTTTTAGTTTTTTGCAAAAGCAAATCGCGGCTGCAACTGCTGCGGGCATCCATCGGGATAAAGTGATTATCGATCCTGGTATTGGCTTTGCCAAGAATTATGAGCAAAATTTAGAAATTTTTCAGCAACTGCGATCGCTGAGGGCACTCAACTGTCCTATCTTAGTAGGAGCATCTCGTAAAAGTTTCATTGGTCGGATTCTCAATCAACCAGATCCCAAAGCACGAGTTTGGGGAACCGCAGCAGCTTGTTGTGCTGCGATCGTGAATGGCGCTGATATCCTCAGAGTTCACGATGTCCAAGAAATGCGCGATGTTTCCCTGGTAGCCGATGCAATATTTCGACAAGCCGCACAGCGTGACTCTTAAGAAATATGGGGAGTGGGGAGTGGGGAGTGGGGAGTGGGGGAAGAAAGTGTTTATTTTATTCCTAGCGTGTGGTGCGCCGTCAGTGTGACTGCTGTTAGGTAGTACCGTTTTCCGAGTTTTTGGGGCGATCTTCGTGATTTACTGACTCAGCAATTAACTCCTGAAACATTTCAGTTGAATTAGCTGGGTCTACAAACACAATTTTGGCATTATTGCTCTCGCCGAGTTGTTGGCTAGCCTTGACGTAATCTTGAGCCACGAGGTATCGCAGAATTTCCTTACTTTCTGGATTCTCACGTAAGGCTCTAGCAATGATTTCAACTGAAGTCATAGTTCCTTCTGCTTTGCGAATAGCCGCTTCCTTCTGTCCTTCTGCTTCCTTAATCAGCGCCCGTTTTTTGATTTCAGCAGCTTGCTCATCTTCTCTAGATTTACGTACACTTTCAGGTAGAGTAATTCTTTGAAGATCTAACCGCAGAATCTGCACTCCCCAATCTGCCGTTATTTCATTCAACTGGTCTAAGATAGCTTTGTCCATCTCCGCCCTAGAGACGTTGGTCTGCTCAAGGGTGTTTTGAGCGATGATTTCCCGCAGCGTGGTTGTGGCCAGCTGTATCAATGCCCCTTGAAGATCTTCGATCGCGTAAAAGCTTTTTTCGATATCTATAATCCGCCAGTATACAATCGCGTCTACTTCTACATAAATATTATCTTTGGTGATTACATTCTGGGGTTTGATATCAATAAACTGCTCTCGCGTGGTATCTTCCATAACAATTTGATCCACCAAGGGAACAATAAAGTTCAGTCCTGGCTTAAGTTTCCGATGATACCGCCCCAAGCGTTCCACTAGGGCTTCATTTCCTTGATTAATCAGTTTTGCAGAACCTAAGGCATAACCTATAAGGGCTAAGACTATAGCAATGATTGGCTCCATATATGCTCCTATTTAGCTGTTTGGCAGAATTTAGTGTCAAGGATATGCTACTAGCTTGTCATAGTTTCTAAAAGCATAGATAAATATCTCAACATCGGCGGTGATGTCTGATGTCGAGTCGCTGGGTGTTTTGTACGTAGGAAACTTTCGCGGAATGCGATCGCTATTAAAGCACCTCGATCGCACCCTGGCAAGGAGTACTTTGTGTAATCAGCTTTACTTACACCAACATCTCCAGACAGCCTAAATTTTTGTTCCGTATATTTACTTTAATTAAGTAAAAATAATTTTACGTAATTTTTAGTAGTAATTTAAAAACTCCAGTATAATCCGGTTTAAATTAGATTCAGCCACTAAAAATAATATACAAATACTATGGGCAGATTGTTAATCAAACTTATGGGTTTAATCTTGCTTTTTACAGGCTTATACTTTTTTGGTCAAAACATCATATTTGTTAGCGGTTATTATTCAATTTTTTACCGTAGCTTACCTGCTACTGCCTCAGTTTTAGCAATTATGGCAGGTGCCTTGACATTGGTGTTTTTTCACCGAGAGGCTAGCAATTTGGGATGGATTTTGTTAGGTGTTGGTATAGTACTAGTTTTCTTGAGTGGTGGAGTAATTTTTAGATCGACTAGCTTATGGAATTTATTGGTTGCTTTTACTGCTTTAACAGTCGGATATAAATTATTAAATCAGGGCAGAATCAACTTTTAAAAATAGTAGAGTCAGAGAAATTTAACACGATCATTTTCTCCTCTTTTTGATTCAGGCTGAGGTACATTAGCGCACTTGCATTAAAATTGTAACTGAGTGCCGATTTCAACAACCGTGAAGTACACATAACCAATCTCAACCAGATCAATAGCCTCTCAATCATGGCTTTGTTCAGGGGGGTTTTACTCAGGTTGAGGCTACTATTACAATGGAAACTATTGATTATGAGGACAAGGCGAGAATGACCCAGGTTGTTCTAGGAGAAAATGAAGGAATAGACTCAGCTTTACGTCGGTTTAAACGCCAGGTTTCCAAGGCTGGCATATTGGCTGACGTGAAATATCATCGGCACTTTGAAACACCGTTGGAAAAACGCAAACGTAAGGCAGTGGCAGCTAGACGCAAAAGACGTTTTAAATAAAACTATTTGCTTTGGTACTGATGTTGCTTGAGGTAATAACCTACAACAGGCAACGACGCGTAGGCATAGCCTGTCGTAGACATCGCCATTATTCTTACAAAAATTAAGCAAGATGTGCGGCACCTCTTTTTAGGGTGTCGATGAGTGATTTTACTTTTACACAGAGTGTGTAGGAGCTTTATATTGGTTGGATGGAGCAAGCTACAATAGCTGCCCATCAACCAAGATAAGAGCCTTGAAATATGGGGACTGGGGATTGGGGGATTGGGGGAGATGAGGGAGATGAGGGAGATGAGGGAGAATAAATCTTAACTCTTAACTCCTAACTCCTAACTCAGCACTCAGCATTCAGCACTCATCTTAAGACTCAGAATTATTAATAGTGCGGCTATTACAAATATTCATTGCCTTTTCTACTCCCTGCTTTAGGCTGAGTTCTACACAGTCAACCACGAACTGAAGTACAAGAGACATCAGCTGATTTTCGCTAGCAGAAAATCGCCCCAGCACATGGGAGATAGCATCGGAATCGTCATTATTAGGTGCATCTTTGGGTTTACCAATACCGATTCGCAAACGGGGAAAGTTTTGAGTGTTGAGATGTGCGATCGCACTTTTCATGCCATTATGTCCCCCAGCCGAACCAGACAAGCGCAGACGAGTTTTTCCCAAAGGCAAATCCATATCGTCATAAATTATTAACACTGACTCAGGCGGCAATTTATACCAACTCGTCACTGCTTGTATGGCTTGTCCAGAACGATTCATATAAGTCAAGGGCTTAAGCAAGCGAATTTTACCTCCACCTGGTGCCATACCCTCGCCATACTCTCCTTGAAACTTGCGATTTTCCGCTAGGTTAATGCGCCAAGAACTAGAGAGAGTTTCCACAGCAGCAAAGCCAATATTATGGCGTGTTTGGTCATATTTGCTTTCTGGATTCCCCAACCCGACAATTAGCTGGGGAATCACCAAAGCTGGTTGCGTAACAGCTTCTGTCATTTTGCTACAGTCAATCAATTTTAGATTTTAGATTTTAGATTTTGGATTGACAAAGACCATAAGGGTAGATAGTTGAGTGATTTTAGATTGACGATCGCGCTTTGGATTGTTCTGCTCACCAGAAACTTTGCTCTCAAGCGCCAAATAATCTAAAATCCGAGTTGTAGTGTTAGCACACCAAAGGTGCGACCTAAAATCCAAAATTGGGATGTTTTCCTAGCCAACTTGGGAAGAACTAGCAGTATCTTGCTGTGATTTAGCAGGCTCGATTTGCTTGGGTTCCAATTCAGCGGTAGTTTTCACAGCTTCTTCTAACTGTTCAGCTTCTTTTTGAAACTCGGTTTGAAACTCCTTAGAAGCTTCTTGAAAGCTGCGAATTGTTTTGCCCACACTCCGCCCAATCTCTGGTAGCTTCTTTGGCCCAAAGATTAACAGCGCCACTACCATAATTACAGCCATTTCCGGCAGACCGATACCAAATATATTCATTTGTTATCTCCTATAATTTCTAAAACCACTATATAGACTCACACACATATTATTATGTAGTCTACTCAAAAATCGCCTATTATAAAAAGCGATCGCCCCACAAGCGAGTGATGCCTTATGTCACTGACCATCAAAATGCTTCCCAATACACGGGTAGGGAACATGGCTGTGCCCCTACAAAGACTTTGGAATGTGCTGTATGTTACTCTAGTCTATTGAACCAAGTTTCTAAATCTGCGATTGCCTGAAAATCTAACAAAGCTTCACCGAGATTTTCTAATTCTTCTATTGAGAGAGTTTCAATTCGCTCGCGCACCTCTTGGGGTAATTCTCCCACACAACGACTTAGTTGACGAACAATGAGCGATCGTTCGCGTTGTGATTATTGTAGAGACGGCGATTTATCCCGTCTGGTATTTTAACCGAACAGTATTGAAAGTCGAGCAGCATTCGTGTCCGACTATAGCGATTTTCATTTGAATGAGGTACACGGTAGGGGCGCACAGCTGTGCGCCCCTACGAATTGTCTGTACTCCATGCAATTGCAAACCGCTATATCGTCAAATGTCTAGTTGTGTATTTATAGATTCTAATTTAATCAGTTTATCTTTGGCATATTTAGCTTTAATTAATCCCTCCAACAAATCGTACAGTTGATTGATTATCCTGTCACCCAAAGTAAATTTATGAATTTTCGGCAATTTCTCAACAATTAAAACGTACCACTTAATACAATCATAAGTCTTTTGGATGACTGATAATTCTTTCATTGAAATTAAAAAATCTTAATATTTTTGTCAAAAAATTCGAGTCGCCTCTGGCGACAAAGGAGAAAAAAAGAAAAAGAGTAAAGGGCAAGAGGGAAAAAGTATAAAGGGCTACTAAATAATCCTCCCAACCGCGCAGACAACACGAAAACCAAAAATGCCGTTGAAGTCGTGGCGCTCCGCCCCATAGTTGTAGTCGCGGGACGCGGAACGGCAGTATCCAGGAAGGTCGAACCAGGAACCGCCCCGCAGCACAGCATATCCTTGCTTATGATAAAGATTATCATTTTCATGAAACCAAGCACTGCCATCCGCTGGCGCTCCTTGATAGTTATTGTGCCAATCATCAAGACACCATTCCCACACATTCCCGTGCATATCGTATAACCCAAAGGGGTTAGCTACTTTAAAGCTGCCCACAGGTGTAGTCTCTGCTCTATAAGTTCCTTTGACACCAGCACCATAAACATAATTGGCATTGTAATTAGCCAATTCCGACGTAATTGTTTCACCAAAATGGAATGGTGTCGTTGTTCCGGCTCTACACGCATATTCCCATTGTGCTTCACTAGGGAGACTGTAGATTCTGCCTGTATGTTGAGATAAGCGCAAGCAAAATTCAATTGCATCATACCAAGAGACACGTTCTACAGGGCGATTTGCTCCTTTAAAATAAGATGGGTCTTCATCTAGCTTCAGATTCACTTGGGGTAACTGTGCCACAAATTGCCACTGCTCTTGAGTAACTGGATACTTAGCCAAGAAAAACGGCTCTAAATTGACTGTATGCTGGGGACTTTGAGAGCCATAGTGTTCTGGCTCATCTGGTGGCGACCCCATTTTAAAAGTTCCTCCAGGAATTTTAACTATCTCTATGAACGGTGCTGATGATTTTGCTGCTGCTTCACCAAGATATTCTACAAAATAAGATGCTTTATTTTGTTTTCTGTTAGTTCCTTGCCCGTTAGCATTAACTGTTACAGATTCAAACTTTTGAGTTTGCAACTCTTGCTCATCAAAAATAATTTTACAACGCCAAGCTTTGATATCCTCTTCATGATCTTTAGCTTTGACTGATTCCTCAGTAAAATACTCTTTTACATCATCAGGAAGAATTTTAAACGTTGAATTGTCAACATAAAACCAGCCGGAAGCGGCTGTAACCAGCCGTGAGAGTGGGGCTAAAACATTGTGTCCAATTATTTTATTAGCACATGGTTCAGATTTATCAAAATCAACCTCTCCAGTTGTTGCAGCAATGCGAAATTCTCGCGTTTTATTATTCCGATTTTTGTTAAAATCTTCAACGATTTGGCGAAAATTTTTGATGAATTGATAAGCATCCTTAACATCTTTAAATAAGATACGATAACCATCGCCGCCCAATGAGATAATTAGGTCATGATCTGGAGGAGTTATGACTGAATCCAAAGCCTTTTCAACAAATTCTTGAATACGCTTTATTAAGATACGTGTCCCTTGTACCCCTAGTTCGCGTTCAATCGCATAAGTAGATTCTGAAGACTTGACCAAATCGAGTTGGACTACAGTTAATTTAAGAATACCAGATTCCATAAAAGCCTGAGTTTTTCAGAATAATTACACCAATAAATTTGATTGTAAATCAATCCTTATTGATAATATAAATTAATTATAATTTTCTATAAATCAGCAGACTTATAATAGTTGAAAATGGAATTACCAAAATTGAAGCAATTAAAATATATATAGCGTATGTAAAAACCTGAAATTTTAAAAAGGCAATTTCGGAATTAATGGTAATTTGTCCAGCAATATCCTCATATTTTTTTTTATAAGGTGTATTGATTGTATTCTCAAAGTAGTGCTTGTTCAGCGCATCTAGCAGTTCAGTTGAGTTATATTTCTGTAAATGCCCGAAATAGTAAAAATTATCTGTGTCTTTCCTGACAAAGTTTGAATTCTTAGGTGGTTTAGTTTGCAACCATAAAAGACGTTCCAAATTTGTTTTAGGAAGAAAAGAAAGCGAACATATTAAAGAACATATACAAAGTAAGATTGTTGTTAGCAATAAACCAAAATTCAATGATTTTGGTATATTCTGTGCTGTAGCTAAAAGAGTTATGGTTGCAGTGATTCCAGCACCAGAAAAAGCAAGCAGAATACCGTTTTTCGCCTCGGCAAACTTTAGCCACTCATTCACATTCTGAAAAATTGTTATGAGTTTGGAAGAAACTTCATCCATAAATATCAAGCTTAATTATGAATTTAAAGCGGAATTGAGAACTCAGAATTCAGAATGGGCTACGCCCCGCTACGCTAACAGGAGTCATCATTAGAAAGTAAAACAGCTTTGACGCAAGGGTATCAGACTTGGGTTGTGTACTTCAATAACTTGAAATCTGCTGTAATACTTAGTTGAAGTAGTATTTGTACTAAGCCATAATTGATATTAGCAGTATCAGTAAATTTGCGATAGTAGTTAAGCTTAAGCAAATCTAAACTCTTTAACCAAATACTTGCTGTATCCTGTCCATAAGACGACAAGGGGAGAATAAAAAGTGTATCTGGAGAGATTGTAACGGGTTGTTTGGCGATCGCTTATAAACCCTCTGCACCGTATTTCAGTAATCAAGTAGGGGCACAGCCATGTTCCCTACTCTGCACTTACACCTATATTCCTTCTGAATTCTGACTCCTGTTAGCGTAGCGGGGCGTAGCCCATTCTGAATTCTAAATCACAAAAAAACCCGGACTAGCCGGGTGTGAGTTCACTTGTTATCTAAACTAGATAACCCTGTATCCATTAGCGTCCTAAACTGCGCCAATCGACAAGTACATCCTGAACCAAGATTGTTTTATTGTAAAGTTGCAGAATAATCAGCAGAAACACAAAAAACAGCAACATAAAAACAGCCATCACAGGGGTAGTACCCCAACCTGGTGCCACTTTCCCATACTCAGAGTTCAGTGGTCTCAGGATATCTCCCAACCTAGTCCTTTGTGCCATAGTTCACCTAAGATTACTTGCCAAAGCTTTTTTTAATCTTCTGTAATATTCTATAAGAATAGCACTCATAATCAATCTTAAAATTATGGAACCCGCAATAGTTCTTAGCATTTCTGTGGCCGCTGTCTTGGTTGCCATTACAGCTTTTGGAATTTATACCTCCTTTGGCCCTCCCAGTAAGGAATTGAGCGATCCTTTTGAAGACCATGAAGACTAGGATAGTCGTTTGTCAGTGGTCGTTTGTGAATGGAAAATCACGACTAACCACCGAAAAGTGACTTCCAAATACAAAAGTATTTCTTGTAGGGTGGGCATCTCGCCCCGCCCGTAACAAAGGGCGGACAAGATGTCCACCCCACAAGACTAGATAATTTGGCAATAATTTTGTGGCTTACCCAAGCTTGGGATTAGTCGCTGATGTCACCTTGAAGCTGGCGATTTTCCAAGGCTGTATCGTCAAGATTTGTTGCTCAGATGAGAATTCAGGAGCAGTATCAGTAGAACGCTCTAACAAATCTACCGTATTTTTGAGACGAAATCCTAGCTTGCTTTGCAAAGATAACTCGGCTGTTTCTCCGTGACATTCATAACACCGCAGAATTAATTGCTCTGGGTCATCTTCTGCTGGCTTGAAAGCCATCAAAATCAGATTTTCAGATGATAAATGCAAAAAACTTGCTCTGTCGGGGGTGGGGAGTGGGGAGTGGGGAGTGGGGAGTGGGGATGAGGGGGATGAGGGGGATGAGGGGGATGAGGGGGATGAGGGAGTGGGGAGTGGGTTTAGTATCATTTGTAAGGGTGTGTTCAATTCATAGCCACGCTGTACTGTATGGGCTGATTGCCAGCTGTTGGTGTGGGGATACAAGGCATACGTAAATTCATGCAAACCTCGGTCAGCTTCTGGGTCTGGCCAATTGGGACTACGTAGGAGTGTAAGACGTAATTGATTGGGCTTGGCATCGTACCCATATTTACAATCATTTAGCAAACTAATTCCGTATAAACCCTCGTTTGTCTCGCCTGTTAAATCAGCCCAACGCAAGGCGGGGACTTCCCATTTTGCTTGTTCTGCGGGAGTTTCTGGTTTAGTTGGACGGCGAATTGCAGCACAGGGAATTTCGTAGGTGGCGAAATCTGCTTCAATATTCAGAGGAAAAGCAGCTTTCACTAATACTTGATTTTCTTGCCAGTTCACTTTAGAGTAAATTTTCAGCAGAGGTGAACCGGCTTGCAGAATATAATCTTGGCAAAATTCTGATTCGCCCAACTGACGCACTACGCGCACACGATTTTCTACCGCGCCTTCTTCTACCCACTCAATAGATTGAAGATTTGTTGGGGGTAAAGGATGCTGGGCATAATTAGGGTCTATATTCCAAGCATCCCAATATTGACCGCTGTCTTTAAAAGCTTGCAGTTGATTCCCCGCACCACTCAAAACTTCCCGTTGATAAGTTTTATCAAAAACACTTGATAAATCTCCGGTGTCACGATTGACGACAACTCGCAGGAATTCATTTTCTAAAATCCATTCTGGAGATGGGGGGGATGAGGGGGATGAGGGGGATGAGGGGGAAAGCCAAAAGAGGCGGTAGCCTACGGGTGGGATGTCGGGGGCGAGAAATAGTAGGGTTGATGGTTGAGATAATTGGGAGACAAGCAATTTACCAGAAGCATCGTAAATCTGCCATTGCTGGGTAGTTGTTGCGGGTGTGGGTAAGGTGAGAGAAACTACCTCAGAACGCTGCCAATTGAGAGAATTGAAGATGAAAATAGGTAAACTATTGGGTTTTGGTGGTTGTGGTAAGGTAATGTGAGATGCGATCGCCAGCAATGATTCTTGTAATATCTTCGTTCCCACTTCTTCGACTTGCTGCCATTCCGGCAAGGCATCCAGATAAACTTGGGTAATGGAAGAACCAGGCAAAATATCATGAAACTGTTGAAATAAAACCTGTTTCCAAGCTGCTTCAATTTCGGCTTTGGGATACGTCACACCACAGCTAATATTTGCCAAAGTTGCAAATAGTTCAGCTTCATACAACAAACCTTCACAGCGTCGATTCCAACGTTTTTGATCTGCGTGGGTAGTGTAGCAGCCGCGATGGAATTCTAAGTATAGTTCGTCATTCCAAGTGGGGAGATGAGGGGATGAGGGAGAATAATTAGTGCTGACTCCTGAATTCTGACTCCTGAATTCTGAATTCTGAATTCTGAATTCTGATTGGATTTGCTGTAAATACTTTTCGGCGGTGGTAAATTCTAAGTCTGGGAAGAAGGGGGATTTTTGCCAGCGTTGGGCGGTTTCTAACATATCACGGGTGGGGCCGCCGCCGTGGTCGCCGACGCCGGGAAGCCAGAGAGATTCTGGTAAATCAGTTTGGCTTTGCCACTCTAGGGCGTATGATGCCATTTTAACTGGGTCGATCGCTTCACCGATGGATGCAGACATGAAACTAAAGACTTCGCTGCCATCAGGCGATCGCCACCAAAAAGCACCATAATCAAATTTAGTAGTATCATTCCACCGCAACTTTTGGGTGACAAAATACTCAATTCCAGCATTAGCGAAAAACTGCGGTAAAGTTGCACAAAAACCGAAAGAATCCGGAACCCACACTACAGTAGAAAGCTTGCCAAATTTTTGTTGTATGTATCGCTGACCATACAATAGCTGACGCACAATCGATTCACCAGCAATCAAGTTCAATTCTGGTTCTACCCACATTCCACCAACAACTTCCCATTTTCCAGCTGCTACTTGTGCTTGAATTGCCCTAAATAAATCCGGGCGATGTTCCTCAACCCAAGCATAAAGCGCCGGAGTCGAATGACAGAAAATTAACTCCGGAAAATCTGCTTGCAACTTCAAAACCGATTCAAAAGTGTTTTGGGCTGCATTCCAAGTTTCACTCACAGGCCACAACCATGCTAAATCTAGATGAGCATGACCCAGTAGGAAAATTTTAGATTTTAGGTCGCACCTTTGGTGCGCTGAAAGCCCAACTTGGATTTTGGATTGAATTAGATTTTGCCTTAACGACTTAACCAACTCTCCCCACTCTGCGTCCTTGGCGTCTTGGCGGTTCGTTACCTCCCCCACCGCCTCCACCAAAACATCCAACTTCTCAGGTGCAAACTTTTGCAAATAAAGTTGCAAAACAGCCAACTCATCAGCCACAAAACCCGGATCGGGATTATTATCATCATTAGACTCATAGATAAGGAGCGATCGCACTAAAGCACCATCACAATGTCCCGGACTCACTAACCGCAAACCGACAATGAATTCTTCCCCTGGCATCACCCCAGGACTCAAAAGCACTCTCGGTGAACAATCAAATAAATCACCCTCCAGCGCTAACTCTCCATTCACATAAATCTCAGCAGCATCAGCCCACCAAACTAACGCCAGCCGCAAAGATAACCCAGTTAACGGATAACCCTGTAAATCTTGGGGAACCACCAATTTTTGTACCAGCCATAGCACTTTTTTCCCGCCTGTCCAAGCAATATGTTCTTTAGCATTCAACTCGACAGGTTGCCAATTAGACAAATCAGAAGGTGGAACATCAGTAATTCTTTCATCAGATTCTCGGTATAACCAGCTAGACTGGAGATTAACTTGAGAAAAAGAGCGCAGTTGCTCAATTGCTTGTGAGATTAAATTGGTCTGAGATTCAGGGATAATTGGGGTCATATTTTCGCTAAAATGAGGTCACACAATCATTAACAGTTTGTGGTTTTTATCAAGGAGAATTCAGAACTCAGGAGTCAGAATTCAGTATAAATTGTAGTCATCTTCCTTATTAAAACTCTATTCCTTTATAGTTAGAATATTCACCAATTCTGAATTTTGAATTCTGACTACTGACTCCTGACTCCTGTTTATTGTTTGGCGGGAGTCTCAGAACTAAACAAGACTCGAACTAAAAAATTACTATTATGTCTTCTGGTTCCTCTGGTCGTTATCAAAGTAGACTATTTAATTTTGTCCACCAGCAATCTCGGCGGTTGACACAACAGTGGGAATACACCTTCCGGCATTTACAAGTTGCCACTAAGTGGGGTGTGGAATTACTACTTTACCCAGTGTATCTACTGCTTCAGCCATCTGAATCAGATGCTAAAACGCTACACACCAAAGAACCACAATCCCGGCTCAACTTACCATCAAATGATACCGATTTTCAGCCGGAAATCGATCTAAGTGTTGATACTCCTATTGAAAATGTATTAGAGACAATTTATTATCTGTCATCCCAAGAGGCGATCGCTACTCCTGAAAAAACCTCTCAACCTTTCAATCCTTGGGGTTTTTTGGGATTTTTCTGGCAAAAATCTATACCTAAAAACTCGACAAATAACACTAACATTATTCATTCCTCAACTATTACAGACAATTCAGCCGCAAGTATCGAATCTTCACAGTCAGAAAATACTCTTAAGCGGCATCTTGCAGTTGTGCGGGGAATTGCGACAAATTTACTAAATCGGAATTTGGTACTTGTTACCGCTGAAAATGAAATTCTCGATATTTTGACACCCCAGCAGCAGGCAAAACTAGAAGACCGAATTATTAGTGAAGTTGCTAATTACTGGCAGTGTTGGCGATTGGCTGAAGCTAAAAAAGAAAAAGAATTATTACCCAAAATTGACAGTTTATTAGCAAAACTTACTGGAAAAGATACAGTCAAGATTCCAATATTATCCCAAGGAATATCGAACAATTTAGTTGATTCAAGTAAATTATTCACATTTTTAGATGTAGCCATTGCCAAAGTAGAATCAAATGCTTTAATCCCCGTTCAACAACGTAGCCAAGAAATTGTCCAGACTGCCCAAACTCAGTTAAATATATTTCTTTATGGCAAAGAACAGTTAACTGCTAAGGGAGAAATTGCAGTCAACCCTGACGATTTGGAAACTCATACATTGAATTTTCAGGCTTTAATTGAAGCAGCGCTTAATTACTTTTTTGGCGTTGGTACTAGAAAAACACTTGAGTCAACAACTGCTGATGAGCAATCAGGTAGAGTATTATTTCATCGCCCAAAAAAAGCTTTATCTGAAAGCCGTGAGTTGCAAAACCAAGATTTAACTGATGATCCTTGGTTAGCGTGGGGTGATTTGTTTGGTGACACCGAGACGCTTGCAGACAAGCCAATTACGCTTTCTGAAAACACAACTCCTGCTTTAGCTTCAAGTTTATCAGCAGGGCTTTCTTGGCCAAAGAATTGGACTCCAGAACAGTCGAAAGCCAAATCTGATTTAGTACAAATAAAAAAAACAACCCGTCATCTCGCCTCAATTCCTAAAACGTCTGCAAAAGTTACCTCTGTCAAACAAACTGAAGGGATTATTTCCCAATATAATAGCGAAAATCATAAAGGAGAAATTTTTCAACAGCAGTTTTATCAAAGCACTGAAGTTGAAGCACAGCCAGACTGGATAGAAACCAAAGTAACTGCAACAGGTTATGAAAAGCACCCCCTAGAGAAAGTTTTGGAATGGCTTGATTTTGTTATGCTTTGGTTAGAAGAGATATTTGTTAAAGCTTTTCAGTCGTTACAACGAGTGTGGCAAGGTAAATAATAGGTAAGAATTCAGGAGTCAGAATTCAGGAGTCAGGAGTCAGAATTCAGAATTCAGAATTCAGGAGTCAGGAGTCAGGAGTCAGGAGTCAGAATTCAGGAGTCAGAATTCAGAATTTAATTTTTTTAAGCTTAAGCTGTTCGTCATCTAGTTTTACAGGTCAACCTAGAGCATCGATTCAGTAATCAAAAATCTCATCCAGGATACAAATGATGAATGATAGGTCTTACCCCTGACATGGAGATTTTACCTGATTCGACGATATTGTAGGGGCGTACAGCTGTACGCCCCTACCCAATATTTTGGTACTTTCAAGATTACTGAATTGGTGTTCTAGAGCAGCAAAGGGCTTCAGGCGCTAAATTATCAAATTTAGATGTGCGTCAGCTTATTAAGCTTGGGTATCAAATTATAGCGCTTCTCACTTGGGTAAAATACGCCCGTTCGTAGGGGCGCACAGTTGTGCGCCCCTACAGCGTATTGCATCCAAACGAGAATCGCTATATTCTGAATTCTGAATTCTGAATTCTGACTCCTTACATTGTTAGTGGTTTAATGAAGTGAAAATTATTGTTTATTGTAAATATTTCAATTTCCAAAATCCACTAGAGAAACCAAAGATTGAAACGTTTGTAGTGGATGTATCTCAAATTCCTCAAGTAGGTGAAACAATTGTTGTTGAGAGAATTTCAGCCCAAAAACAGTTTGTGATTATTTTTGAATACATTGTAACAGCAGTTCAGTTTAATGCTTCTAAAGAATCGGCTGATTCAGCAGATGCTCAAGTAAGCGCATTTTTAAACCACTGTTGGGAGGGAACATCAAATTTCAAAATTACGAACTTTTTAGAGAAATAATTTTTTACCACAACATGTGATTGAGAAAATAATGTAACAGTTTTAAGCCTGTTGGTTCCTGATAATTAGTTGGTAACAGAGAAAGCATTGCTTTCTCTAGAGTTTCCAAAGCTACATCTACTTCCTGTCGCTTTGGCCTGGTTGTTGAGGGAAAGTGTAACGGTTCACCCACCCGTATAGTTAACTTTTTTCTCAAATAAAGGTCATGAGTTCCAATCAGTGCAACTGGAATAATCGGTACGCCACCACGCAAGGCATAAATTATAGTCCCACGCTTCAACGGCAGATGCAACTGAGCCTCAGCAGTTCCCAATCGTCCTTCGGGAAACAGAATCATCCCATCGCCACGAGCCAAAATTGATAAAATAATTCGGTCTATCTGTCGCAATGTCTGTATATCTTCGCCTGTGGGTACTGTTTGTTCAATTGCTGCGGCTAGCTCAACTAAATCTTCTCTTCCTGCTTTAGCCGCTTTCATCACAGCTACTTCTTCTTTCCACACCCGTTTTAAAGGAATTACACCTCCTGCAAAACCCAGGATGAAGCGCTTCCACCACTTATTATAAAGAGTACGAGCATCCCCCAGAATATAGTAATAAGGTTGGGTGGGAAGTTCGCCTAACAGGAGTAATGGATCGATATGGTGGAGATGGTTAACTGCTAAAATTGCTGGTTGCTGAGGTATTCTTTCACCGTTTTCGACCTGGACTTGGAAAAGAGTATGCATGAGCGATCGCATTATAAACCGACGTAGCCCAGGATTAGCTCTAGGTTCAGAATTCTCTTGATTAATGGCGTCAAGATGATTCAGAGTTTCCTCAATGATTTGGCGAACAGCGCGATCGCCAGCCGCAGCTACACCCTCTTTTACCCGCTCAATGGTAGCATCAGTCAGGGGTGGTAAAGTTTCTGATTGGGTATTATTTTCTTGCTGATGACTCGATGTCAAAAGATTTTAAATTTTGGATTTTGGATTTTGGATTCACCGCACCGATAAACGGATGGCGGTTTTGTCTGTTTTCATCCTAGCAGAATCTCTAAAAAATCAAGCTACTACAGCACGACGTAAATAAACCAACCATTTGAAATGTCTCAAACCCTTATCAACAGGTAATTACGAATTACGAATTACGAATTACGAATTACGAATTACGAATTACGAATTACGAATTACGAATTACGAATTACACCTTGCGGTACTAGTGTCATCCTGTTCAGTAAGTCCCGTTGAAGATAGTAATTCTTCCGAAAGCTGGAAGCGATTTTCTTTACAATATACCTTGATAAACTATTACTTAATTGGGAAAAAGCGTAACAAATTAATCTGATGAGCCACCATAAAGAAGGTACATTTCAAGGTGTTGGGAAACTAGAACTGTATTACCAAAGTTGGTATCCAGAGGGGAAGGTGAAGGCGATATTAGCGATCGTACATGGATTGGGAGCGCATAGCGATCGCTACGATAACGTAATTCAGCATTTAATACCCAAGGAATACGCTGTCTACAGTTTTGATTTGCGCGGTCATGGACGTTCACCAGGTCAGCAAGGCCACATTAATAGTTGGAGTGAGTTTCGTGAAGACTTGCGAGCTTTTTTAGAGTTCATTAAAACCCAACAGCCAGGAAGCCCAATTTTTCTTTTAGGTCATAGCTTAGGCTCAGTAATTGTCTTAGATTATACTCTGCGTTATCCCCAGGAAGCATCTGCATTACAAGGTGTAATTACCTTAGCACCAGCTCTCGGAAAAGTTGGGGTGTCAAAAATTCGGTTACTCATAGGAAAACTGCTCTCACGAGTCTGGCCGCGTTTCACCTTGAATACCGGGCTTGATGTTTCTGCTGCTTCGCGGGATGAGAAAATTTTAGCAGCCTACGCCCAAGATTCCTTGCGCCATACTAGAGCCAGCGCCCGTCTAGCTACAGAATTCCTGACTACTGTTGATTGGGTTAATGCCCACGTTGCTGATTGGCAATTACCATTGTTAATTCTTCACGGTGGAGCAGACCGAGTAACTCTACCTGAAGGAGGGAAAATTTTTTGTCAGCGGGTGAGTTCCCCAGATAAACTGAGAATCGAGTATCCAGGTGCTTATCACGAGCTTCAAAATGACCTGAATTATCAAGAAGTACTGGCTGATTTAGAAAATTGGTTGGAGCGACATTTACCATGTCAGACAGCACTGGGAGGAGAAAGCGCTAAGTCAGATTTTCCTGGTTCTTAGCTTTGAGTACATGAGACTTGATTACTGGTAAACAGTAGAGTCAGTTATTTAAATTATCTGAAAAATATGTTGCAGAGGATTGAGAGTTTTTCACAGCCAAGATAGGTTCTCCCTTAACTCCTCCACGGGTAAGAGTACAAATTTTATAAAGGTTTTCACACTCAAAGATTGCCAAAACTAGCTCTTTTCCTGTTTGGTAAGAGGATGGTAAAGGTTTACCCACCTCGCATTCCATATCAGTTTCATTGTCACACCACTGTAATTTCCAAATGCGCTTTTCGGTTATTGGTGCTTGTAGAGACTGAGCAAGAGCATTATACACCTGTTCAGCTTTCACATCATCCTTGGCTGCTGGAACAAAAAACTTCATAGGCTTTGATTACAAATAACGTGGGTTTCATTAGCACCAGCGTAACGCACTATTTATTTTGAGAGTCAAGTGTGTGTATGTCTCAATGAGAAACTATTTTGCCTACCCTGCTGCAAACTCAGTAAACTTCCGTTTGTAGGGAGCGTGAAAACCTAAAACAATATCTTGTTTTGGTACTCCAGCAGTTACTAATTCATTAGCTACTCCAACCTCCGTTCCATCTCGCTGAATCCAAATTTTGCCATCTTTAATATCAACATGGATGATGCAACCATATACCCGCCTCAGTTCTTCCCATCCCAAATGAATAACTTGGTAATGGTCGCGGTCTGTATCAAAAATTAGCTGTATTTCTGTATCATCGTTTGAATGGTGAATTGAATGACTTTTCAGGATTGTCTGTACTAATTCACGGTAGTTTATTCCTTCCATAGTAAAACCTCTTTTTTAACTGGTTCAAAAATTAGAAGCTTGAGCCTATGTTCAGCAATTATCTCTTGAATAAACGGTCGAACAAAAAAATCTTGATAAATATCTTCAGAAATTGCCAAGTATAAAACTCTATCAGGATGCTTTTTGCGTAATGCTGAACGGTACGTGAGCGTCTGACCAAGAGCTACATAAAAATCACTAATTTCTGATGCACCAATGAAAGACTTAATCTCAACTGCGATTTTTTGACCAGCCTTTTGAGCAGCTAAAATTCTTTCTGCTCCTAAGTCTACATAAAACTCTATTTCATCAACTTTAATCGATAGAGGGTCATGGGTAATTGTCCAATTATCTTTTTCTAAAGCTGAACGAACAGCATTGTGAAAAATGTCTTTAGCTGACATAAGATGATTATAAATATATTCACTGGCAGTTTTTGTTGGCAGCAACTAGAAAAGCTCTACTAAAATCAGCAGTTTGTTTTGGTACTTTTAGACTAAATATTGTAGCAGGGTAACCTAGTATATCCCAGTAGGAAAATTTTCCGCTGTCTATCTTTGTTAGCCCACTTGTGGAGGTATTTCATATTCGTAGCGAGAGACCAAAAAATCACCAACTTGTCTGTCGCTGTGATAGCGGAAACCAAAGCTTTCATATACTTTTCTCAGGCGCGGACGCGAAGCATCGCAATCCAAACGTAAGTAAAGTTTACCAAGTGTTTGCGCGTGTTCAATAGCCCAAGTGAGTAACGCTGAAGAGACTTTACCGCCAGAATAACGTCGTCGAACTGCAAGGCGATGTACGAATGCTGACTCTTGTTGAGAAATGTCCGGCCAGAAAAGTAAATCTTCTAGCTGAAACTTGATTGTACCAGCTGGTTCACCTGCCCACTCAGCAATGAAAAACAATCCATTAGCAACATCTTCAGATATATTTTCTGGTGAAACTTCACTATCACGCCACAGAGGTATACCACGCTGCTGGAGCCACAAAGCTGCTTCTAACAAAATATCCGAGACTATAAAGGTATCTTGTATGGTTGCTTGGCGAATTGAGATGTACATTTAGTTATTAATTGTAGATGTAATTGAACGGCAGTAAAATTTGACAAACATTAGTATAAATGTTGGGTTGCATTTAGCTGCAACCAATATGCAATTTACTTACCAATACAAAATTTACTAAAAATTCTATCTAAAATCGATTCCGTAACTTCTTCTCCAGTAATTTCTCCTAGTGCTTGAATTGCACTCCGTAAGTCAATTGTCCAAAAATCAAGAGGTAACTGCTGCTCAATAGTTGCTTGTACCTGTTCCAAGGAAATTTTAGCTTGAGTTAAAGCTGCTGCTTGCCTTTGGTTAATGGCTAAATCCATATCAGCAGCTTGAATTTTGCCAGTTTGAATTATCTCTAAAATAGCTGTTTCTAAAGCATCAATCCCTTGATTTTGGGAGGCGGCTGTGAGAATTTTAGATTTTGGATTTTGGATTTTAGATTGAAGAGTTTTTCTTTGTGTTTCTTCTACTAAGTCGATTTTGTTAATCACTAGAATCAACGGACGGTGTTGCACTTGTTGGTAAATTTCTTCATCGCCTTCTGTCCACCCAGCAGCGGCGTCAATGGTGAGCAAGACTAAATCAGCTGCATTTGCCGCACGGCGCGATCGCTCGACGCCAATTTTTTCTACTT
The DNA here is from genome assembly GCF_014698115.1 of Nostoc sp. FACHB-973. Lineage (GTDB taxonomy): Bacteria > Cyanobacteriota > Cyanobacteriia > Cyanobacteriales > Nostocaceae > Nostoc > Nostoc muscorum. The sequence goes on from NZ_JACJSJ010000005.1 coordinate 108,592, forward strand.
GGTCTGTTGTTTCCCGAATCCCGGCAGTATCTAGCACCTGCACGGGAATTCCGCCCACAACTAACTGAGATTCCACCACATCGCGGGTTGTGCCTGGTAAGTCTGTGACGATGGCGCGATCGCTCCGGCTCCAAGCATTCAATAAACTCGACTTACCCACATTCGGACGCCCGACAATTGCCACTTTTAAACCAGTGCGTAGCAACTCACCTTTATCTTTGGTTGCCAATAACCGAGAAATTTCTGCGGCAATTTTCTCAATTTCTGATATGATTACTTTATCATCCAGCGGACGAAGGTCTTCCTCAAAATCAATTCGAGCTTCGATTTCTGCCAAAATATCCAAACAGTTAGCGCGTAACTGCCGGATCGGCTGAGCTAATTTTCCCTGTAAACCAGCTAAAGCAGTTTGGGCAGCTTGGGGCGATTTAGCTCCCACCAAATCAGCAATGCCTTCAGCCTGAGTTAAATCCAATCGCCCATTCAAAAAGGCACGGAGAGTAAATTCTCCCGGTTGAGCTAATCTTGCACCATTTTCCAAACACAGTTGTAACACCTGCTGCACTGCGATAATTCCCCCGTGGCAATGGAATTCCACCACATCTTCACGAGTGTAGGAACGTGGTGCTTTCATGATTAGCAACAAAGCTTCATCCACCAGTTGTTGTGTTTGGGGATGGCGAATATAACCGTAGAGAATCCGGTGAGTTTGCCAAACTTGTCGCCCTGGTGTGTGAAACAGAGTTTGGGCGATGGACATTGCTTGGTCACCGGATACCCGCACAATACCAACACTACCCTGTTGGGGGACAACAGCAGTGGCGATCGCGGCTATAGTTCCAGTAGTGGCAAAGAGTTCGGACATGAGGGCTTTTTATGAGAGTGAGGAGTGAGAAGTTAGGAGTTAGGAGTAAAAATCATAACTCATAACTCCTCACTCCTAACTCATAACTTCCTAAATGGTAAGTATTTAGACCGTTGGGATGGCAACTGGCAAGGTAAAATTTATCTGGAAGCTAATGTTTGAAAGTTAAGAAGTTAGGAGTTGAGATTATAACTCATAACTTTAAAAGAGAGGAATTTACTGTGGAGCAAAAAATTAACTGTGCTGTAGCCTGTGTTAACGGCTGCGTTTTAGGGGATAAATGCCCCAATCTTGAGTTTAGAGAAGCAGCTGCCAAATTTGTTGAAGAGACTTCTTTAGACACAATGTTGGAAATGGCTGAAGAACGTCTGCGGAAAAAAATGACGGAACCGCCAAAATGGGTTTTTCCTGAAGATCCGTAGCACTGAGTCAATCAATTTTGGATTTTGGATTACGGATTTTGGATTGAAATATATCACTCTAAGGGATTGAGGATTTTAAATTTTTGATGCAACGATTTGTTCCACAAACTAGGGGCGAAGTATGTAACAAAATGATTTTTAATCTAAAATCTAAAATCTAAAATCTAAAATCTAAAATTGCCACCGTTAAATACTATCTGGATCTATATTTAATTCTCGCAGTTTTGCTGCAAGGCGATCGCTACGTTGCTTTTCCAGTTCCGCCTGTCGTGCAACTTCTTCTGGTGCTGGAATTAGTTGTCCTTCAGGCGTAAAAAATCGTAATTTTTCCTTATCAATCCCCAAATATAACTCTAATTGCTGACTCCACAACCAACCTTGAGGATTAGGTTCCAACGGTTGATACTTACCAGCTAGCAAAACAAACCCAGCGAATTCTAAATTATTGGGATCAAACCAAAAATATTCTGGTGTACGAAATATATCTTGGTAAATTTGTTTTTTCAAGCCTTTATCAGTTGCTGCCGTGGAATCTGATAGCAGTTCTACAATGAGGTTGGGATACTTGCCATCTTCTTCCCAGACAACCCAGCTTTTACGAGGTTTGCGTTCAGTCCCCTGCACTACAAAAAAATCTGGGCCTCGGAAGTTTTCTGATTTGAGTTGGCGTGGACTGTAGTAGATGGTGAGATTACCCGATGCATAGAAATCGTTGCGATTTCGCCACAACCACTCCAAACATTGAATCAGCAGTGTCATTTGTAGCCGATGTAAGTCAGTTTCCAAAGGCGGTTCGTCACTATATAAATCCCCTGGGGGAAATATAACATCTTCTGGAGTTGCTAAATTTTCGACGACAGACATGGTAGGAAGTGTCTTAGTGCATAAGTCTAGCGTAACAGTCGATTTGTCAAATCTTGCATCTAGTCCGTTGACTGTGCCAATTTTAGATTAGACTTCTTGCAAAAGTCCTTCTTTGCGTTCTCTTCTCTGCGTCTGGACGCCTCTGCGTGAGACAAAAAAATATTTATGCCAGAGACTCCATGAGCTGCGCTCACAAGGAACAATGAAAATAATCTGGAAATGATTTTGCGTTGTTTCAGACTTTATTTTTAAGGCAGGTCTATTGATTCTAAATATCCAACCCAACCACCATTAATTCCGGTGGATGTTCAACATTAAACTGATAATATATCTCTCGCCGATCCTGTGGTGCAAGAGTTAACTCCCATTCTAAAATACCCATTTCACCAAGTTGAATTTGCGGGTTAGTGCGAATCAAACGCACTTTAATTTGTTCGTTGCGGCTAACTGGTAATTGTTCAGTTACTTTCAGATTTGCTTGTTTATCGAGTAAGTTAGTAATTATCAATCGATAACTATAAGTAATTCGGCGCTGGTTGCTAATTAATCTTTTGTCTACTATACGTTCAACTAAATCACGCTCAATTTTTAAACCTTCATCAATCCCTAAATTCAGTTTAAATTCTTGCCCTGGTGCAATATTTTCTAACCCAGTGGCACCGATGAAAACATTGTTGCGGAAAATATTCGCTTTTCCTGGTAACAAAGTCGCGCCGTTGGGACTATTTTTTACATTCGCTTGCAGATAAGCAAAACTTACCAAGCGCGGCATTGCCACATAATCAAAGTTACAAGGATAATCGTCATTAAAAATTGTTGTTTTATGCGGTGCGCCATCACTGGGAATATTACCACCACCATTTAATTTAAAAGTAACTACACTTCCTTCTTTAGATAGTTCTGCTGGAACAATTTCTGCTGCGATGAGACTATCCTGTGCAACTTCGTCTTCTTCTTGCCAATTTCCTTCACCAGCTGGAGCTGCTATGCTAGGCAGCAGCGGTGGTTGTGCAGCAAATCTAGCTCGTCGTTGTCGTGCTATTTGTGGACGTAGGGTATCAATATACCAGGGTTCAAGTTTGGGTGGGAGTGTACCTAATCCGGGTTTTGCAGTAGAAAGGGTGAGACTTGCACCAATCCAATCTTCGCCGCTGCTTTGAGTAATTTCTGCCAGGTAACTCAAATGCACGATATCGCTCGTAGTGCTAAAACGCAAGTCATATAACGGAGTCCAACTGGCGCGATTCACCAAGTATGATACCTCTAGTTCAAACTCGCCTTCACCTGAGACTTCAACTGCTACAACTAAGCTCAAACTTTCTTGGGGATGCGGCGTTTGGATTTTTTGCAATGAGGCGTGGAGTGCTTGCAGTTGTCTGTCTAATTCCTGCTGTTGGGCAAAGCATTCTCCAGATGCGATCGCATATTCACTATACTGGCTTCCGAGAAAGTTCAAAAAATCCAAAATTTCGCTCAAACTAAGATTTTTCCGGGACAAACTCTGTGAAAAAGGTTCCTCTGTTTTTTCACGTAAGCCTTCGATAAAACTAGATTGCAACGCCAAAGCATCGACTTGGGCTTGCAGATGGCGTTTTTCTGCCTCTAGTTGCTCAATTTGTCTTGTCAAATGTGCTACACGTTCTGCCACAGGTTCAGTAGTGTAAATGCGATCGCTACTCACACCCAGCAACCGCACTCCTACCGTACCCGTACCGCTAACCCTCACAGACTCAGTTTCCAGAGTCATTGGTACTGGGGTAATTACTAATTCCTGTTCAATTCCTGTTAACGAAACTACACCTCGTCGTGTAACCAATGCTCTATCAGCGTAGACTGTAACAGCTACAATCTCGCTTGGTACTGTTTTGCGCCAAGACTGTATTTCCGGGTTAACCACTGCCAGTTTTCCCCCATTTTTAATGGTTCTGCTGGTTAATTGTTAATGTTTCTTGGTCTTAGCGTCAACCCCTTTAGGGAATCAAAAATCTGGTAATGGGGCATTGGGGAGTGGGGGATGAGGGGGATGAGGGAGATGAGGGAGAATAACTCTTAACTCTTGTACAGACGCGATTCATCGCGTCTGTACTCCTCACTCCCAATGCCCAATATTTATCTCTGAGTTGTTTCAACCGTACTATAGCTATAAGTAGCATTTTGCTCTACAATGTTTTTCGCCGCAGCTAGTAGATAATCATAGTAAGCACGAGCGACGATAGATAGCTGTTTCCCAGATGGGTAAACCATGTACCAATTTCGGTGAATGGGGAAGTGTTGGACATCTAAAATGCTGAACTGTGACGCGTCTAATAGTAAGGTATGACGAGATAAAACAGAAATTCCTAAACCACCTACAATCGCTTGTTTAATTGCTTCGTTACTTCCCAATTCCAGTTTGACTTTTACCTTTACCCCTTGTTCCTCAAATAAGCTTTGCACAGCACGACGGGTTCCTGAACCTGGTTCCCGCATAATAAAAGGTTCTTCAGACAGGCGGTGTATCGGAATATTTTTTTCTTGGGATAAAGGATGATTAAGTGGTGCAAAGACTATTAAAGGATTTTCTAAAAATGGTTGGCAAGTGATATCCATATTCTCTGGAATTTGGCTCATAATATATAAGTCGTCCAAATTATGAGCCATCCGTTCCAAAATTTGTTCGTGATTTGTTACTTGTAAGGAGATATCAATCCCTGGATAAAGTTCGCAAAACTGCCCTAACAAACGTGGGATAAAATATTTAGCTGTTGTAATCACTGCCAGCTTTAATTGTCCTTGTTTTAGCCCTTTTAAATCTGCCACCTTCATTTCAAATTGGGCTATGTTATCAAAAATCTGCCGACAAGTGGCAAATAATTCCCTTCCTGCCTCCGTCAAATATAACCGCTTCCCCACCTGCTCAAATAACGGCAATCCTACCGATTTTGTCAGTTGCTTAATCTGCATGGAAACGGTAGGTTGGGTAAGAAACAATTCCTCAGCAGCACGAGTAAAGCTACTGTGCCGTGCCGCTGCCTCGAACACTTTTAACTGGTGCAGCGTCGCTTGATTCAAGGGTAGTTCTCCTGTAAATAGCGATTCATATATATCTAGTATTACTGAACAGTTGCAAATGATATAGCGATGCTTAGAGAAATTTACGAGTTTTATTCATTATAGATAAAACTCTATTATCGCTATTAGAAGAAAAATATTTTATTTCTGAATTGAAGAAGCTATTATCAGAACAATAAGAAAAGCGTAAGATGCCTTCTAGTTGACGATGAATGTTGAATACTGAATATGAATTTTTGACAATTCATAATTCATTGTTCATCATTCATCATTCCATAATTCTTCTGTAACTTTTGTCGGCAACTTAGTTAAATCTGGTAATCTTAACATTTCGATTTCAGCAACTTGCTCCTTGATATTCACTGGCAAGCTTAGTGGTTGGTTTTGTTCTATCCAGCAACTTGCTAATGGCAATGTTTGTTCCATTTCGTCTAGGGGTCGAGGAATTACCATCACTGCATTTAATTCCCCAATGCGTTCTGCCTCAAACATTCCCGCTTCCACTGCTACGGCAACATTGGCTACAGAACCACGAATAATCGCTGTACACAAACCCGCACCAATTTTCTCATAAGCTGCCAAATGGACATCAGCAGCTTTGAGCATGGCATCACAGGCACCCACCATTGCTGGAAAACCTCGCGTTTCTACCAAACCAATTGCTTGATTACTCAAACGGCTGTAACTGCCTTCTTCCATCAATTTAGTGAAACGGGCTGTGATGGGAAGCACTATATCTAAGTTGGGATAAGGCCGGGGAATCACTAAGCTAGAAACCAACTGACCAAATTGTTCAGCGGTTTGGACGCCTGATTCTACGGCAAGACGTACATCAGCGATTCCACCCCGGACGATCGCGGTACAATGACCACTACCAATCTTTTCGTAGCCAACTAGGTGAACTCCAGCAGATTTGAGCATCATATCCGCTGTCCCAACTATTGCGGGGAAACTGAGAGTAGAAACTAAGCCCAAAGCAGTATCTTTGAGATCGTCGAAACGACTCGATGAATGCATGGTACTCATAGACCGTTGATTAAATGTTTCCATGTGAATTTTCCAAGAAACGGAAAAGCCTGACAACTTACAATTAACACTTACTCGGACTAATCGTCAGAGTTTGGGTCGTTCAATGATTGTCTATGGGGAAACAATGTAGTCAATAGTCTGTGTATACTGCCTTGCCCATAAATTTGAGTCCCGAAGCTATTAGGGGATTCTGTGGCTGGCTGATTAGGGTCTGAGTTATGTTCTGTAGACTCTTCGGGGGCTGGTTGCAAATTGGATTGGGCATCATTGACAGGTTTTTGGGGTGGAGGAGACTGGCTTTCACCATTGGCGGAAGATTTAAAGAAAGAAATCGATCGCCCTTTTAACTCCACAAAAGCCGAAGCGGAGAAGTTAGTTGAGGAAATGACCTTTTCTTCACCTTCCCCTAAGCCATTTTTTTCTTCTGCACTTGTAGCAGGTGGGTTCTCTGGGGATGAATTGAGTTCTTTTGTTTGACTAATTTGCCGACTTGTGTCTCCCAAAATCGAACCAGGTGGAACTACTTGTCCGGGTTCGACTGAACAATTAAAAACTGTTGTTGCTGAACCAATGCAAGCATTTGCTCCAATTTTGCCCTTGCCAACCATCAAAAAACCCGCTCCCAGGTTTGCCCCTGCTTCTACCTCTAAGGTTCCTTCATGGACTTGGAGAATAGCTCCCATGCCAATACAGACCCCCGGGCCAATGACGATGTTGCTGTTTAGAGCTGCTTGGAGTATTACCCCAGGTGCGAGTACCGCGCTTGGATGAACAGTCACCTCACCACTTATGTAAGTATCAAAATTATTGCTGAGGCGCAGTGGCGGCACAGACATGGAAATTTAACCTCAGGTGGGGGGTGGGGAGTGGTGAGTGGGGAGTGGGGAGTGGGCGGAGGGGCAGAGGGGCAGAGGGGCAGAGGGGCGGAGGGGCAGAGGGGAAAGACTTGCTACAACTTCTCCCCTACCTCTTCATCTCCCTCATCTCCCTCATCTCCCTCATCTCCCTCATCTCCCTCACTCCCTATTCCCTACTCCCTACTCCCTATTCCCTTAAACTACGGACGTTGAATTATCGTTTCCAATACCCGACGCTTGGCTTTGGGGTCAATACCAATCAAGCGTACATATTCTCCTTGGTATTGGCCAAGGTGTCCTTCTACGGCTGCGATCGCTTCTCTTTCTGAGGAGGCTTGAATTTGACCGGTACTAGTCCAGGAACCTGTACGGAAACGTCGCTGGTCTACGTGTTCGACGCTAATTTTATATCCTCCAGCCAACAATTGTCTTAGCTGGTCTACGACTTCAGAAGTTAAACGAGTACTGGTAGCTGTTGCTGTTGCGGTTGTAGAAGACCCACTGCTAGTAAATGATGATTTCTGAGATGATTTCTGACTACTAGAGGGAGCTACTTGACCATTGGGACGTTGAATGATACTTTCTAACACCCGCCGCTTGGCTTTGGTGTCAATGCCAATTAGGCGCACATATTCGCCTTGATGGTTGTCTATACACTCTTCCACGGCGGAAATCACTGCATTGGCAGAAGTTGCTTCAATTGGCTTGCAACTACTCCACGAACCAGTCCGGAAGCGGCGCTCATCTACGTGTTCAGTGCCAATTTTATAACCACCAGCCAAAAGTTGCCGGATTTGATCTACGGTTTCGTTATTAATTTTGCCGCTGCTAGAGCCGTTACTATTGCCATTATTGCTGCTGTAGCTGCCATTGCTAGAACTACTAGCAGGAGCTTTAAAGCTAGTGGTTGGTTTCACTTCACCATCGGGACGTTGAATGATGGTTTCTAAAACCCGGCGTCTACCTTTATCAATACCAAACAGCCGGATATATTCGCCGCTGTGGTCTCTCACACAGCTTTCCAAAGCAGCGATCGCTTCACCTAAAGATTTCGGTTCAATTGGCTGGCAACTAGTCCAAGATCCCGTCCGGAATCGTCTTTGGTCTACATGCTCCGTGCCAATCTTATACCCTTGCTGTAATAAATAGCGCAACTGCTCTATTGTTTCTGCACCCAAGCTATTACTCGACACGTCACTACTCCTTTCCAACTCTAAAACAGTAATACCATTACCTGTATAAGATTTAGCAATTTCATCCCGAATGGGCTTTATACACTTGCTATCCGCAGCACAAAGATAACCAGCTCGTAAGGCCTGATTAATCCCAACCACATGATGAGCGAATTCCTTATCCTGATCTTGCACGTCTGGCAAGCGGTCAGCTTGCTGCTGGCTGGTAATTATCGCTCCGGAAGGTATATACTTACCTGCGGGAATTTCTACGTCTTGAATCAAAGCGTGCATCATCACGATGCAACCTGCACCTACCCTGGCATTAAACACTGTAGAGCGAAAGCCTATGAAGGAATTGTCGCCTACATAAGCTGGTCCGTGAATTAGAGCCATGTGGGTAATACAAGCATTTTTGCCTATCCACACCGAGTATTTTTCATTGTCGTCGCCAACTACTCGACCTTGCTCCAACCCATGAATCACAACGCCATCTTGGACATTAGTATTTTCACCAAGATAAAAGGGTGTGCCTTCATCCGCTCTAATCGTGGTCCCCGGAGCAACGATTACATTTGCACCTATGCGTACATCTCCAATCAAATTGGAGAATGTATGTACAAAGGCAGTTTCATGGATTTCGGGTTCAGCTAAATTCCTTGACCACGGGGTTGGGGGTGCCGCCGTGCTGCGGACTACCATCGCAAGATTCCTCCTGAAATTAAGTTATGAGTTATGAGTTATGAGTTATGAGTTATGAGTTATGAGTTATGAGTTACGAGTTATGAGTTATGAGTTACGAGTTATGAGTTATGAGTTTTAACTCCTCACTCCTAACTTCTCACTCCTAACTTCTCACTTCTCACTCCTAACTTCTCACTCCTCACTCCTCACTCCTAACTTCTCTAACTGTTGACTACCTATACTGATCTTTTTTGCTGTAAATTAGGCGATCTTCAACGTGAATGGTGTCAATAATTGCCACCACTGCTGCATCTAATGGACGCTGTTCATTGCCACTAATTTGACGAGCAGCACTGCCACGAGTTACCAGTACCCACTCATCTACTCCTGCTCCCACGATATCTGCTGCTACTTCGTACTGTGGCAGGATATTTCCGTCTTCATCTACCAATTGTAACAACAGTAGTTTTACACCTCTAAGACTTGGGTCTTTTTGGGTGCTAACTACTGTGCCGCGAACTTTGGCAACTTGCATTAGGAATTACGGTCTTCTACCAAAAGGACGAATTGCGTTGACATTTTCCCGGAATTGTTCTACGTCTTCCGTATAACGAATTGGTAGAACATATTCTAAGTTTTCGTGAGGACGGGCAATGATGTGAGTAGACAGTACTTGTCCGCCGTTGACTCGCTTCACAGATTCAACTCCTGCGGCCACGGAAGCTTGAACTTCCGATACGTCTCCCCGCACAATTACTGTTACGCGACCACTACCGATTTTTTCATAACCCACCAGAGTTACGCGGGCTGCTTTCACCATTGCGTCAGCAGCTTCCACTACCGCTGGAAAGCCTAGCGTTTCAACCATTCCTACTGCGATCGACATTAGCTTTAATCCCCTTTTAAAGTTTTAGCCTTGGACACAAATGATGGTGACATATCCCGGTTTCTCGCCTACCCGACATACAGCGCGGGCTTTGGAGTCCTTGGCTACTCGTTTCAATGGTTCGGCAACCCGACACCTCCACGAGCTTAGTTTTACTTCCGCGTGATGCCCCACCGCAGAAGGATTTGAAGTATGTTATCGACGAGAAAAAAATTTCTCAAAAAACTAAAAAGCGTTAATTGTCTTATTTAAACGGCTTTTAGGTACGGAACTGTTCCACAGCTTCTGTGTAACGTATGGGCAAAACGTACTCCAGGTTTTCGTGAGGACGAGCAATAATGTGTGTGGATAACACTTCACCACCATTAACTCTTCTGGCCGCTTCTACCCCAGCGGCTACGGAAGCTTGGACTTCCGATACATCTCCCCTAACTATCACGGTGACGCGAGCGCTACCAATTTTTTCATATCCTACTAAAGTGACACGGGCGGCTTTTACCATCGCATCAGCAGCTTCCACCACTGCTGGAAAGCCCTTCGTTTCAATCATTCCAACTGCAATTGGCATCGCAGAACTCCTACAAAATTAATCCGATCAGTACTGTTACTTGAAATTTTTGACGGGGAGGGCTTGATCTTAGAGCTAAGAAAACACTTCCAATTTAAGCATAGGAAAGCTTGGCGTCCCTGGCAATATAAATCACTATAATAGTTTATGATAAAAAAGTTTTAAAAAACTTAACATAAATTTATCTATGCCGATGAGCAATTAAAGTTCACGGATTCCTAGAGCAGCCACTTATGCTTTATAATTTCTTTATGACATTTAGAAAACGAGATTCATAGCCAAGGCTAATTCGATGTGGGAAGGAGCGAACAGTTGCTGTATACTTTGCTGTATCTATCTTTCCTGCCTTTTTGCTACATCTACAAGGACTAGGTAAAAAAGATATAATTTTTTCAAATATATCGTATAAAGTACTTTAGTCAAAGTAGAAATACAAATGTAAAAAGGTCGATGATGTTAAGGCAAGTAAATGCTTTTGATTATATGAAGTTATATTTTACTGAAGTTTAATAGGGGAAAGTTAAGTATAAATACTCCGAAGTTTTAGTTGCAACAACAGTAAAGAAACATACAGGTTTTGGTAAATTAATTTTATTAAATAAATAATTGTCTGGAAGGTTTTTTAAAATCATGCCTGAGTCGTTAAGGGAAATTTAAATGAGTCAATTTTTATTTTCAACAAGTTGGTTTGTGCCTTTGTATAGCCTATTAGGCGCAATTTTGACCTTACCGTGGGGATTGGGAATAATTCAGCGGACAGGGCCAAGACCTGCGGCATACATCAACTTGTTGACGACCCTTTTGGCTTTTGTCCATAGCTTGTTTGTATTTAAAGATATTTGGGATAAAGAACCAGAAAAGTTGTTGGTTCCCTGGTTCAAAGCTGCGGATTTAGACTTATCCTTTGCCTTGGAACTCTCACCAGTAAGTATCGGGGCAACAGTTTTAATTACAGGTTTAAGCTTATTGGCACAAGTTTACGCCTTGGGTTACATGGAAAAAGACTGGTCGTTAGCACGTTTTTTTGCGCTGCTGGGATTTTTTGAAGCGGCGCTGAGTGCCCTAGCAATCAGTGATTCTTTGTTGTTCAGCTATGGGCTTTTGGAAGTCTTGACACTTTCGACTTATTTGCTGGTGGGGTTCTGGTATGCTCAACCGTTAGTGGTGACAGCGGCGCGAGATGCATTTTTAACTAAACGGGTGGGAGACTTGTTACTACTGATGGCTGTAGTCACCCTTTCCACCTCAGCCGGCAGTTTGAACTTTTCCGATTTATATGAGTGGGCACAAACAGCTGATTTAAGCCCAGTCACATCAACGCTGTTGGGGTTGGCCTTAATTGCTGGGCCTGCGGGTAAATGCGCCCAATTTCCACTGCACCTGTGGTTAGATGAAGCGATGGAAGGACCGAACCCCGCCTCTGTAATGCGAAATTCGTTGGTAGTAGCTGGTGGTGCCTATTTGCTATTTAAACTGCAACCATTGTTAGCCTTGTCACCGGTTGCCTTGAATGCTTTGGTAGTCATGGGCACGGTGACGGCAATTGGTGCAACATTAGTATCCATAGCCCAAATAGACATTAAGCGAGCCTTGTCTCATTCTACTAGTGCATACATGGGGTTAGCGTTTTTGGCAGTGGGCTTGCAGCAAGGGGGTGTAGCCTTGATGTTGCTGTTAACCCACGCGATCGCTAAAGCATTATTATTTATGAGTTCTGGTTCAGTAATCTTAACTACCCAAAGCCAAGACTTGACAGAAATGGGTGGTTTATGGTCAAGAATGCCAGCCACCACCACTGCCTTTGTTGTCGGTTCAGCAGGAATGGTCACACTCCTACCACTAGGAAGCTTCTGGGCAATGTTAGCCTGGGCTGACGGCTTCGTGAGTATTAGCCCTTGGGTGATTGGAGTTTTATTATTAGTCAATGGCTTGACAGCATTGAACTTGACCAGAGTATTTAGATTAGTCTTTTGGGGTAAACCGCAACAAAAGACCCGCCGCACCCCAGAAGTTGGTTGGTCGATGGCCTTGCCAATGGTGACTTTAACAGTATTGACTTTGCTTCTACCCCTGATGCTACAGCAATGGTACCTGCTACCTGATTGGGAAAGTATCAATTGGTATGTAGCGTCAGCATTGTTTGCTTCTACTGCAATAGGAGTAGTTGTAGGGTCTACAATTCATCTGCACAAAGCCTGGTCAAGATCGAGAATTTTGGCATGGAGATTTATCCAAGATTTGTTGGGTTACGACTTTTACATCGACCGAGTTTATCGAGTCACCGTAGTGAGTGCAGTAGCGTTATTATCTAAGATTTCTGCTTGGAGCGATCGCTATTTGGTTGACGGTATAGTGAACTTAGTGGGCTTTGCCACAATTCTCGGCGGACAAAGTTTAAAGTACAGCATTTCTGGACAATCCCAAGGTTATATGTTGACCATCCTCGCAGTCGTCAGCGTCCTGGGCTTTTTCATCAGCTGGTCATTGGGTTTATTAGATAAATTGCCCTTTTAAGAGTGCTGAGTTAGGAGTTAAGAGTTATTCTCCCCCTGCCTCCCCTGCCTCCCCTGCCTCCCCATCCCCCTTACCTGAAGTCTATGCTTAGTGCTTTAATTCTAGTGCCCTTAATTGGCGCAGCTTTAATTGGTTTCTGGCCCTCTGGCATTAGTAGTAAACTTGCCCGTGGGGTAGCTTTGGGCTTTGCGATTATTGCTTTCTTATTGACAGTTGTAATCACAATTCAGTTTCGCCCTGGGGAAGTGAGTCAACAGTTTGCCGAATCTGTTCCTTGGGTAGATGCCTTAGGCTTGAACTATAACCTGGGAATAGATGGTTTATCTTTGCCATTACTCGTTTTAAATGGACTGTTGACTTCCATTGCCATCTACAGTAGCGATGAATCCCTTGGGCGTCCGAGATTGTATTACTCTTTGATACTACTGTTAAGCGTTGGCGTGACTGGAGCTTTCTTAGCGCAGGATTTACTGCTATTTTTCCTGTTTTACGAACTGGAACTGATTCCCCTGTATCTGTTGATAGCTATTTGGGGTGGTGCAAAACGAGGTTACGCTGCAACAAAATTTCTGATTTACACTGCCGTTTCCGGAATCCTGATTTTAGCAAGTTTCCTGGGCATTGTTTGGCTAAGTGGTTCCTCTAACTTTGCCCTAGCAACCTTGAACACCACGACTCTACCTTTAGCAACACAACTTTTACTGCTAGTGGGAATTTTGATAGGCTTCGGGATTAAAATTCCCTTAGTTCCCTTCCATACTTGGTTGCCAGATGCTCACGTAGAAGCCTCCACACCGATTTCTGTACTGTTAGCTGGGGTGCTGTTGAAGTTGGGAACTTACGGCTTACTGCGATTTGGCATGAACTTGTTACCAGAAGCTTGGAATTATGTGGCACCTTGGTTAGCGATTTGGGCAGCAGTAAGTGTATTGTATGGTTCATCCTGTGCGATCGCCCAAACAGATATGAAAAAAATGGTGGCGTACAGTTCCATTGGACATATGGGCTACGTCCTAATAGCGGCGGCGGCGGCTACACCTTTAAGTGTGTTGGGTGCCGTTATGCAAATGATTAGCCACGGCTTGATTTCTGCAATGCTGTTTTTGCTGGTGGGAGTTGTGTATAAAAAAGCCGGAAGTCGGGATTTAGAAATCATCAGGGGACTGCTGAACCCAGAACGCGGTATGCCAGTAATCGGTAGCTTGATGATTGTGGGAGTCATGGCCAGCGCAGGTATACCAGGAATGCTAGGGTTTATTTCCGAATTCGTCGTTTATCGGGGTAGTTTTGCAGTTTTTCCAGTCCAAACCCTGCTGTGCATGATTGGTACGGGTTTAACAGCGGTTTACTTCCTATTACTTGTTAACCGCGCCTTTTTTGGACGCTTGTCTGCACCAGTTACTAATTTACCGCGTGTGTATTGGAGCGATCGCATCCCAGCTGCAATTTTAGCCTTGCTAATTGTGATTTTTGGCATCCAACCTGGTTGGTTAGCACGTTGGACTGAACCAACAATTACAGCAATGGTGAATACTCAAAATGTAGTAGCAACGGTGTCTTTGGATAAGAGAATAGGGAGTGGGGAGTAGGGAGTGGAGAGATGGGGAGATGAGGGAGATGAGGGAGCAGGGAGCAGGGAGCAGAGGGGAAAGAGATAATTTTTCATTCTCCCCCTTGCCCCCTGCCCCTCTGCCTCTTTCCCATGCCCCATGCCCAACGCCTCAATCCCTATAATTTTTGGAGAACTAGGAATGGTAACTATTAGAAATAAATTCACTCGTGAACCCTTACCTGAGTATATTGAACGCCTGCAACAAGGAGGCGCATTACTCCCTGATACTCCAGAAAATGTGCTGGAAGTAGTTGGTATTTTGAAAAGCTACGGTGTAGTTTTAGATGCCTATTCAATAAATTTGAATTACATTGCCGAGCATCAGTTTTTATTATTTTTCCCATTTTTTAAATACTTTAATGGAGACGTTTCTTTTCAGAAACTACTTCGTCACTGGTGGCACGATCGAATTAATTTTGAATATGCCGAATATTGCATGAAAGCCATGATGTGGCACGGTGGCGGCGGTCTCGATGCATATTTAGATACAAAAGAATTTCAAGAAAGAGCGCAGACTGTAATCATAGCCAAATTTAAAAATAATCCCTTAATTTTAGGTGTTAACCAACTGTTTCCAGACTTTTTAACTGAACACTTGCGGGTTTCTGCTTACTACACTGGTTTAGGTCAATTTTGGCGAGTCATGGCTGATATTTTTCTCAGCTTATCAGACCTCTATGACGAAGGCAAAATCAAATCGATTTCTCAAGTTGTAGACCATATTAAAGCAGGGTTAGTGGCAAGTGCATCAAAGCCGATTACCTACAGCGTCAAAATTCGAGAAAAACTCTATGACATCATTCCCGAAGACGTTGGTTTGACTTTCTTAGCAGACACAGCAATTCCTTATGTAGAAGCAGTATTCTTTAGAGGAACACCTTTCCACGGCACAGTTTCATACAACGCCCAAGGATATCAAATTCCCCCAGATCAAAGTCGATTCCAGTATGGCGCATTGTACGCCGATCCTTTGCCCATCGGCGGTGCAGGTATTCCTCCCACCTTGTTAATGCAAGATATGCGTCATTATCTTCCAGAGTACTTGCATGAAATTTATCGTCGCAGCCTCCGGGGTGAAGATGATTTACGAGTGCAAATTTGTATGACTTTCCAAAAATCGATGTTTTGCGTGACCACAGCCACGATTTTGGGACTGGCACCTTATCCTATAGATACTAAAGATCCATCCGAGGAAAAAGCTAATCGAGTTTATTTCGGAAAGTGGATGAGTCGCCTAGAAACTTCCCGGTTGCTGGATGTGAATCAATAGTTGACCGTGCCAATTTTAGATTTTAGATTTTAGATTTTAGATTAAAAATTGCTTCGGTTAATGCCCCGCGCATTAGGGGCAAAACAAATCCTTTCACCCCAACAAACCTTACGCACAGGTAACGCAAAATCCCTGTTGGCAATCCAAAATCCAAAATCCAAAATCGATTGACTTTTGGTCAAAATTATGATTCTGGATCGATGCCTAGAGAGCGCAATTTAGCAGTTAGGCGATCGGCTCTTTGACGTTCAAGTTCTGCTCTTTGATGTTCTTGTTCAGCTCTTTGATGTTCAAGTTCTGCTCTTTCTTCGCCAGTCAACAACAGATTACCTTGTAAATCCCACCAGCGTAGCCAAGGTAATTCCATATTCTGATATTGTCCCTGCCATAGACCTAACTCAACCTCTAAAGGAAGTATAGGATAATGTCCACGTTCATTTGCTGTTAATAACTGATATTCTCCACCAATTAATTCATAAACTTGCACACTGACTTTATTCACTTCATAAATGCCGTAGAAGGGAGGACGAATCACCTGTTCATAAATCCAAAATTTTCCCTTCCAAGGAGTTTTATCTCGCTCTTGACTACCATCCCCAGAGACAAATTCTAGTACAATTAATGGGGCAATAAACTCTCGCCATAATACATAAGACCTCCGCGTTTGTCCATCGAGCGTAGGTGGTACATTCCCTACATAGAACCAGTCGGGAGCTTCGGCGCCTTTTTCTGGAGGGTCAGTCATCCGCCAGTAGATACCGCTATCTTGACCAATACAGTATTGCCCATCAGGATGACGTTTTTGCAATATCGGTTTAATCGAGTCGGTTAGGAGAATGCTTTGGGGATGTTCCTGAAAGTTTTTCACGAATGTACCGTCAGACTCAGGAAGTTGTGTATGGTCTGGGAACGGTGTAAGGTCAGTAGATAGATCGGTTGCAGAGGTCATAAGGTTACCTTTGCAGGAGTAAGGGTTGTTTTTTAGTTTAGCAAGCGATCGCAGTCTTTCTACAAAGCTCGGCTTAAAGCAATCTCTTGCTCTGATTAAATATTGACTTATTCTATTTTTAGGCCGATGTACCCAATGATGATTTTGCCTGGCCCTAATTCTGTAGAAAAATGAAGCCGCCAAGCTCCGGCACCAGTCATTCTTAAGTGCAAACTAAATATACGATACACATCATCAGGGCACTTAAAGGTTAACTTATCCTCTAACTTCTGAAGCCTAGAGTCACTTTCTGAAGTAGCTTTACTAGCAAGAATGTCTAAATCAAAATCTCCATCTGTCCAAGTTTTACAGCAGTTTTCTAGTTCAAACAACTTTCTTAAAATTTGTCGTAACATCGGGCTACCATCCCCAAGGCTTTGTATCTGCTTGCTAACACTTTCGCAAAAGAGTAGAGAAGGGAATAATTCTCCTCTGCGGTTCCATAAATCTAAGCCGTCACTAACTCCTTGACGTATACGCTCTTGAAAACCGTCAATCCAATCATGGTGTTCCTGCACATGGTTAATACAACTGGCATGTAACACATTTTCATACCTGATAATCAATGGCTCTTCTTGTTCTTCTTCATCTACTGTTGTTATCTCCAACATCAAAGTACTGCAATCCCACTGTGGTTCAGATTTTAGGCTCACTGCAAGGGAATTAAACACAAAAGCATAATAAAGTCCAATAGCTTGTTGTCCTTGATAACTTACCTCAATTCCCGGATTTGGAATATCTGGTAAAGGCAGATCGTTTTTATCTTGGAGAGTTTTAAGGAATCTTCGAGCTTCTAAATCTACATCTGGATCGTTACGCCACTGCACTACTCTATAGTCTGGTGCAAGTTCTGAGTAATTAAAATGACTTGTAGTGCGAAGCTTTCTCTTGATTCCACTGGGAGGCTTGATTGAAAATATTGTGTTGATGAACTCTGTCATCAATTGTCTTGCTGTAGTAATATCAGAAGCACAAGTGTGTAAGGAGAGTTCATTAAAAACGATTTCTAGATCCACCGTTTTATTCTCCCACCGGTTCTAATAAAACTTCCAAACTCTTATCCCATTCATCAAAGAAACCATCTGGCCATTTGTCAATTCTTCCACTGCGATTAATTTGTGGTGATATTACCTCTGTCAAAGCTTGTCCTTGTTTGTCTTGTTGCTGAAAGTAATGCAACTGAACATAATGCGGGGGAATAATACCGGCATGAACAGCAAGACGAATCCCGTTTAAAACATGATCGCTATGAGTTTCTATCACAACCTGAATATCACAACTAGCGGCAAGTGCTAATAATTCTCCCATTTTCGCTTGTCCTCTAGGATGAAGATGAGCCTCTGGGTTTTCAACTAGGATTAGTGTACCAGGAGGAGATGAAAGTATAGCTACAATAATTGATAATGTGTACGTAATTCCAAAACCAACGTTGGTTGCACGGTAACGATTACTATCTCCATAAAAATATTTAATAGTCACCAAACCCATCGCTGAGTTAGCTTCTATTTCGATACGGATACCAGGACTAACCTCTCTCATCCATGCTTCCACTTGGTCTATTAGATCCATTGATTTTGCTTGTGGATAGCTGAGATTTGCGATGGGTATTGCTTCACGTCCATAAATATAGAGAAAATGCGCTGTATATTCTCCTTGAGTACCAATTTGCCTAAGTCTTCGCACTTGATAATCAGACATTATATTAAATGAACGTGGCCCAATTCGTTCTGCTTGAAGGTAGTGAAAATATTTACTAAAAATATTTGATTTATAGATTTTAAAATCACTTGGTTCTGAAATTATATTTAATACATCTTCTTCTTTTTTATCTGGATTGTAATTAAAATCCCATATACCTTCATCCTTTTCCCAGATAATTTCAAAACTTATATGCTTATCTTTTGCACTGTCATAAAGAGCATCTTGTGCTGTACCAATATTTACTAAGTCACCGTTTAGCGCCAAGCCAGTTTTTGGCAATAAATCCTGCTGATAAGATTGACGTAGTAGTAGTAGTGATTGAAGTACAGAAGATTTCCCAGTGCTGTTAAGTCCAGAAATTAGTGTTAAAGGTCGAAATTCAAGCGACTGATCTTCAAATTTTTTGAAATTAATTAGACGAAGAGAATGAATCATGAAAGCACTTCCTGAATTATTTTACCAATAATCTCAAATCTATATTCAACTTTTTTAGCAGCTTGGGATATGGATGCAAGAAATTCTTTATCGCTATCTACATATTGAATAAAAATCTCAATTATTTTCTGTTTGTTTTTCTTTAAAATTTGTATATCTTTATCGTTGAGTTTACTTAAATGTACTGACCAAGTTTCAAATAGAGATTTATTTACTGGAAATTTCCTATTATTTTTATAAGAAATTTTTCGAAAAGCATTTTCTCCAAAAATATCATAAGCTGCCAGCATCGCTGTTTTAAATCTCCCCTTAATCTTTATTAATTCAGCATCATTTAAATCATTGATTTTAGATAAAGCTTCACTTAAAAATACATCCCTACTGTTTTCTTTATAATCTTTATACGAAGTAAGCATAAATGCAAGATAACCAACTATAAACTCTCGGTCATCCATACGCTTTTTTTTAGATTCACTGAGTGGAATTACTTGGATAAATTCTGAATAATTTGCAAGTTCTCGCAAGAATTTATTGGCTTTACCTGGGTTGAGAGCATGACGCAGTTCTTGATTTGAAAGACCTACACCTCCAGTATTAATCCTTTTGAAGATATTATATTTGACTTCTGTAGGAGTCCCTTTTTCAATTAAATAGACTGTAGGTTGAGTTTCTAGTATTCGCCGTTGATATCTTAGTTCTAGTTCATCATAAGTTTTACCATTAAGATTTGTGAGGTATTCTAGTCCACTTAGCTTAAGTCTATCTTCACTTTTATCACTAACAAAGTGCTTTAAAGCAGATAGACGTTGTAAACCATCGACAACTACCCATTTATCATCATTAGTAGCATCTATATAAAAAGCTGGTAATGGAATCCGAATCAGAAGAGACTCAATTAGTTTACTTTTAGCATCTAGATTCCATATATTTGCTTGACGTTGGAAATCAGGTGCCAAATCAAGTGCTGCTTCATCAATTCGTCTTAATAATTGTTCAATAGTTGGTTGTCTTGTCGTAATATTAATTTTATCAGGATCATATTGAAAGGTAACTTTTTCATATTGTTCATCATCATTATTTTCTTCATCTAAAGTTTTTTCATCAGCTAATTCTGCATTGTAGTCATCCAAATTCATCATGGCGCTTACTCCTTAGTATTAACACTTGTTTGTTCACTCAGTTATTAGTGATGCTTGGTGTTAGTACATCAGCAAATGGGGCTTTTTAACTGGCGTACTTCAATCCTACTATCTTGCCAAATGATAGAGACATGAAATTTTGCGCCTCTACGTACCCAGTCTATTATTTGTTACCTTAATCGACGAAATTAAAAATTGGCACGATCGCCTCTGGTAACATCCAAGCGTCTGACAACAAGGTGCTATACCTCTACCCAGCTTTAACCCCATTCCAAAATATTAGGCTTCTGGTTCAATACCGAGCGATCGCACCTTATTTCTCTAAAACTCAAGCGATCGCTATCTAAATATTCTCCACCCACAGAAGATTATTTGCGTAGCTACTAGTTTTCAGTGCGTTATAAAATTTTTCGTCTGCTGTCACCATCTGGCATTGTTGCGTAATGGCAAGAGCTAAGTATAAACTGTCATACACTGCGCGATCTATTTGAATGGCAATATCTAAAGCAAGTGGCATTAACGGTTGAGATAAGTACACTTCTACAGGAACTGCATTTAAATCTGCTAATGTTTGGCTGGCATTTTCAGCAGTGTCTTCACCCCGACGTACTCGTTTCCACAAGACGTTTCCTACCTCTGGGAAGAAAAAATCTGGAACTAAGAAAGTATGGTTACTTGCTACTAAACGCCTAGCTGCATGAGAGTAGACTTCAGGAATGAACCACTTGATGGCAATGCTAGCATCTAAAACATACTGACTCATCGTTCTCTGTCCTCGCGGATGAGTTCAGTACTATCACTGAAAATTTTTCCTGTATATCTCACTTGAGCGCGTGCTACAGCTTCTCTGACTTTTTCTATGTCACCGCCAGTGTGATAGTGTGTCGCTGTTTCTGCGGCTTGTTGTAGGATCTGCCTTAATTCTTCTTGCAAAGACCTACCATGTTGTTTGGCAAGAGTTTCTAGCTTTTCTAGAATCACAGGATCTAAGTTTTCAACTAAGATTTGAGCCATATTTTAGAGTGATTTTTTAGTTGCTTATATTTGCAATTTTCAGGTAGTTTATCAGTCCATATGTGAAGACAAGCCGCTACGCGTCTGGGCACTTTCGCCCATTAAGATAAGTTAAAAAATGGATGGCGCAATTGTTAAGAGTTTTTTCTTGAATTCTTGCGACAACGATTCCAAAAACATTATGTCATTGGTGATGTCTGAAACCTCATGATCATTCAAATTTTGTTACGGTACAAATCAACGGCGCTTTTTCTCATACCAATCAGCCAAAGATTTAGGTTTCTGGTTCAACGCCGAGCGATCGCAATTGAGCAATCGGCTCTTTGTCTTTCCTGTTCAACTTACGGAATATTTTGTAATTAGATTTTTGATTTTGGGCGATCGCACAATCAGATCAACAGCAGCGTCTAGCTAAGTTAAAACTAGCATTTGAAACAAAAATCTAAACTTTAGCTAAAGTTACAATTTCTAGCTGATCCTGATATTTCCCCCGTCTTGCTTCGTAACTAATAGCACAGGGTTCACCTTCTAAAAATAGCAATTGCACCACACCTTCGTTAGCGTAGATACGACAGTCTGCGCTAGAAGAGTTGGAAAATTCCAAGGTAAGATGACCCCGCCATGCAGCTTCAGCAGGTGTTAAATTTGCTATTATACCACAGCGTGCGTAAGTTGATTTACCTATACAAATCACTGTAATATTCTCAGGAACCTCCAGTTTTTCTAGAGCAACCCCAAGTCCATAGGAGTGAGCAGGTAAAATAAAGTAACTGCCATTAGCATCTGTGTGCAGTGCTGTTGGTTCAAGATTTTGGGGATTAAAGTTTTTGGGATCAACTACAGTTCCGGGAATGTGGCGGAAAATGCGGAACTCAGCCGGAGAAAGGCGTATATCGTAGCCATAAGAAGATAAACCGTAGCTGATTACAGGTTGAACCGCTACAGACTCATTTGTTTGCACTTTTCGGATTAAACTTGGCTCAAAGGGTGAAATCATGCCTTTTTGAGCCATTTCAGTAATCCAGATATCGTTTTTAATCACAAGTTCACAGCTAATTCAAACCGAACTACTAGGATACCCTGAACTGAGTATTTTAGGGTCGATGACTACGGCGGATTTCTGTAATTTGATCTGCTACATCCAACAGAGATTTCGGCATCTCTGGCCCTGTGAGAATGATATCGATATGGGGAGGGCGTTTTGCCAGAAACGCTAAAACTTCTGTTTCCGGAATTAAACCAAAGTTAATCGCTAAACTTAGCTCATCTAAAACTACGAGATAATACTTGCTTTCCTCTACTACGTGTTGTGTATACTGCCATAGCTTTTGTAAGGCTTGGTTTTCTGTATCGTCGAGATGTGGTGTATCAATGCAACGAGGTATATCACAGCGAATCCAATCTAAATTTTGTCCCAATTGTATAGGTCGTTCCTGTCCTTGACGAATACCTCCTTTGAGGAACTGCACTATTAACACTGGCGTTCCTTGTCCGGCGATTCTCAGTGCTTGAGCCATAACACTCGTAAAAAAATTACGATGAGAACTAGTAAAAACTTGCACTAGTCCTTCTACTGGATATGGTAAGGTCAGACTTGAATTTATACTCGGTGTTTCTAGCTGGGCAACCATAGGTAAAGTTCAAAAAGTTACAATAAATTACAGGCTTTTACTAGGATTAGTTCTTACAAATCTGCCTGTATAATCAATCTGTTTTTCACAGGTCTAGTGGGTTTGGCAAATTGCATTCTTAGTCAAACACTACCCTTGTTCTAAAGTCAAGGGTTATTTTGAGTTAAATTTTGGTTTTTTCTCTGAAAGTAGTCGTAAAAATGATAACAAATAAGTTACAGTTACAATCACTTAAAAAAGCTGGAAGTAGCGGCTGAAAGTCTTTAAATGTTAGATTTTCTGGTTATTTGGGCAAAACAGACTTATAAAGTATTGAATTTGACACGATGAGGAGTGAATTGTTGTGAGATTAGTGATTCTGGGAGGTTCAGGATCGGGTAAAAGCACTCAAGCACAAAGGCTTTGCAGATACTTTGATATTCCTCTGATTTCTACAGGTGAGATTTTACGGGAAGCCATATCTGGTGATAAGCCGTTGCCGAAGTTCCAATGGTCGCAAGCCGACCCTCGGACTTATTTTTCTGTTTACGCTAGCCTAAGTGAATTAGGCTACCACGCACGGCCATATCTAGAAAAAGGGGAATTAGTTCCAGACGAAATGATCATTGAATTGATCCGAATTCGCCTCAGACAACCAGATATTAACAGCACTTGGGTGTTAGAGGGTTATCCCCGTACTGCTTTTCAAGCTGAAGAATTAGATTTTTTATTAGATGATTTAGGGCAAAAGCTAGATTGGGCAATTTATCTCCAAGTTCCAGAAGCAGTGATGGTTAGCCGATCGCTGGGGCGATCGCTACCAGATGACCAGCCTGAAATTGTACAGCGTCGTGTAGAATTATTCTACGATCGCACCATCCCCATCCTAGAATATTACGACCGTCGTCGCCGCCTATTAACCATCAACGGTGACCAGTCACCAGAGATGGTGTTGCAAAATATTTTGACTCTACTTTCAGTTCCCTAGAGATTACTGAGTGTCGCTAAATCTTATTCATCTAAAAATAATTATGTATGGTATATGTAAGACACAGTAATCCTAGCAAGGTACTGTAGATTTAGTTGCAGAGGTACAGCGGCAGTGGGTATTGTAGTTGAGAACGTCTCTAAACAATTCGGAAGTTTCAAGGCAGTCGATCAGGTCAGTTTAGAAATTAAGAGTGGTTCCCTAGTTGCGTTGCTTGGGCCATCGGGATCGGGTAAATCTACCCTGTTGCGATTAATTGCAGGTTTAGAAATGCCAGATAGTGGCAAAATCCTGCTTACCGGGAAGGATGCGACATATCAAACTGTGCAACAGCGGAATATTGGATTTGTGTTTCAGCACTATGCTTTATTCAAGCATTTGACTGTTAAGCAGAATATTGCTTTTGGCTTAGAAATTCGCAAGGCACAGCCAAAGAAGATTAAAGGGCGGGTAGAACAATTGCTAGAATTGGTGCAATTGAGTGGATTAGGCGATCGCTATCCATCACAACTCTCTGGTGGTCAAAGACAACGGGTCGCATTGGCAAGGGCACTGGCAGTAGAACCGGAAGTTTTATTGCTAGATGAACCCTTCGGCGCACTTGATGCTAAAGTCCGTAAAGATTTACGGGCATGGTTACGCAACCTCCACGATGAAGTACATGTTACCACAGTTTTCGTTACCCACGACCAAGAGGAAGCAATGGAAGTCTCCGATGAAGTTGTGGTAATGAATAAAGGGCAGGTGGAACAGGTAGGAACACCAGCAGAAATTTATGATAATCCTGCCACTGCATTTGTGATGAGCTTCATCGGTCCGGTGAACGTATTGCCTAGCACCTCGAAGATTTTCCAAAGCAGTGGATTTGATACACCCCATCCACAAGTATTTTTGCGCCCGCAAGACGTGATTTTGGAAACTAGTGCCAATGGTGCCACTACACCTGCCATAATTAGCCGATTAATACATTTGGGTTGGGAAATTCAGGTAGAATTGACTTGCGATGATGGGCAAGTAGTAACGGCGCATTTAACACGCGATCGCTTTAATCAATTAGAGTTAGAACCAAAACAGCGGGTCTATGTCAAGCCAAAGGATGCCAAGTCCTTCCCACTGTCTTATTCAATTTAAAATTTTCCCAGTTTTTTAACCATCAAAACCCCAGGCTAATAGCTGAATTCCATAGTTATTATTCTGGGGTTTTAATCTCAGTCAATGTCGTGCAACACGCCGAAAATCGAGCTAATATTTAGATTTGCGTTATGGGCGTTAGTACTAACCCACCATACTGTCTTACCCCACTTCACAATGCTAAAATTGCCTACAATTGTGATGCAATAAAACAGCAGAGGCATAAATGAGTACAAAAGAACAAATCCAAGCCGAGATAGACAGCCTTAAAGAAGAGTATCTTGATGAGTTATATCTTGTAATTAAAGATTTCGCCCAATCTAAACAACAGCCTAAAAAGGCTAGCTTCATGTCTAAACTGAAACAGATAAAAATAGAAGCGCCAGAGGATTTTACCGCCCATCTTGATTTATATGTAGGCGGGGAAAAAGTTGTCAAATAAGCTATTTGTTGACACTTTATTTGTTATAGCGCTGATTAACCAACGTGACCAATATCACCAACAAGCCTCAGAATTAGCAGATCAATTTGAAGGCTATCTCTTACTCACTACTGATGCAGTATTATTAGAAATCGGTAATGCTCTAGCACGCAACTACAAAGACGAGGCTATTGATATTATCGAACAGTTTTTGACCTCAGATGAAGTGGAAATTGTGCGGCTTACTCCTGAATTATTTAAACAAGCGTTTAACCTTTATAAAACTCACCAAGATAAAGCATGGGGTTCGGTCGATTGTATTTCCTTCGTAGTCATGAAGCAAGCGGGAGTAACCCAAGCGTTGACCTTTGATCGGCATTTCCTGCAAGCAGGCTTTCAAGCATTGATGAGGTAATATAATGCTTGACTTATCTTAGGTTGCATAGACGCGCACCCACTTATGGTTAGATATCGCCCTTTGTTGCTTTTGACAAAATCAGTCTCAACTAAGATCCACTTATGGGTGGTAACATTTCCAAAACTACAATGCTTAAATCAGGAAACTCTAAAGGTGAAATAGTCGCATCTTCTACTAAAATAACTTCACTTTGATAGCCGTCTTGAGTTGGTTCTCGAAAGACACGCAATTGACGACTAACCACATCTAACACCCAATAATCTCTAATTCCTGCTTGAGAATATGCTTTGGCTTTGGTTTCGCAATCTAGTTTCAAACTGCTATCTGCCACTTCAATAATCAGATAAATTTCTGTTGGGGTGGGATGATGGTCTGCGTAGTCCAGGGGGTCTATTTTCACCACAGCAATATCCGGTTCTGGTTCAGACCGCTCATTTAACCTTACTGGGTCTTGAATAGATACCCAAGCGCGATTGCCTAATCTATTTTTCAGTAAGTAATCTGTTCTACCCACTGCTGACCGATGAGCTGTCCCTTTAGCAATCATCCAAATTATCTTTCCTTCCAGGAGTTCCACGCGTTCATCTGCACCAAAAATCCCAGCCTCAGCCATGCGGTGGTATTCTTCAACTGTCCACAGGCGAAGTTTCAACGTGGGTTCTGTGTTTTGCATAGCTTGTTTCGCATCTGTGAAGAGTAATTAGTATCCTAGCATTTTTAACTTTACAAAATCATAATAGTATGCAGTATAAATAGGAGTCAGAATACAGAATTCAGAATATTTCATGGATAAAGGAATGAAGTTTTAATAACAATACTTCGCCATTTTTTTGTAGGTTGGGTTTAGCTTAGCTAAACCCAACCTACAGGTCTATTAAAATCTTCTGAATTCTGAATTCTGGATTCTGGATTCTGAATTTTGAATTCTCACTCTTCTAAAATCTGAATTTCATCAAGTTGATTAATCACCACATCTGCACCTTTAACATTATCCAAATTACCCACCCAAGTGATTCCAATACAACCTGCGGCTTTAGCATCACGCCCCATTTGCATATCACCAACTGAATCACCCACCATCAACGTAGCGCTTGGTTCGACGCCCAAGGCTTGGCAAGCTTGCAAAAATAGCACTGGGTCTGGTTTACTCGGTCCCTCATCGACTCCCATTTCCAACTGGATATAATCACTTAATTGGTGATGGTCTACAAACTGTTGTACTTCATCAGTGGTTGCCGCTGAGAGTATACCAAGTTTTATACCAGCTTCGTGTAGATATTTCAATATCTCCAAACTGCCCACAAACAGTGGTGAAGGAGTTTGTCCAATGTATTTTTCCGCTTCATCCAAAGCTTGACGAGCTATTTTTAAGCACTCAAACCATCCTTTTCCAGTTTCCGCAATGTAGGCCGCAGCAGCAACTTCTGTTTCGCGGCGACTCGCCACCGATACTATGCCTGCTGGGTCGAGGATATTGCCATTGACGCCAAATGCCATTAATAGGGGTTCCCCAACACCGGGAATTTGAGCGTCTATTAACCTCGCTGCTTTTTGTGCCAGCGATCGCAAAAACGTTTCTGAGTCTTCTAGAGTACCATTTTTGTCAAACAAAATTGCTTGAATATTATAAAAAGTGACGTTTCTACATTTAATAGTTACCAAAATATTTCACTCCATTTATTTAGTTATTTGTCATTTGTCAGTTGTCTTTTGTCCTTTGGTAATCAGAAATGACTAATGACTAATGACAAAATTTTGACATAAAAAAAGAGGGAAAAACCCTCTCTAAATAATGCTTTGATATTCTCAATTAAAGACAGTAAAACTATAAATCTATTACTCTTCAATAGCTGCGGTAATTTCTTCTTCGGTTTCTGTCGCTGGTGGAATTTCCTCTTCAAGTTCTGCTGCTGGTGGAATTTCCTCTTCAAGTTCTGCTGCTGGTGGAATTTCCTCTTCAAGTTCTGCTGCTGGTGGAATTTCCTCTTCAAGTTCTGCTGCTGGTGGAACTTCTTCCTCTGCTACAACTTCCACAACTCCAGCAGGCGCAGCAGTAATACCTTGCTGTTTAGCTAGCAGCTGCTCCCGATACTTAGCAGCCATTTCTTCTGCTTTATCATAGACCAAATCCCGGTTTTTAATCATATCACCAGGTTCTGGTTCTAATTGCTTGGTAGATAGAGAAATCCGACCTCTTTCTGCGTCCAAATCAATGATCATAACTTTCACTTCATCATTGACATTGAACACGCTATGAGGTGTATCAATATGTTCGTGAGAAATCTCGGAAATGTGTAGTAGACCACTGACGCCGCCAATGTCAATGAAAGCACCGTAGGGTTTGATACCACGAACTGTACCAATGACTACCTCGCCAACTTCTAGGCGGTTCATCTTGCGCTCAACTAACGCGCGACGGTGGGATAGAACTAAGCGGTTACGTTCTTCGTCCACCTCTAGGAATTTCAGTGGTAGTTCTTCACCTACCAATTCTTCTTTAGGTTTGCGGGTGCTGATGTGGGAACCGGGAATAAAACCACGCAATCCCTCAATTCTTACCAATGCACCACCACGATTGGTTGCAAATACGCCAGAACGAACGGTAGCGTCTTCTGCTTGCAGTTGTCGCACGCGTTCCCAAGCCCGCATATACTCAATACGGCGAATGGAAAGAGTTAACTGACCATCTTCATTTTCATCGGTGAGGATAAAAAATTCGCGTGTTTCGTTTGACTGTAAGACTTCTTCCGGGGCATCGACCCGGTTAATAGACATTTCTTGTATGGGTATATATGCTGCTGTTTTAGCACCAATGTCAATCAGAGCGCCGCGCGGCTCTATACTGAAAACGGTTCCTGGTACAATATCTCCAGGGCTAAAATGATAATCGTATTTGTCAAGTAGAGCAGCGAAATCTTCGTGAGTGAATCCAATTTCTGTAGCGGTTAAATTCTGATTGACCATGCTGATTTAGTTCCTGGTTCTAGTCTCCGTAAAGGTTGTGCGACAAGCGCGATGTACATGCAACTGTCTTTAGCCAGTCCACACTTAACATCCTTTTTCATCCTAGCGCAGAAAAGCTAGTATTAACACATATCAACTCCCAAGATTGGAAATTATATCACAATATTAAAATGATTGGGGATTGGGCAGATGAGGGTTACCGAAGGAGTGAGAAAGAAGAATTAATAACCAATGGCCAATCACAAATGACCAATGACGAAGGACAAACAGAATAATATCCGTTACTACTGAATATAGTAGTAACGGATACTAACATTGAATGCGCTTAAAGTTGTGGTAATAGCGATCTACTTCTCTTTTTTATCAAAGCGGGGGGGTTCGCGAAATGCGATCGCAAAGAAGAGAACACCTATACACAAGGTAAAAATCAAGATGTACGCAACGCTTTCCATTTTATGAGTTCCTGCCTATCCAGCTAGTAATGAGGGATTAGGGATTAGGTATTGGGGACTGGGTATTAGGGATTGGGTATTGGCTAGTGAGAAAGTATTCGTAATAAATACTTATTTCCTAGTCCCCAGTCCCCAGTCCCCAGTCCCCAGTCCCTTAGAGTGCTTCCTTCCGGCGGGTTGACTTGTCACCCACTTTCTGGAATAGACCCCATTCAACTTGTTCTTCTAGATCCGCTTCAACACCGGCGAATACGTCTCTGTAGATTGTACGAGCGCCATGCCACAGGTGACCGAAGAAGAATAGTAGAGCAAACACAGCATGTCCAAAGGTAAACCAACCTCTAGGACTGGTGCGGAATACGCCGTCAGAGTTCAAGGTTTCCCGGTCAAATTCAAAGATTTCACCGCCTTGAGCTTTACGAGCATATTTCTTCACATCGGCTGGGTCTGTGAAGGTCTTACCGTTGAGGTCACCACCGTAGAAACTAACGGTGACACCAGATTGCTCGAAGCTATACTTAGATTCTGCCCGACGGAACGGAATGTCAGCGCGGACAACTCCATCGGCGTCGGTCAAGACTACTGGGAAGGTTTCAAAGAAGTTGGGTAGACGACGCACGGTTAATTCGCGTCCTTCAGAATCTTTGAATACAGCGTGACCTTGCCAAGATTGGGCAATACCATCACCCTTAACCATCGGTCCTGTACGGAATAGACCGCCTTTGGCGGGGCTATTGCCGACGTAATCGTAGAAAGCCAGTTTTTCTGGAATCTGCGACCAAGCTTGTTCAAGGGTTGCACCTTGGCCAACGCTGGTTTGGACGCGACGCTCAATTTCTTGACGGAAGTAGCCTTGATCCCATTGGTAGCGGGTAGGGCCAAACAGTTCAATGGGGGTGGTAGCGTTACCGTACCACATAGTACCAGCTACCACGAAAGCAGCAAAGAATACTGCTGCGATACTGCTAGAAAGTACTGTTTCAATGTTCCCCATCCGCAGTGCTTTGTAGAGCCTTTC
Organism: Nostoc sp. FACHB-973; assembly: GCF_014698115.1. Taxonomy (GTDB): domain Bacteria; phylum Cyanobacteriota; class Cyanobacteriia; order Cyanobacteriales; family Nostocaceae; genus Nostoc; species Nostoc muscorum. The sequence continues at coordinate 138,665 of NZ_JACJSJ010000005.1, forward strand.
GGGGGGTCGGACTGTGAGGTGGAATAAGCCTGCAATAATACCAACAACACCAGCAGCAATGTGGTGAGCCACAACACCGCCAGGGTTATATGGGTTAAAACCATTTGGTCCCCATTCTGGTGCTACTGCCTGGATGCTACCAGTGATACCGTAGGCATCAGAAACCCACATCCCCGGGCCAAATAGTCCGGTGAGGTGAAAAGCACCAAATCCAAAACAAAGAAGACCGGATAAGAACAGGTGAATGCCAAACATTTTTGGCAAGTCTAGAGCGGGTTCACCTGTGCGGGGGTCTCTAAAGAGTTCCAAATCCCAGTAAACCCAGTGCCAAACAGCAGCTAGGAATAATAGACCGGAAAGAATGATGTGAGCCGCAGCAACCCCTTCAAATGACCAGAAGCCAGGATCGCCTGTTGAAGCACTACTAACACTCCAACCACCCCAAGATTGGGTAACGCCCAAACGTGCTAAGAAGGGCAGCACGAACATTCCTTGACGCCACATCGGGTTGAGAACCGGATCGCTTGGGTCATAGACAGCCAGTTCGTATAGTGCCATCGAACCAGCCCAGCCTGCTACTAGGGCTGTATGCATCAGGTGTACAGAAATCAGCCGCCCTGGATCATTCAGAACGACTGTGTGTACTCGGTACCAGGGTAGTCCCATCGACTACGCTCCTCCTCGATGAGTTAGTTTACAAAGCAATTTTCTTACTGAGTTTCTGAGAAACGAAAATCGCCACTCAGAAAACTCTCTTTTGTTTTTTGTTATTGCCAGAGCCAGAGCTTGACCACAACTTAGTCTTATTAAGTCAGACAGCGTAGGTGGTTTGGCAATGCTTACTCGCTCCCTTGAGATTTACCCCGTAGGGTAGCCATCGCCAAGCAAAAATGAGAATGTTTTAAAAAGTGTAACTATTGATGGAACTCTTTGCAAGCGTGTAAATTAATGCGATCGCGTAGCATGTCCAAGTTTTTTCGCTACCAATCCTGTCGGGGATTAAATTTGCTTATCTTTTCTTTACGGGGAGTGGGGAGTGGGGAGTGGGGAATGGGGAGATGGGGGCAGGGGAGGCAGGGGAGGCAGGGGAGGCAGGGGAGGCAGGGGGACAAGAAAATTATGTTGTTATGTTACTTCCCCTATTCCCTACTCCCTACTCCCTACTCCCCTACCCTTACTGAACTACCAACTGGATGTTTTGCAGGTGACACTTCGTTTCAGCCGTACCAAGGCGTTCGATTACTTGTTCGGCACTCATCAAACGCTTGAGTACTACTTGACCGATGGTCTTACTGGCCGTTACTGGGGTTGTTGGCTTTACTTCTACGGTTAAAATGGCTTCTTCAACTCGATACAGCCATAGCAATTCGTTTTGTTCCACTAAACAAATATTCATTCGCTGAATATCTGGTTGGCGTCGCCATGCTGTTATTTGCCAGAGTCCGTCAGATGCCCACACTCTCGAAACTGTCCATCCCTCAGATAGAAAGAAATACTTCACGGTTTTAGTCTCGCTATTAGACTTTAAATCTGTTGTTCAAGATATCGCGATCGCTTTTTTCGCTGATGTATAAACACTAGATTTTTCAGGAAAACCATGCAGCTGTTCTCTATGAGAAACCGCTCCACGGGTATGTGTATTCAAGCGCAACAGGCAAAGTTTTAATGTACACTGCCCAAGCTATTGTCAAAGCTTAACAAAGCTATACCCTAGTAACTATGAATTTACGACAAATTCAGTCAATGTTTCAAATCTTAATTAAATAAACATTTTTCCTGACTTTAAGGAACTGTCCTTTGTCATTAGTCATTAGTCATTTTTGTTCACAAAGCACAAAGGTATTGCAACATATAAGTTTATTTGTACGTATATACTTAGCTGTCAGCATTGCCAAAATTATTTGTAAAAATTAAGGCACAATAGTCACAAATGTAGTAAGATGACTGACCGCTGATATCTAAAAAGATTATTGCTATGACATGGTTTTCCTTGTCCGTGAAACGCTGGAGTCCGATTATACAATTCCTATCTTTATTCTGTGTATGTTTATTTTTAGTTGTGAGTTGTACTCCTCGTCCACAAACAACTACCCCACCATCGGGTTCTGTAAATAGTGCTACAGGTGATGGTCGCATTACTATAGGTACAACAGGCAAGCCGAGAACCCTTGACCCAGCTGATGCTTATGAGTTAGCATCCTTGGGCTTGGTGTTTAATATGAGCGATCGCCTCTACACTTACGAACCAGGAAGCACAGAAATTAAGCCCCAACTCGCCACAGCATTACCGAAAGTTAGCCAAGATGCCTTAACTTACACCATCCCTTTACGTCAGGGAGTAGTTTTTCACGATGGGACTCCCTTCAACGCCCAAGCAATGGCGTTTACCATCCAGCGCTTTATGGAAAACAAAGGCAAACCCTCTTTTTTATTAGGCGATATAGTAGATTCGGTGAAAAGCACAGGGGAGTATGAGTTAACCATTAAGCTGAAAAAGCCCTTTGCAGCGTTTCCTTCATTGCTGGCGTTTCCTGGGGTGTGTGCAGTTTCGCCGAAAGCTTACGAAGTCGGTGCAGGTAAATTTAAGCCGAATATTTTTGTGGGGACTGGCCCTTACAAGTTAGCCCAGTATGGCACTGATTCATTGCGATTTGATGTGTTTGATAAGTATTGGGGTGAAAAGCCAGTTAATAAGGGTGTTAACGTCCAAATTCAAACTAGTCCGGTTAATTTGTTTAATGCTTTCCGCACAGGTGCAGTTGATGTAGCTTATTTATCCCTACAACCAGACCAAACTCGTAGCTTAGAAGAAGGTGGTAAAAAAGGGGATTGGCAAGCGATCGCTGCTCAGGGTAGCGTAGTCAGTTATATGGTATTAAACCGGAATCAAAAGCCTTTAGATAAAGCAGAAGTAAGAGCTGCGATCGCTTCAATAGTTGACCGTCCACTAATCAATGAACGAGTGTTGCTTGGTCAAGCAGATCCGCTTTATAGCATGATTCCGACTACGTTTAATGTATCTGTGCCATTATTTAAAGAAAAATATGGCGATGCTAATTTTAATCAAGCCAAACAATTGTTAACTACCGCTGGTTTTTCCAAAGAAAATCCTGCGAAAGTTCAAGTTTGGTATCCTTCGAGTTCCCCTACTCGGAGTTTAGCAGCACAGACACTTAAATCACTTGTCGATGCCAAAATGGATGGAATCCTGCTATTTGAAGTCGCCGTTGCCGAAGGACCTGCTTTTTTTAAAGACATTTCTAGAGGATTATATCCAGCAGCTTTACTTGATTGGTATCCAGACTTTTTAGATCCAGATAATTACGTCCAGCCATTTTTGTCTTGTGATAAAGGTTCAGTTGCCAAAGGATGCGAAGATGGGGCGAGTCAAACTCAGGGTTCGTTCTACTATAACGAAGCCATGAATAAATTGATTGACCAACAACGTAAAGAATTAAACCCCCAAGCGCGTCAGAAAATTTTTACAGACATTCAAAATCAAGTAACTACAGATGTACCTTACGTTCCCCTATGGCAAAACAAAGACTATGTATTTGCCCGAAATGGCATTAGTAATGTACAAATTAATCCAACTCAAATTTTGGTTTACCAAACAATTAAAAAATAAGTCGTAATTCGTAATTCGTAATTGAATTTATTGAAGTCTAAATTCTCAACAGCTAAAAGCCCCAACTTTGACAATTTGGTGTGGTTAAAAGCCCAAAAATTACGAATTACGAATCACAAATTACGAATCACAAATTACGAATTACGAATTACGAATTACTTATGTCTCGCTCTAAAGCTTTACAATATTACATTGTTTCCCGGTTGTTGTTAGCGCCACTCCAGCTATTAACTATTATCACCATTGTATTTCTCTTACTCAGAGCAACACCAGGAGACCCAGCAGATGCAATTCTTGGTGGACGTGCGCCGGAAGCAGCTAAAGAAGAATTGCGAAAACAACTCGGTCTAAATCTACCTTTGTGGCTACAGTATCTAAATTACTTGGGAAATCTGTTGCGTTTTGATTTAGGAACTTCTTTGTTGAGTCGCGGAGAGAATGTTTGGAACATCATTGCACAATATTTCCCGGCGACAGTGGAGTTAGCAGTATGTAGTATGGCGGTTGCACTCATGGTGGGAATTTTAGTTGGTACTCTTTCGGCTTCCCGCCCTGGAACATCTTTTGACTTGGGTGGGCGGTTGTTCGGTATCATCACCTACGCACTCCCCATGTTTTGGGCGGGAATGCTTTTGCAGTTGATTTTTTCAGTACAACTCGGTTGGTTTCCGAATTCTAACCGCTTTCCGCCGAACCTTCCCGCACCCACACTGATTACAGGATTGTATACAGTTGATAGTTTACTAGCTGGAAACTTTACTCAGTTTTTCACATCTTTGCATCATCTTGCCTTACCGAGTCTGACTTTGGGAATTTTGTTGAGTGGGATTTTTGAGCGAATTGTGCGAGTGAATTTAAAGCAAACCCTGCAAGCAGATTATGTAGAAGCAGCTAGAGCCAGAGGTATTCAGGAAAACAAGATTTTAGTCTCCCATGCCTTAAAAAATGCTTTAATTCCAGTGATTACAGTTTTGGGATTAACCTTTGCGTCTTTGTTGGGTGGAGCGATTTTGACAGAGGTAACATTTTCTTGGCCTGGGTTAGCCAATCGACTATATCAAGCCATTAGCGATCGCGATTATCCCACAGTGCAGGGAGTATTGGTATTTTTTGGGGCGATCGTTGTCAGCGCCAGCATTTTAATTGATATTTTAAATGCTTATGTAGACCCGCGAATTCGATATTAGGGACTTCCAAGGAAAAAAATATTCCATAGTAGGGGCGCACAGCTGTGCGCCCCTACAAATGTACAAATAATTTGGGATAATTTATTTTCTGGAAGTCCCTAGCCTCCTTTTTTGTTAATTTTCTTGAGAAATACCACTGGCTAAAATACCAAGAATTTTATTCACATCTTTGAGATAATATTCGCTTAAATCAATGGTCAGTATTTGTTCTTCTAGTTTCAAAAATTGCCAAATACTTCCCGTTGTTACTGCGCCGTAAATTGTTTTAATCTCAGTTACAGCTTGCTGATTAAAAATTTGGGCTGCTACCATTTCGGCTGCACACTGACCCAAACACGCATTAATATTTTCTTTTTTAGCTTCTACAACTGTAATGACTGGCGCTGTCAAAATTAGAATTTCTGGAGATTTCGTAATAATAAAATCGCAAGTACCATTTAATCCTTTGGCATTATCGACAGTGAAATCTATCCCAGAACATAAACCAATTTGTTCGCATAATTGTCGGCGTAAGTCCACTAAAATTGGAGCAATAATTAACTCAGAACGTGCTTTTTCACTATTGCTAGCTAAAGCGATCTCCAAGTTATAATTGAGTGTTTCTGCAAGTAAATTACTCGCTGTTAATTCAGGAACACCAGCGAAAATCTCCCGTTTTTCTAATGTGATTAAACTAAACTGTTGTTTTGCTTTAGCTAAATTAAAATCGCTGTAAGCCATAAAACTACTTTAGTTTCTATTGCCAATTGCCGACTAAAACATAAGGCGCCCAATAATAAGGATGAGGTGGTAAATTCTGCAACTCCTGAAAAGGTGGATTCAGCTTCAAAGATTCTAACAGCGATAGTTGAGCGTTCTTCAGAGCATCTGCTTGTTTCGCCCCTGGCTTTTTCAAGTGTTGATAAAATTGACCCATAAATTCGGCGGTAGAAGCATCCCCTACAGGCCAGAGAGTGGCAAGGGTACTGCGTGCCCCGGAACGAACAGCCATTCCTGCCAAGCCTAAGACAGCTCGTTCATCGCCAGTAGCAGTTTCACAGGCACTCAACACCAGCAATTCTACGGCTGTACCTGGTTCTTTGAGCAAAGCACTCAACTCATTAATACTGATACTTTTCCCATCCCCTGTAATAATAAAATTCTTTTGGGGATTAGAACTAAATAGCCCATGAGTGGCTAGGTGAATAACAGGGAAATTTGATTTCAACTGTTTTTGAATAGTTTTGACAGTAAAATCTTCATTGAGGAGCTTTTGAGAAGCAGGAAAAGTTTCTTTAATTTGGTCTAATTCCTTGGGAACATTAACCAGTGCCGCAAAAAATTGTCCTTGTATATTAATTTGCTCGCTAACTCCAGCAGCTAAGACTTTAAGTTGTTTCCTTTCCAATTGTTTAGGAGCGAGCAGTTGTAGACTCGGAACCAGGGCAATGCTATATTTTTCAATGAGATAATTTTTTCCATCGTAGAGCGCAGCTACTGGCACTCTCTGCAATCTTCCATTTAGGACAAATACTAAATTTTTGATTTGCTTGGGATCTAGCTGTGTCTCGAAAGGTTGAATTAGCCAATTATATACTTCTGCAAAAATTGGTAAAAGTGTCTGAAGATTTTCCTTTAATTCTTTGGGATTGGGGTTAGAAGTAGAGAGAATATTTCGTGCAGAGTTATTGATACTAACGTTGTCTAAATTATCGTAAAGCCGATCTAGAGTTTCATTAACTTCTCGTTCGCTAATAGGAATTACTACTTCCTGCAAGGGTTTTCCCGATACGGAAAGGATAACTTCTAAGCGATCTGGCAAAACAATCGGATAAATTACAGCTGCATTGGCATCAATATTATCAATTTGCAACGCGATGTTTGCTGTTTCCGAACAGGGGTCTTGAAAAAAGTTATCTAGTTCTGCTAATTGCAGAGATTCTATCACTTGGCGGGCAAATTCTAGACGTTTTTGAGACTTGTTCGTTTCAGATTTTTCCTGCTTAATGGTAGGAGTAGAAACTATTAGCGAATTTAATTCTTTGTCAGACAAATTTGATTTCAACAGCAAATCTGCTAATTCTAGATAGACAGGTTTGACTTCTTGGAGAAAATCAAACTGGACATCTTGATTGTTGGCGTTTAAATCGCTGCGTAGGGATTGCAGAGTATTAAAGGCGGCGGTGTATGCTGCGATCGCTCCTTTGATATTTCCCTGTTTCCGTAGTAAACTTCCTAATTGAGATTGCCAAAGATAAGTAATTTCCCTAGCATCACCACTGATATTTTGTTCTTGGGCTAACAACAGTGCTTGTTGCGTTAGTTTGGTTGCCTGATTTAATTGCCCTTGTTTGTGATAAAGTTTGCCCAAATACCCTAAAGCGTAGGTTTCGGTTCGTCTATCCTGTAGAGTCCGTGACTGTTGTAGTGCATTCTCTAATAAAGATTCAACTTGATTTATTTGTCCGCTTTGCATCAAAGAATCAGCAAAGTTAATCTGGGCATAAATGGCAGCACGACTGGGAGTAAGAGTCGCTAAGTTAGGTAGAATTTGATTTTGCAATGCTTGAGCATCTTGGCTCAACTGCAACTCTAGCCCAGAGACAAAATCTTTTGCCCGTTGAATTAATTTAGTTTCCGAAAATCTCGACCAAGAAGCAATCCGGCGTTGCGTCTGTTCACCCCACCATTTTTGCGTCTCCAGTAATAGCTGGAAGTGATTGAGTTGTGCCTGAATTTTAGGTATTGGTGGCGTTGATGCTACCTTTGCTGCTTGGATATAGTAATTAACAGCTTGATTGTAGGGCGCTAGAGCATCCAAGACAGATTTGCGATCGATAATTTCCGTCACAGCATCATAGTCCCAGCGATCGCGGATTTGGTTACCTAAGATCCGTTCAGTGTTACCCAAACTCACTAGCACCGCACTTTTTTCAGGCGATTCGGCACTTGATGACAGACTTAACTGCAAGATTTTTTGCGACTTTTCTAATAACCCTTGTCTGCGTAGGACATCACCGAGGCTGTGCAAGCCAATCGCTTCAGTTAAGGTTAGGGAATTACCCTTTTGAGTAAGGGTTTTGTGGAGTTCCTCGATTTGGGTTTGGCTACAGCTGGGGTTTTCGATCGCAAAAGCTTCAAGTAAAGTATTGCAAGCTTTGGGATATAAACCTAAATCTTGTAAAGCCTGGGATTTGTTGATCAGACTCTTAGTCATTCCCTGGCGATCGCCAATTTTTTCATAAGCATCAGCCGCCGCTTCCCATAACTTTGCTGCTGCTTCTAATTCTCCGGCATTGTACAGTTGTTCACCTTCCCTTGCCAATGCCAGAGGACTACCAGCATTAGCATATAAACTAGAAAGATTTGACCAAGCTGGCATAGTCAAACTAGATAACAGCCCCAATAAAGCTGAAAGAATCAAAATTAATAGACGACGGTATCTTTTAGAAATCATTTTATCAATTGCTCAGTTATGATTAACAACCTTCAAATAACAAACAAAAATAAATGAACTAAATTTGGCATTTTATAAATCAATAAAATTACGAATTACGAATTACGAATTACGAATTATTTTTAAAACGCTTTGTACTCCATCTGAAAATACACCCCATTTTCTTGCCATGTGCGCTTGCTATTATCAATATTTATTAAAGGAATACCCCAATCAAGGCGAGCTGTGAATCTATCCCCCATTTGCCAAAGTAGCCCTAATCCTGAACCTAGCAGAGTATTCGGGTCAGGATTTTCTCTACCTGTATTCCAGACAGTACCAAAATCGATAAATGGTGCAACCTGTAAAGTCCCTCGCAGTTCTGGAAAACGAGCAATAGGTAATCGCAATTCTGCGGAAGCAAAAATGCCATTATCACTGAGTAAAACATCTTGGCGATAACCGCGCACTGTTCCTTGACCTCCCACACTAAATTGCTCAATGGAAAGCAGAGAACTACTTGCCAACTGCACATTAGAACGCAACAACAAAGTAGGAGCTGCTGTTTGTTCTTTTGGCTGACTGAGGAGGCGCAAATAAATCATTTGTCCCCGCCAAAGGAAATATCGGCTATCTGGTTCGCTGTTATTAATTGTGGCGTCAAAAGCTCCAATTCCCAAATTAAACTCGGAACGAGCAGCTAAAACTTCTTGACGACTGCGGTGTAGCCATTCTTGGGCGAAACTCAATTCCGATACCCGCGTTTCTCCTTGAGCATCAGCCCCAGCAAACAGGGGAAAATCCACTCCTTGAATCGAAGAATTACTTTCGCGCCTGGCTGCGGTTAAAATCAAGGTGAGTTCTTGGCTAACTTCTGGGGTGGCTCTTTGCAGAACTGGCTGACGAAAAGATAATTCAAACTCACGAGAATTTACTTCGATATCCAAATCCTGAAAAGGAGGTTCAATAATTTTGTTGTCGGTAATCCGATAGTTGAAGCCAATAGTGCCATTCCGGGGATTCACTGGCAAGGTATAACCGCCCTCAAAGCTATTGCTACCATCGGTATTTTTGTAGGCGAAACTCAAGCGATCGCCAATTCCCAGCAAGCTGGCTTCAGATAAGGCGATGCCGCGCTCAAAACTACCGACGCTGGGGTTGCGGTTATTATTAATACTGAGTTGGGTATTAAAAGTTCTCGCCCCCTTGACTGTCACAGCTAGGGAATTCACACCTGGCCTAGTACCAGCAGTGAGTTCGGCGTCTAAGCTTTCAATTAGGGGATTGAGTTGCAGCAGTTGCAAAGCTTCTTTGAGGCGATTGATATTCAGCGGTTTGGTAGTAGCGATCGCAATGCGACTGCGGACATAATCTGAGTTCAACCGTCCTTTAATGACATTGACTTGAATATCTTCTAAACTGCCTTCTACTACCTGAATTTTGATGATTCCTGAGCGAAACTCTTGACTGGGAATGTAGGCACCAGAAGTAATGTACCCTTTTTGCACATACAATTCGGTAATTTGATTGGCAGCTTTCAGGAGTTCGGCAAAGGTAATTGGTTGTCTGGTAAAATTGGCGATCGCAGAGTTTAATTCTTCTTGGCTAAAGGCGCTATTACCAACAAACTCGAACTTTTGCACAACGATACTACCTGGAATATCTAGGGCGTCTTCCGGGGTTGGTGGTACTGTCGGCGGTATTTGGATGGGTACGTTTGTTGGTGGTAGGGGATTAGCCGGGGGTTGTTCTGGCGGTTTTGGGGTAACAGGATTAATCGGCTGGGCGCAAACAGAATTTGTGTGATACAGCAAGAGTACAAAAGTAATACAAGGGGATAAAAAAAATCTCCGTCGCCAAACACTTAATACCATTTTGGATTTTAGATTTTAGATTTTGGATTAGTCATTGGTCATTAGTCATTTGTCATTTGTCATTAGTTATTTCTCCCCCTACCTCCCCATCTCCCCATCTCCCCATCTCCCCAGTCCCCAGTCCATCTGTAAGGTTTAGTGACAATTAGATGAAGTTAACCCAGAACTATAGGGAGTCGGATTAGGCGCTTCGCTCGCTAGAACTAGCACACCTTGGGTGTTAACATACCAACCTCTCGCGGGAGGTGGCAGTTGTGAAGTATTATTCACTTCTGTAGCAGCACTGGCATCAACAGGCTCAAAACTAATTAAAGCTCCACTACTTAGCTGTTCACTCGGTCGAGGTGGCAATCCTCCACGTCCGGTGATGGTAAATTCGCTTCTATTTTGACTTGCTGTCCCTCGACAAGCCTGAGCTACCACTTGTTCTGGTTTAGCTACTTCTTGTGGTACATCGATAATTTCAAAATTATTTTCAGCCTCTGGTGTAATGATGCTGATTTCTCCGGCGATTCCCAGTTCGGAACTAGCAGTAATCTGACAAGTTGGACATACAAAGAATCCTCTGGTATTGATACTGATATTTCCTCCCATGCCCTGAACAGCGTCGGCGGTAATCTTACTGCCTTCTAACAGCGTCACAAAGTTGGCCGGACTAGAGCCAGCAATATTAATATTGCCTCCGTTCCCAGTTCCTCCAGCAGTGGCAGATATCTGACTGTTACGGCGCATTAGTAAGGAATTCGTTTGCAGAGATATGTTACCACCTTCACCAGATGTGGTGGACGCAGATAATAAGGCGCGATCGCTCAGTATCAACTGATTCCCTTCAATCGTCAATCTTCCACCTGCTCCCATACCAGCATTGTCGCTAGATATCTGACTATTACCGGACACCTGTAAGGAATTCTGGACTCGTAAATCAATGTTGCCACCTTGACCCCCTTTGGTAGCCGCCGTGATTCCACCTTGACTTTCCACCAAAATAGAGCCAGCATTCACCCGCAACGTTCCTGCATCCCCAGTACCATCATTCCTCGCTGTCACCTGTGCCCCATCTTTGACAACCAATTGCCCAGTATTAATTGTCACATCTCCAGAAGTTCCACTGGGCACAGCAGGCAGTCTTAATAGCTGTTGCAACAGCGGATCGACTATGTTGGCTGAGGAGATAATCAAACTAGGATTTACGGAGCCTGGGACTTTGCCACTTACCTCTACACTATCTTGAGCGTTAATGGTGACACTACCAGCAGGACCACTAGCTAAGGTGGAAGCATCAACTCTACCACCGTCTTTAATTACCAAGCGTTGAGTATTAATTGTAACGCTACCAGCCTTTCCTGGCCCGCCAGTACCAGCAGTTATTTGGCTAGGAGTGAAAACAAATGGTACTACACCTATCAACTCTACTAACTTCGAGGCATTCACAGTTACATTTCCACCGGAGCCAGTACCAGCAGTCACAGAGGCAATATTCCCTCCTAAAAGCGCAGTGACTTGCTGAGTTGACACTGTAAGAGTTCCCGCATTCCCAGCCCCAAAAGCTCCTGCCGTAATATTACTGAAGCGAGTAGGATTAAATGGTGAAAATCCTGACACTTGCAAATAATCACCAGCTTTAATATCAATATTCCCACCAGCAGCAGGTGTGTAAGTAGCGGCAGATATGGCTGCTCCATCTTGAACAACTAACCGGGGAGTGTTAACAGTAATATCTCCACTTTTGCCACCGCCGATAGTTTCTGTAAATAAGTTGCTGGAAATCTGCCCATCTGCTGTGGTGCCCACTAAGGATAAGGATTCAGAGGCATTGACGTTAAGCCCCCCTGCTGATTGCGCTCCTTGGGTTTGAATTAACACCACTGAGCCATCGCGGATAGAAATGTTTCGCCCCTGCAACTGAATTGAGCCACTACCTGGGCCACTGGTATCTGCTAATGCCTTTTGAGATAAGGCAATATCTTGAAAGTTTGTCACTCCTTGATAACCTAAATTCCAGCCTTGAGGACTGGCATTGAGACTTACTAAACCTCCTGCTACACTACCTAAATCAATACGTCCCCCCTCAGCGGTGAGCGTTCCTCCCTCGGAAATAATTCCTCCTCCCACCAAAGCTAGGGTATTACCTGGCTGCACCTTTAGTCCGGCGGTGTCTCCCCTAGTGAAGGGTGAAAATATCGGACTTTGTAAACTAATGTTATGCCCTTGACCTTGGACACGAATCGCTTTGGGATTCTGCCCAAATTGCAAGCCTACTGGCACACTAATCGTTAGCCGAGGTGAAGAAGTTGAATCGGTTGCACTAAATTCTGCACCATCAGCAAATTTGAGGCTATCTGCCGTACTCGCCAAAAATGAGCCGCCAATATTGAGTTGAGCGTTAGCACCAAAGTTAATACCACTGGGATTGATGAGGATGAAATTAGCACCGTAGTTTTCTTTAATTAAGCCATCAATATTGGAAATTGAACCACCTGTAACTCGGCTAATGATGTTAGTAATGTTGTTAAAAGCTGCGGTGTTGTTGAAAAAAGCTTCACCACCAGTGGGAACAGAAAATTCTCCAAAGCTATGGAAGAGGTTGCTACCGACTTGTGTTCCGCCTGTAATTAAAAAATCCAGCCCTGGTGTGGTTCCTGGTGAAACCACAGTTTGTCCATCAGGAAGTGTGTTATCTGAAGAAATTTGTGCTAAACCAGGAAAGCCGGTAATTAGACAGCAGAGATAAGCACTACTAGTAATTAAAATTTGGCGAAGAAATTGTTTCATTTTGCATAGGGGAAATTACCCGACGGAAAAAAAATATTTGAATGTTTTTTTTAGTTGAATTGTAAGTACATTTAACTAAAAATGATATTATTGAGTTTATATTCGAGCCTAAATTTTGGTCAAGAAAGGTGTTTAAGTAATATGAACAACTGGCAGTCTTGGGCAACTATGGCGACAGCCCCAATATTAGCTCTGGGTGTTATAGTAGCAGTCTCTGCGCCCAGTAGAGCTAACAGTGTACAAGTAACCTGCAAGACTAACGCCAGCACACCAAAGGTGATTTTGAGTTTGGTTAAAGACGGAAGTCCCAAAGATTACATGATGTTGAATTTTCTCCCAAAGTATTTCTCAACGGTAAATGCCGTGCAAAATTGCCAGAATACAGCTAAAACTTTACAAAATATCTACGATACGGATAGTTCTAAATATTTAACGGCTGATAAGCTCAACGAGCAATCTGTTGTGTGTGCTGTAGAACGGAGAGGCATCGGTTGCAATCATTACAGCGCTCAGGTTTTATTTATTCTTAAACCAGTTGATAACCCCTCTCAAGCTTTATACGAAATGTTGGGTAGCGATTTTAAGCAAGCAAAGCCTTCCAATCTCCGGACTCTTAGCCGTACTTACACTAACACTAAACCTTTTTGGTGGCCATTTTAACTGGCATAAAATAAGTTCGAGATCAAAAAGTCTCTAATCCTGGCAGGAACTGGGTTGTATGACTGTGGGTTAGATGATAGCGGCCAACAGTTCACGAGGAGAAAATTTACTTCTGATAATTTAATCAAGGTTTTTATCTTGATATATACTGCGGCAGCGATTGTGTTGAATTTCGGATATATTTTGGATTTTAAGTAGTTAAATATACAAATATTTAAGTAAATATAAGTGTATAGAGCTTAAATTATGATATCGAATTAAAAGTATAAATTTTGCCAGACTTGACTGAAGGAGTAAAGTTGCTGTTAATTAATAGTTATAAAAATTAAGTAAATTTAAGTGTATGTTTCTCTATGTCGTTATAATTACACTTTACAATCTTAACACAACTAGTCAATTTAAGGAAGTCGGTGGGAATAAATAGAACTACACTTGCAAACCCTTACCAATGAGAAAAGACAAAGCGCAAAGTCTCTTGCGTTCCCAGAGCGAAAGCAACAGAGGTTTGTTTCCGAGCATTAGACGCCAGTGAAGGAGCCGAGAGACCCTTCCAACGTAGTGGCTCAACGGCAGTTCCTTTAAGCAGGGGAACCTCGGCAACGGGCTGCCTCAACTTTGTAACATAGGACAAACAACAGCTTTTACCAGTTAGGTTTATTTGCACCGACTTACTTAGAATTAATTAACTTACAATCGTCAAAATTGTTACATTAATGATAAATTAACCTTTGATAACTCAGAATAAAAATAACTCGTTTTGCTACTTTTATAACTTAATATATTTGCTCTGATTATGAAGCCACTTGGTAAAGTTTTACAACAGGCTGACCTCATTTCATCTGAGCAGGTGGAGATTGCTCTTAAAGAGCAGATCCAACTTGCTGAGTTAAGCCTTGGTGAAATTCTAGTCTTGCATGGATGGCTTAAACAAGAAACGGTTGATTTTTTCTCTCAGGAATGGCCAGTATTACTTGAGCAGAAACCAAAACAGCCCTTAGGTAAATATTTAGAAGAAGCTGGACTATTAAATGAACACCAAATCAGAATTATCCTTGCTGAACAAACACAGAATAAATTTCGCTTTGGTGAATTAGCAGTACTTAAGGGTTGGTTGAAACCTACTACAATTAAGTTTTTTCTGGAGCATTTGGCTTTAGAATCGCAAATCCAAGAAGAGGAAGAAGTTTCAAATAATCAAAGTTCAGCACAGATAGAACAATTGCATTTGAAAATGATAGTGCCACAGCAGAACAATTTGAAAATCTCGAACCCCCTTAAGCATTCAGTTTTTGCTTTCAATTCCCTAGAGCAAGAATCAGCGAGTCTAACACTGTTTACCCCTAATACTATAGAATTATTCAAATTAGATGAAAAAGCTAGTTGTCCGGAAGCTTTGCTCGCAGAAGTACAATTCTGGACAAATGGGCAACCGTCTCTTGCTGAAAAGATTTTTCAATTGGTTGCACAATCGCCAGATTATATTGCCGCAGGTGCAGAAGCAGCAACAGTGCAGCAACTAGTACAAAATAACTTAATTAACAATTGGCAAACTCAAGTCACCGCTGAGCATTTGCAACGGATACATGAAAGTACAATCAACAATGTGCAATGCGATCCGTTATCTCTGTTGGAACTGTATCGGCAAATTTGGCAAGAGGGCGAATTACCAACCAACAACAGTCCAGAACAGGCAGAACTGTTGCGTATAGGATTGGTAATCCAACAACAAGACAAGCTAAAAGTTGGGAACCGCATTTACCAAGCAGTTTTTAATTGCAATTGGGTAAACCAGGAGTTCGAGAAAATACTTGCTGCCTCATCGGCAAAAACAACCATCTCACCAGTTAGTAATTTGAATGTCAGCAATACCATTACTGCGCCTGAATCTAGACCATATAAACGATTCTTTGTGTTGCTAGCAATAGCTGGTTTAATGGTCTGTGGTTCTGGCGTGATTTTTTTAAGTTTCAGTATATTTAGATGGTTACAAGTAGAAATGATTTTTAAACAAGGTAATGTGTTATTGCAGCAAGGAGAGTATCAAGAAGCGATCGCCAAATATAACAACCTTTTAAAATTTGATAGCAACTACTACCAATCTTGGACTAACCGAGGCTATGCACTAGCTGGACTCAAAAACTACAACAAAATGCTAGAATCATGCACTACAGCAACAATCATTCATCCAGAAGCTGTTTATGCCTGGAATTGCAAAGGTGAAGCGCTATATAACCTCAAACAATATAATGAGGCGATCTGGGCTTTCGATCAAGCGATTAGACTCAACTCCAAAGATCCTGTATTCTGGATTAATAAAACTGAGGCACTACTAGCACTCAAGCAACCAGATGCAGCGCTTACTACTATTAATCAAGCAATTGAACTGTTAAAACAAATTTCGGAAAAAGATGCAAATGCCAAAGAGTTAGCTGTTGCTTTTAGCTATCAAGGTAAGGTCTTATTCCAAAAACAAGAATACGAAGGCTCTCTAAAAGCCTATGAACAGGCATTAAAATACAATCCCAAATACTTTGTGGCTTTACGGGGTAAAGGGATGGCGCTACAAGCTCTAAAGCGAGACGATCAAGCGATCGCGCAATTTTATTTTCTTCTAGATCATCAGCAGCTAAGTGATACTCAAAAAGCTGAAGTATGGTATTATTTGGGGTTGAGCCTGTGTAAATTCCAGCAACCCGAAAAAGCGATCGCCGCTTTCGATAAAGCTCTCAAACTCAAACCCAATTACCAACCTTCAGAACAAGTTAAAGAAACTTGTCCAAAATAAATCACAAAATTCACAATTAAATCGAAGCTTTAGGGGGAAAATAAATACTGATTAGTCAGAAATACCGAGAGATGAGCGCCCCGCTAGATGTATTATCCCTATTTATCCTTACATGAATTTGGTTTTTTCGTGCTGACCGACTTAATTCCCTTTCATCCCTCAAAATGAACCAACGGACAGTTCTACATACCATCAAATAATTTTGCAAGATGTCTAAACTATTTAGCAAAAAAGACTAACTGATAATCAGCATGAAAAAACAAGTTTTAGCCGCAGGATTTGTATTATCCTCTTTTTTTGTGTTGCCACTAAAAGCATCGGCAGCAAATTTTAGTCAAATTTACGCATTTGGTGACAGCCTGGTTGATACTGGCAATACTTACAATTTCATCAAAACGGCTACAGGAGTTGAATTTCCTCCCAGTCCACCCTATTTTGATGGACACTTTTCCAATGGGCCAATTTGGGTAGAAGGTTTATCTTCTGCTTTGGGAATAACACAAACTAACCTTGCCTTTGGTGGTGCTACTACAGGTACCCTGAACACCGTTAATGGAAACTTACCTGGATTAGCTCAGCAGATACAAGGCTTTACCACAACTAATCCTCAAGCTGACAGCAAAGCGCTATATGTAATCTGGGCTGGTGCAAATGATTACCTTGGTGGTGGGCTGACAAACCCTGTTGAGCCAGTCAATAATTTAATCAATGCGATTAAATCACTTGCTAGTGTTGGTGCTACAAATTTTCTTCTAGCGAATTTACCTAGTTTAGGTGCTGCTCCTGGCACGAATAACGATCCAACGGTTTCTGCTGCACTAGCTGCTTTGACTAATGCCCATAACTCCGGCTTGGCCGCTGGTATTAATACTTTGAACCAGCAACCAGATATTCATGTCACCCTTTTTGATGCTAATTCCTTATTTAATAGAGCGATCGCATCTCCGGGAGAATTCGGTTATACAAATGTCACCGATGCTTGCTTGACAATAACCAGCCCAACGAGTTTCACTACCTGTCCCAACCCCAATGAATATTTATTCTGGGATCAGCTGCATCCCACAACATATACTCACAGCATTTTAGCAGGAGCTGCATTAGTAGCAGTTCCAGAATCTTCCCCAGCTTTAGGGATGTTGGCACTGGGTGCTTTAGGTACTGTAGGAGTGCTGAAGAAGCGTCAACGCACATATTAAGCGATCGCAACATTTTTCACTATTACTAGCTCAAGCGATCGCCAGGTTATAGAAGTACACGGGTAGGGAACATGGCTGTGCCCCTACAATTATCTATACCTCACCAATGTAGTGGGGTGGCACAGTTGTGCTAACCCACTGCGTGTTGCTT
This sequence comes from Nostoc sp. FACHB-973, assembly GCF_014698115.1. Lineage (GTDB taxonomy): Bacteria > Cyanobacteriota > Cyanobacteriia > Cyanobacteriales > Nostocaceae > Nostoc > Nostoc muscorum. Next base: position 156,333 of record NZ_JACJSJ010000005.1, read on the forward strand.
TTTGGTTTCAAACAAGCAACTCAAATTACTCTCCAGCATCCAAGTCAAAGTAGAAACTACCGTCAATAATTCTATTGCTACCAACATATTTGATAATGGGTATGCTAACTCGATGCTGTCCTGGTTCAAGCTTCCAAGTTTGTTGGAAGTTACCAATATGATGACAACCAGCATTAATTGGGAAGGTACTAGGAGTCAAAAGACCATTTTTATAACTCTCAACTCCATTTTTAAATAGATATCCTTTTACTTCTACTTTATTGAGTTGAGCTTGAGATGGTATGCAATAATTGACGTTTGATAATCTTAGAGTATCTCCAGATTTGAGAAATAGGCGATCGTGATTTTTCACTTGCTGAAGTTCGTTGCTATTAACCTGCACAGTCAGATCAGCGACACAGACTTTATCGCCAAGAACTTTGTCACATGTTGTAGAAGTGGCGGTGACTGAGGGCTTTAGTTCTGAAGAAGGCTTGTTGTCACCCCCCATCGTCGCAGACACTCCGGCAGCTACTATGACGCCGGTAGCAGCAATGAGAGCAAGTACAACCCGTTGTCTAAAAGTTACCATTTTTCAAACTCCTCAACTTTTTTCGTATAACACCATCATCACTTGAGACACAAGCTTTACAAGTAAGCGCTAGTAGGGAGTTTGAGTGATTAAATTCTTGTAAGGGAAAGTAGGCAAATGTAGGTTTGTAAGGTAAAGTATTACACTACTGACCGATTTTAACTTTACTCTGCCAATTCAATTACACTTAATGGACTCACAAGAAGCATTAGCATTCATTAATAAGCTACTTGCAAATGATAAGCAAGTCTTAAATGAGTTGGAACAAAAGCTCTTTTTAGGAATGTGGGAAAGGAAGGCGTATACAGAGATTGTTAATGATGGTTCTTATAGTGCAGAACATGTGAGAGATGTGGGTGCAAATTTATGTAAAAAGATTGGAGTAATTTTAGAAATACAAGTTAAAAAAAGAAATTTTAAAAATCCAATAATAGCAGTATATCAACAGTATTCAGAACAAGCTTTACCTTTCCAAGTACCAATTTTAGAACCAACGAATCCATCACCAAGACATGAATCACAGTCATATCATCTATCCCAGCAAAATCATAATCCTTTCATTCCCTTGAATGGCAGAGTAGAAGAAAATTATCTATTCTTCGACCGAGAGCGCGAAATACGACGAGTATTTGAGGTACTGAATAGCGGTAGTAGTGTAGTTTTAATTGGGGAAGAGGGAATCGGAAAATCCTCGCTGCTATGGATGATTTACCAAGAAGCAGAAAGTCGTCTCAACGTTCAACGCCAGCCAGTTTTCTTAGATCTGAATTTACTTCATAATGAAACCCAATTTTATAGTAATTTGTGCTACGAAATTGGTATAGACGAATGTCAGGGCTATCAGTTAACCCGCAATTTACGAAGTTGTAAAATACTACTGGCTATAGACAATGTAGGAAAACTAGCAGGGGAAGGTTTTACTCGAAACATAAGGGATTATTTGCGCGGTTTAGCTGAAGGAAATAATGCTCCATTGAAGCTGATTTTAGCTGCCACCGAACCCCTGAATAACCTTTTTAAGGATAGTCAGGATCAAGGGAATACTTCTCCGTTGGCAGGTATTTGCCAAGAGGAACAAATTCATCCTTGGGATAAAGACACTATACGTACTTTTATTAGCAGCCGTTTAGCTAGAACTGCTGTGAATTTTACTGAAGAGGAAATCGTTCAACTCATCCAAGAAAGTGGCGGACATCCTCGCAAACTGATGCAGTTGTCTTATCGAACTTATTCGCAGTATATAGAGAGTTTGCAATGAATAACACTCCTTTGACCTGTCCCCCAACCCCTGCTCTTACAAGAGAGGAGAGTAAGATTACTCCTATTCCCCTTATAAGGAAGGGCTGGGGGTTAGGTTCTCTACGGGTGATGATGGAGGCTGAATAATGACTAAATACTCCTCTGTACCCCGCCTAGACTTAGCGCCTAAGTTAAAGCGTCCTCTGTCCCTGAAAAATCCCTTAGATTACCTTCGCCTGTTGTACTGGGTGTTTTTATTTCCTCAGGCTTTGCGGTGGTATGTAGACAGATTTGGGGGTGATTGGAATTCTATCCAGCAATTGCTAATACAGGGGTTATTACTAGCATTACTTGTATTACTGTCTATAGTTGTAGTTTTATTTACTCTGCACTTTCCATTTGATCTAACGATCATGTTGCAAGGTATGACGTTAGGCCTAGTAGGAGGGGTGATATTGGGTTTTATGACTTTAACCATAGCAGGATGCGTGGTTGGAGGCATGACTGGAGGCGTGGCAGCCTTCATGGTGGGAGGTTTGGCTGGAGATATGATATCAAAGTTTATATCAATTGCAGCATCAGACATTCCATCAAACACAATATCAGACTTAGCATCACACGTAATGTCAGGTATAGCATCAGGGCTGGCATTTGGTGTGTTATTAGGCGTAGTATTGGGCGTGACGTTAAGTGTGGTGTTCAGCGTGGTATCAGGCGTCGCATCATCAGTACAGTTAAGTATAATGCCTGGCGTCTTGCTCTGTGTGTTAACGAGTGTGGTGTTAGGTGGAACGTTCTCTTTCCAGGTACTGTCAAACGCAGTCTTTAGTTCAGCGTTACCCAAAGCAAAAGACTTGGTTATGTCTATAGCGTTTAGCATAGCCTGTATTGTCCAAAGTTTAGCCATAGTGCGTTTAGATAACTGGTTGATTGGCGCACTTTTCAATATACGAACTATCGAAAACGTTAGTGTTCTTCTCCCCCGTACCACTTTGCTTCCCCTACCCAATCTTGCCCAACGTTTACAGAATTGGCTCGAACAAGACTGGGAAACAGGTTTGTATAATGCTAATCAACTGCTGGCTTATACCCTGCAATTTATTCCTGTGGTGCAAGCAGTTAACAAAGTACTCGCTAAAACACCATCAGAGCAAATTATTTGGCGTGTTTCTCTGTTAGCAGCAAATCCTTTTGATTGGAAATTAGTAGGTTTTGCTTCAGCTTCTTTATTTAAATTTTTTCTTGATCCTCCTGATGAGTTAAGTTTCTATCCAACAAGAATAGAAACTCGGTTAGATACTTATGTCCATGCAACGGCTGCTGGTTTCTGGTATCTACATCAAAAAGAACCAGCCAAAGCAACCGAGGCTTTTGCTGTAGTACGTTCTCTTCTCTACGGTGACGAAATGTATACCCTTGCCCAAACTCTAGAGGCTTTTAACAAAGCTCAAAAACCAGATACTATAGCTAGTCTGCAAGTTCCTAATTTTCCACAGGAAACTCCTTTACGTCCAGATACTTGGAGAGTCTTTAGTAGTTTGCGCCGAGTTGTTGAGGATATCCAATTTGTTAATCGTAGCATATCACGTTCAGCTAGATCTTTAGCTCTTAACAGGGCATTAGGTGAACTGACAAAAATCCTAAATGAAGCCGACACTTTACCGCAAGCAGAGCAAGGGTTAATTATAGATATCGCTCAAACTTGGAAAGAAAGCCTTTTACAAATTGCTGGTAAAGTGGGGGACATTTCCATTACCAAGCCTGTGATTAATCCCTATGTTGCAGGCGACCCCGTTCAAGGTAATCTCTTCGTTGGTCGGGAAGATGCGCTCAGACAATTAGAAGAACTCTGGGTTTTGGGTAATCAACTCCAGTCTGTAGTTCTCTATGGTCACAGGCGCATGGGCAAAACTTCTATCCTGCTTAACGCAGGTAACTTTTTAGGCTCAGGCTTACGGCTAGCTTATATCAACCTGCTGCGTTTGGGAGATAGTCCCCAAGGTGTGGGTGAGGTGCTGATGGCAATTTGTGATGAAATTTCTCAAACTGTTGAACTTCCGCCTCCAACTGATGCTGATTTGCTAAATCTTCCCTACCGAACTTTTGAACGTTATTTAAAACACGTGGAAGCAAAGTTAGAGGGTGGGTTAATCATCGCTTTAGATGAGTTTGAGAAAATAGAAGAACTGATTGAATCAGGAAAAATACCTGTGGATTTTATGGGTTTTCTGCGGGGGTTAGTGCAAATGAATTCTAAAATTAGCTTTGCCTTTGCTGGTTTGCATACCTTGGAGGAAATGACAGCAGATTATTTTCAACCTTTCTTTGCCAGTGTCATTCCTATTCATGTAGGCTTTCAACAACGTACAGCTACGCGCCAAATTCTAGCGAACCCAGGTAATAAAGACTTTCCTCTCGACTATATCCCGGAAGCTTTAGATGAAATTTATGCTTTGACACATGGTCAACCATATTTAGTGCAACTCATGGGTTTTCAGCTAGTGCGCCGCTACAATGACTTTGTTTTTGAGCAAGGACAACGCCGTGACTCAGTTTTCACGCTGGAAGATGTGGAAGCAGTTATCAATAACCCTGAGTTTTTCCAACGGGGACGTTACTACTTTGATGGAGTTTGGGGTCAGGCGGCACGGGGTGCTGAGGGTCAACAAGCAATTGTACAAGTGCTTGCACGTCACCCAGAAGGGCTTAGTCTGGATGCCTTAGCTCAGTCTACAGGTATGAACGACGGTGATTTACAGGAAGCGCTGAATACTCTGAAGCGTCATGATGTCGTTGAGGAAACTCAGGGAAAATGGCGGATTATGGTAGAACTGTTTCGCCGCTGGGTTTTACGGTAGGGGCACAACATGTTGTGCCCCTACAGCCGATTCATTTGTTGCAAAGATTTTTAGAAGTGGTTTTGGCGATGCCTACGCGCAAAAGCTATTTCGGCGATGCCAAAACTATTCTGACAACTTATCTCCTTAAACTGCGCGGATCTAGTGCATCTCGCAAACCATCACCGAGTAAGTTGAATGCCAACACCGTCAGGATAATCAACACAGCCGGCGGCCAAATTAACCAAGGTTGCAAAACCATAATTGAAGCATTACTAGCCAGAGAAAGCATATTGCCCCAAGAAGGGTCTGGTTGTTGAATACCCAAACCAATCAGACTCAGTATCGCTTCTGCACCAATGAAGCTGGGAACTGCCAGAGTAGCAGAGATAATTACATAGGTAGCCGTTTGCGGCAAAACATGGCGGACAATAATATAAAGTGGGTTGCCGCCCATTGCCCGTGAGGCTTGCACAAATTCTCGCTCTTTAATTGATAGTACCTGTCCGCGAATTACCCGTGCTAAACCAGCCCAGCCAATAACCGAAGTAATCACCACAATCAACAAAAACCGCTGGGTACTGCTTAAACCAGGTGGCAAAACTGCGCCCAAGGTGACCAAAAGATAAATACTAGGGAAAGTCATTAGCACTTCTGCCAAGCGCATGATGATGCTATCTGTCCAACCTCCGAAGTAGCCGGAAATTCCACCTATCAGCAAACCGAGAGGAAAGGAAATAGCAACGCCAAAAATCCCGATAAACATACTGATGCGGCCGCCATGCAGCAAGCGACTGAGTTGGTCGCGGCCTTGGTCATCAGTACCCAAAACGTTAAATTTTGCTGCACCTGCCGTGCCAAATAAATGCCAATTTAAAGGGATACCCGGAAAAATTGTCACTTCGTCCCACTTGGGGGGTAGTGGCAAAGTTAGCTGCAACAATCGGTATTCTGCACCAGAGACGAATAGACGCAAGGGTGAGGGTTTTTTGAAGTCTACAATGATTTCGCGATCGCCTGTTTCTAAATTCGTCTCTCCCTGAGTCGTGGGATAAACATGAGGTCCAATAAACTGCCCTGATTGAGAAGCCCAATATACCTTAGTTGGTGGCAGCAATGAACCATTAGGCTGTGAGGCATAGGGGTCATAAGGCGCAATAAAATCGGCTGCAATTACCGCTATGTAGAAAATCAACAGCAATATTGCCCCAAATCGTGCCAAAGGATTTTTCTTCAGTCGTCGCCACCAATCCATAGTAGTTAGGAGTTATGAGTTATAGCAGAATTCAGGAGTCAGAATTCAGAATTCAGAATTCAGAATTGGTGAATTCTGAAGTAAAACAGAATTAAGGAGTGACTATCAAAACTAGTTTGTGTAGTTCACGTTTCTTAAAATCCGCTGTATGAGTTCTGAATTATGAATTATCAAACTTTTATCTTCATGATAATTCATCATTAATAATTCTTAACTCCTCACTCCCCATTCCCCATTCCCCACTCCCCATTCCCCATTCCCCATTCCCCATTCCTAACTCTTAACTCCTAACTCCTCTAAATACCGCTGCTGTTCTTCTTGTTGTCTTTCGTGTTCCACAACAAACACATTCGAGTAGAGATTAGCCAGAATTTGTTTTCCCTGTTGCGTCAGTGACAGATAATGCAGTCCTTCTTGGATATAGGGATATACTCCATTCCAGTAAAACTTCGCGTAGTTCTTACGTAAATCCGCAGGAGTTTTATAGCTCAACACTTTATTCATACCAGTTTCTTCAAACTCGTAGAATAAAGAATTAATTTTCTTTAAGTAACGTGGATCGCTTAATTGCCCAATCAAATCAGCAGCACGGACTAATCCTGCAAAGCACTTTGTATCTTGCTGATCCTCTGCCGCAGGCACCGGAAATCGAGTCAATTCAATATTGCTTTTAATCGCATCGGCATCTATTAACTTGTGACCGCCAAAACGCTCATCAATAAACAGCTTTGCTCTATCAACATGATACGGCGTCAGACTGGCATCAGAAGCCCCAGGAGCCAAAGAAATCATTCTGCCATTTTTACCTGTGGCATATAAGCCTGCTGTTTCTCGGTCTTGTCGGCAAACTCCTTTAACGTAGCCAATATCATGGCTGACTAAGGAGATGATGAAATGCAGCCAATCTTCACTGGAAACACCACCTTCTCTGATGTGTTTACCACGCAAAATTTCCTGCCCCACCAGGGTAACTAAGACGGTGTGTTCAACATTATGGTAAAGCGCATCGCTATTGGCGATGTTTTCCAAAGCCATGTTACCAGCCCAGGCGATGATGTCCTGATAATCATTTTTAAAGCAGCCATAGGTGCGACGGTAGCCTTCTCGAATTTGGTTTACAAAGGCATCAATTAAAATTTCAGTGGCATTGAACATATCTCTTTACTCTGGTATGTACCAATTAGTTATTGATTTTATTCAGGGATTGGGGACTCTGGGATGAGGGAGATGAGGGAGAATAACTCTTAACTCCTCACTCAGGACGCTAACAGCACTCCCAATGCCATTGGTGTAATTTCGGACAATGGAGTTTGCTCTTTTTTAACTCAGGTATGGGTGTAGACGCTACCTTGACCTATACTTGATTCCGGAATAAGCTGTAGATTTCTAGCAATACAAACGCTTCAGAGTGATTATGGATTGCGTGGGGAAATAACCAGCTAGTATAGCAAAGTACATTAACTTTTTAATTTTAATTAGATAAATCTACATTAGCTTTATCTATTCATTTTTCATTGTTATCTTCTGATTGACAGTGATCTAAATACATCTTGGGTGTGACCTAATACTCAATAAAGCTAAAATACACAAGTTATAAATGACACAAATACACTAGGACACTAGGAAACGGAGAATTTGCAAATTTGCCTTGTTATACTACTGGAGTGGATAGATGAGAAGATATAAATCTGTATCAAAATTTACGTATTTTGTTGAATTTGTCTTAGTAATTCCTTTTAATAAAAGGTACTAATTTGTGATGTTATATACTGTAGCTTGCAAAAGACATTGGGTGAAAAATCGGTCGTTTTGATATAAAGTAAACAAATTTCAAGTTTTTTTAATAAAGTACTAGAGGAAGCAGCCAAGAATTATCAGCGATATCAACAACTTGCTGACTCTGGAACCATTAGCAAACAAGAACTCGACACCCGTTCCTACGCTGTGAAAACTGCCATAGAAGTTGTGAATCTTGGCCAACAAAATGTCCGTAGTGCCCAAGCCAGCGTCAGAAGCGCCCAGTCAAACATTGCCAACGCCCAAGCCAGCATCAACAAAGCCAAAGCCGATGTCAAGAGTAGTGCAGCTAAGGTGCAACAACTCCAAACTCAATTGGGACAAACTGTAGTACGTGCGCCGGTTTCTGGAGTCATCGCCGAGAAACTGGCTAGGGTTGGTGATGTCACTGGGGTGCCACCGCAAACTCAAGTGGGAACAGTGATTGGCGGCACACAAAAGCTATTTTCGATTATTCGGGATGAAAAACTAGAACTTCAGGCGAAAGTGCCTGAAACTCAACTCACACAGGTAAAAGTTGGTGCATCAGTGCAAATTACCTCAGATGTCGATCGCCGCGTGCGATCGCAAGGACGAGTCAGGGAAATCCAACCACAGCTCAACGATCAAAGGCGTGAGGCTATAGTAAAAATTGACTTGCCACCAACAACTCCACTCAAACCAGGAATGTTTGCCCGTGCTGCAATTACCACCAATTCAGCCATAGGCATGGTAGTACCGCAAAAAGCAGTGCAGTCCCAAGCAGATTCAAGTGTAATTGTATTCACCTTATCGGGTGAGGATACAGTGGGCATCCAAAAAGTAGAGTTAGGAGATCCTGTCAATGGTGACAAAGTGGAAATCAAGAGTGGCTTGCAATTAGGTGAACGTGTAATAGTTGACGGTACAGCGTATCTCAAAGATGGCGATAAAGTGCGAATTGCGAAGTAAAGGGAGTGGGGGAGATGAGGGGGACGCGGGGACATGGCTAAAAAAGTTCTCAAACATAAAAAATCAGCACGAATATCAATTGCCAATTAGATTGGCTTAGTCGGCTAAAAACATGAGAAAAAGGGCGTGAAATGTAATTCCTAAATTCAGCAAGAACAATGCTTGCCCACGCCCAAGAGTTAGTTTACACATTGAAAGAGTTGATGCCCACCCAGTACCAAAAAGATAACCTCCAAGCAATGTTAGGGTTATTTTTAGAAGCGCAAGGACATCCGTTACCTGAATATAGTCAAACAAAATCTCCGATTTCCCTCAACTAGTCGTGTCTCAGTTGTTACTTAATATTGAACGCTTGTCACCTCTTGTATGTAGTTGCAGTTTTGACATTCATTTTTCCAGGTGCAAGATCTGAGTCATAACTAATTATCCGGACTTGATATAAAATCTAAAATCTAAAATCTAAAATCCAAAATTGTTTGACTAATTACAAATTGTTTTGACTCTGCCTTGATGCTCTATCTCGTTACATTTGAGGCGTGATTGCAGAGCATCAATTTTTCGTAAAAGCGACATTCCCCACACTATAGAAATCGCCAACTTGATGGTCATACCCAGAAGTAAAAGTGCTACGATTCTGGAAGATCTTCTTTGTTGAGCTAGCCTTTTTTGTTCTTCTGCAAGTCGCGCTTCGACTTCTTTGGCACGTTCGGCCTCTAATGCTTGCTGCATTTCTCGCCGGTCTAATTCTTCACTAGCAGCTAAAAATCGATAATCTAAGTTGCTCAGACTCTTCCCATTTGCCCAAGCTTGGGCATCAATTAAAGCTTGTCCGCGCAATAGGCGAGATTCATCCTCTTGGTTTGAGGCTACCCATGCATTGAAATTTTCGTAGTAAGGGCGTAAGTTAGCTAATTTTTTTCCAACCCATTCTAGATTGAAAACTTCTTCATAAATACGGTTTTTGATTCGGAGAAAACCCTGCTTTTTAATCACCAAACCAGACAGCAAAAGTTCTACCTGTTCTCGACTATCGTCAACGGCTACTTTAACTCCTTGGAGGATTTGCTGATAAATTCCCAGCAATCTGGCGGCAGATTGTTCGTTTCTGAGAATGCGATCGCGAATTGTCCTCAGATGCTCTGGTTCATCTTGGGATTCCCATTTCTCGATCATATGCGATCGCACTACATTTTCTATCCAAAATTCTTCTGTTCCAGGCGGGATTTTGAGCTTTCTACCCAGATCATCTTGAGACAATTTGACAAGCAGCCCACACAGTTTTTGAGTTAGAAATGGTTGCCCTTGTGTCCAGGACAATACCTCTTGCAAGACTTTTTGGGGATTATTCCCTTGAATATCCAACCCCAAAGCTAATGGTTGAGCTTCTTCAAATGTAAAACCATTTACTTCTATAGCTTTACCAATATTAAATGGGGTAGTGTGATTGCGATATAAAATTAAGTCTGAAGGTGTCGCAACGCCGAAAATTGCAAATGTAATCCGATTGTATTCTGGATTGATTGCTCGTTGATTATAGCAAAATCTAATCAAGCTAAAAAAGTCATCGACTGGGAAATCTAAGCTCAAAATACTATCAATTTCATCAATAAAAATAAACAGTCTTTCATTAGGGAACTGAGACAGTAGTATTTCTGAAATAAAGTGACTAAGTTTTTGAACTAAAGATATATCTTTTTTTTCTTGCCACCAGGTTTTTAAATTAACTTTTCCTAATAGCTGAAAACCTAACCATAAATCGCCTGCTACTCCTTTGTACCACTGTTCTGGAGTGATATTTTCACAACCAATATTGGTCATATCAACGGTGGCGCATCGAAAACCCTCTTCTTGTAACCGATGTTTTGTTTTCACCATCAGTGAGGATTTGCCCATTTGCCTACAGCTGAGGATATAGCAAAATTCGCCTTGTTTTAAAGCATGGTAGAGATTGACATCTGCCTTGCGCTCAACATAGCTAGGAGCATCACTCGTGAGGGTACCACCAACTTGGTATCGATAATTGTTCATTTGATTTTAAATATCTTCTCTTGCTTTATCAAATAAGTTATCTAAGAACAAAAAGGAATATTTTAATTATTTACTTTTCAAGATTTTACCAGAAGTATTAGCATTCTGAGTGCTTTGCCAACTGTTGACTAAAATAAAGACGATACAACTCACACATGACACAGGCTTGATTGCCATTGAGTTGAACTAAACCCATGCTTTCTAGTTTATAAGCTGCGATCGCATCTAATTCTACCTTGTCATCGCTGGCAATTACCTGTTGCATAGCAGACATTAATTCTGGTTCTTTTTGCAGTAAACTGAGCAGTTCTCGTAAATGCTGAGTGTAAATTCCCGCTGGTGTGGATGCTGTTTCTAATAACATTTCTAAGGTCATTTCTTGCCCAGATAAATGATATAGTGCAAGACTCACCAAATAAGGATGTCCGCCCACCATTGCTTGTAGAGGTTCAAGGCGTCGTAATCCTTCGGAATCTGCTACCGACTCTAGCCCGTAACGCAATGCTAAATCCTGTACTTGCTTGAGGGTAAACGGTGGCAGAGTAATTGTAATCCCGACATTAAAAGGCGATTGGTTGAGCTTCAGGGGAACATAAATTTCTGTGGTGTGAACTACCACCATTCGTAGTTTTTGCCATAACCTGTCTTGCTTTGCTTGTTCGTGCCAAAATCGCAGCATTGGCAAAAAGTCTTGGGCAATATTCGGATGTTCAAAAACTCGCTGCACTTCATTCAAAGCTAAAACCACAGGACTTTCAGTAATGTACTGTAATAGATACCCTTCAAAATAGATTTTGCAGCTGACTTTGCTGCCCATTTCTGTATCCCAAAAATCATCCAGAGAGGGAACGAGGTTTAACTGCCTGGTGACATAGATACAGAACCAACGTAAAAATTTATCCAAGGAAGTAAAAACTTCTTGGTCAGCTTCTTGAAAGTCCAAGTAGATAATTTGATAATCCTGCTCTTTAGCATAAGCAATCATCTGGTTGAGCAGGGAACTTTTTCCCATTTTTCTGGGTGCTTTAATTCTGATTAAGCAACCAGGTTGTATCACTTCACTACAAATCAGTTCTTCTAGTGGAGGACGATTGATGTATAAAGCAGAGCCTGTTGGCACAGGACCACTAGGAAATTTCATCTTACCGACTGAAAATAAGTTTGGATAAGGCCTAGATAATCTGAATTTTTTATTTAACTGTTGTTGTGGTTGATTTTTTTGCCAACTTATTGCTTGCGAGTATTTGCTCAAGACTAAATGCAGATTTTTTTTTGTTACTCTCTCTCCAGCTGCTTCGGACAAGTCCTGCCACAACTGAGAGCCAATTTGTTTGATGTAGTTGGTACCATAACCTGTTCCCTCTGACATCTCATCGTAAGTTTTGCCCAACCACGACTGATAAAGCACAAACCACTGAATGGAATCGAGAGATTTTTCTTGTAGAATTCTTTCTACAGCTTCTAGCAATTCTTCCACGGTTATTAAAAGTTAAACATTTAATAAAATTACAGATTTCCTTTGGCTTAGTAATAATATACAACCGAAAAAATACTTGGATAAAGAAAAATCTATCAGTTTCATTATGTTCCTAAAATAATCAGTATTGAAAATACCTATAAGTATAAAATTTTATTAAGTATAGATTCGTGATTTGAGCGATCGCTACCCACTCTCATAATTAGGACAGCTTCATGATTGCTAGTGGCGTCCTGGATAAAACAAGTATTATTACTTAAATAAATGTTAAATAACTTAATTATCAAAAATATTTTACTGATTGTGAGTTCATTTTTGCAGCAAAATACATGTCTTATAGCAAAAGCCTTGGTGGTTAGGACATTAACAGATGATAAAACCTAGATACAAAAAGACTTTTCACCCAGTCCTCAGTCCCCAGTCCCCAGTCCCTTGCTATACATAGTAGGAGGCGTAGCTGAATGCACCATGAATAGCGAATAATGCCGTACTTTCCGCAACAACGCATCGTACAATTTAATTAATAAAACCCTTGTAATATAGCAATTACAAATTACGATTTATGTCGGACAACAAAGAATTTTCATCCGAAAAAAGTTCTTCCATTAAAAATATCTTGATTTTGGGTGCAACCGGCTATATTGGCGGAGCGCTGTGCCGTAAGTTTTCCCAGACAGAAGATTTCGCCGTCTTCGCACTTGTCCGTCCAAGTAGTGATGTTGAGACCATAAAGCCTTTCTGCAAGGAAATAATCCGCTCTCAAGAGGTAAGTTTTTCCAGCAATGATGTTGCCCAAGCAATTCGCAAGCATGATATTACAACAGTAATTAATGTAGCTTGGCACATGCCTCCAGAACCAACCAAAGAAGCTCAATTTGCCAAAGACCGTATAGCATTAGAAGCCGCTTTACACGGTGCTAGGGCAGTTTCACCAGATATTCATGTAATTACAACCAGCGGCAATTTTTCTTTGATTACCGCCGATGGAGGACGAATCACCGAAACACCTCCGCCAAAAGGCTATACACGACCCGAATATTTAGCATGTTTTGACTTACTAGCAGGTGTAAATGTGTTGAAAGATGGGCTAGTAGAAGAATATATCAGCAATGGAGGTAACGCTTCCATTGTGTATCCTTCATCAGTGTATGGTCGGGCACCAACTCGTGGCAGTTTCTGGGATTTTGCAATTCAGCAGTTCATTACAGGGAAACCACACCAAGGCTCTCAGCCATTTCCACCAGATTTTATGACGGCGTGGATTCATGTTGAAGATTTGGTAGACTGCTACATTGCCGCAGCACGAAAAGGCACTAAAGGAGGACATTACCTGGCTGCGCCGGAAAGTTTGAGTATTAGCCAGATGTCAACTTTGTTTGCCGAGGC
>NZ_JACJSJ010000050.1 GCF_014698115.1 Nostoc sp. FACHB-973
GGGGGGGATGAGGGGGATGAGGAGGACAAGAAAATAACTGTTCCCAATTCCCAATTCCCAATTCCCAATTCCCAATTCCCAATTCCCAATTCCCCACTCCCCACTCCCCACTCCCTATTCTGTGAGCATTTCCCTAAGTCTTTGTCGCCAATGGGGGGGATATTTTCCTAGAAGTGTTGAAATTTTGCCACAAGCAAGGACGGAATAGGCAGGGCGACGGGCGGGTGTGGGATATTCGGGGGTTGTAATGGGGATAATATTTTCAACTTTCAAAGGAAACCCTAGCTGTTGGGCTTCTTCAAAAATGGCAATGGCAAAGTCATACCAGCTAGCAACGCCGCTATTGGTGTAGTGGTATGTGCCTGCAATATCTGTGGTTAACTTAGGAATCATCTCGCCTATGACTGCGGCTATATCTTTTGCCCAAGTAGGGCTACCAATTTGATCGGCGACTATACGCATCTCTGTGCGTTCTGCACCTAGTCGTAACATGGTTTTGACAAAGTTACTTTTGCCAAAGTTTCCATAAACCCAAGCTGTGCGGAGGATGAGGTGATGGGTGCAATTTTCTTGAATTGCTTGTTCTCCTGCAAGTTTGGTTTTGCCATAGACACTCAAGGGGTTAGTCGCATCGGTTTCTTGATATGGGCGACACCCATTGCCATCAAAAACGTAATCGGTGGAAATATGAATTAGAAAAGCTCCTAATTTTTGGCTTTCTTCGGCAAGAATTAGAGGTGCAGTAGCATTAATAGCGGTAGCAAGTTCGGATTCGCTTTCGGCTTTGTCTACAGCTGTATAAGCAGCGGCGTTAATGATGATTTGCGGTTGCTTTGCTCTGATAATGCTACGAAGAGTGTCAGGCTCGGTAAGGTCTACTGTTGGGCGTGAAACTGAGATAGTATTGCCGTAGGATGGAAGAATTTGTTGCAATTCTTGACCGACTTGACCGTTGTTACCAATTAGCAGAATTGATTTACTCTTAGTCATTGGTTATTCTCCGCGTCCCCGTGTCCCCACGTATCTCCATATCCCCATCTCCCCACTCCCTATTCCCTACTCCCTGTGTTTCTTCAGAGCATTTAATCAAAGATTTCAGCAGTTTTCAAAGATTTACCAGCTTGGTCTTTAGCTGATAAAATCGGTGAACCATTCAAAGGCCAATCTATAGCTAAATCTGGATCGTTCCATAAGATTGTGCGATCGCCTTGGGGTGCGTAGTAATCTGTAGTTTTATACAGCACTTCAGCTTTTTCTGAAAGCACGAGAAAGCCGTGAGCAAAGCCTATTGGTATCCAAAGTAGACGTTTATTCTCAGCACTGAGTTCATAACCCACCCATTTTCCAAATGTCGGCGAACTTCTTCTAATGTCTACGGCTACGTCAAATATGGTACCGAAAATTACACGAACGAGTTTACCTTGGGGTTGTTGAATTTGGTAATGCAATCCACGCAGGACGTTTTGCTTAGAGCAAGAGTGGTTATCTTGGACGAAGTTGGCAGCAATACCAGTTTCTTCAGTAAATTTTTGGTGGTTATAGGCTTCAAAAAAGAAACCGCGATCGTCTGCAAATACTTTGGGTTCGAGTTGTATAACTTCGGGAATTTTAGTATACGTAATGCTCATTAATATTATTAAGAATGATTTGCTACACTACTAACTTTTTGAATGATTCAACACAACAAGTATAGTTAGTAGCATAACACCTTGACCGTACCAAAATTGAGTAAATTATGTGAGTTCAATTTGACAGTCATCGCCAATTAAGAATCGTAAAGCTTTCGGGCGACGGGGTGCAAGAGTCAATTGTGCCCGTTGTCCAATGACACTATCGATAATCCGCTGATGGATTCCGGCAATTTTAGCACCTTCTAAAATTACACTATGTTCTAAATCTGTATCAACGAGAGTAGCATTGTTAGCAATGCTACTATAAGGGCCAATAAAGCAGTTTTCTAAATGACAATTGTTACCAATGATTACTGGGCCACGAATTGTGCAGTTAATTACTTGAGATTTTGCACCGATTTGAACTCGCCCAATAATCTGACTTTGGGCATCGACTTCGCCGAGAACTGATGCTGTCAAATAAGTGTCGAGAACTAAACGATTAGCTTCTAATAAATCATCTTTTTTACCAGTATCTAACCACCAGCCTTGGAGTTTGTGTGCGACAACGTGCTTTTGCTGATTAATTAGATATTGAATAGCATCAGTGATTTCGAGTTCGCCTCTAGTGGAAGGTTGGATATTGGCGATCGCATCAAAGATGATGTGAGAAAAGAAATAAACCCCTACCAATGCCAGATTTGAAGGAGGAACTTTCGGTTTTTCAATTAACTGCAATACCTTTCCTGTATCATCGACCTCAGCTACACCAAAGGCGGTAGGATTGGCAACAGGACGTAGAAGAATTAAAGCATCAGGCTGTTGTTGGCTAAATTGTTGCAGAAAGTAACTTAAGTCGCCTAATTGAATTAGGTTATCGCCCAAATACATCACAAACGGAGAATCCCCTAAAAACGGACGGGCGATTTGGACAGCGTGAGCAAGTCCGGCTGGCTGGTCTTGTAATATGTAGGTAATGTTCGCTCCAAAGTATTCTCCATTTCCCGTTTTTGCTTGAACTTCTGCGCCAGTTTCCGGGCTAATGATGATACCAATATCAGTAATACCAGCAGCAACCATTTCTTCAATGCCGTACCATAAAACAGGTTTGTTAGCAACTGGTACGAGTTGTTTTGCTCCGCTGTAGGTGAGGGGACGCAGACGTGTACCTTTACCACCAGAGAGAATTAGTGCTTTCATAAGGATTTGTTATTGGGCATTGGGCATTGGGCATGGGGCATGGGGCATTTGTTATTCTCCGCGTCCCCGCGTCTCCGTGTCCCCGCGTCCTCTGCTCAACGGTAATATTCTACACGTAGCGGGATAATACTTCGGCGGTTGCTTGTCCGGTTTTTTCCCAACTGAATTGTTGGCAGCGGATAATTCCTTGATTAGAAAGGCGCGATCGCAATGCTGAATCAGTGGCGATCGCTTCCATCGCCTCTGTAATTTCTCTAGTGTTGTAGGGGTCAATTAGAATCGCCGCGTCCCCAGCTACTTCGGGTAGGGAGGAGAGATTGGAAGTAATTACTGGAGTACCACAAGCCATTGCTTCCAAGACTGGTAAACCAAAACCTTCCCATAGACTAGGGAAGACAAGGGCGATCGCTTGATTGATGATTTTTGGCAATTCGCTGTAAGGAACGTAGTCCAAGAATTTTACTCGATGGGTGATGCCGAGTTGGGCAACTTGGGCTTTTAAGGTTGGGGTGTAACGGCGATCGCTTGGCCCTGCTAACCACAGTTCATAGTCGCCACTGTTTGGTAGTGCAGCGAAGGCAGTAATTAAACGTTCAGGATTTTTATGAGGATTATGCCGTCCTAAATAAAGGAAATAATTTTTGCTTGGCAAATCTAAAAAACGAAAATTTTCGCTGTCATATCCTAGTGCGATCGCAGTCATTTTTTCCTCAGAAACTCCCAAAAATTTGCTTAAATCTTCAGCCGTTGCCTGAGAATTACAAATAACATGTTTTGATTGTTGGATGACAGCATGAATATAATAACTACAATAAAGTCGCTGTGTTCTCGAAAACCATTGGGGAAATCTTAAAGGAATTAAATCATGAACAGTAACAACATAAGAACACGAAGAAAATAAAGGAGCTTCTGGGATAGGAGAAAATATTAATGTAGACTTCATATTTTCATAAAAACTCGGCAGTTTAAATTGCGTCCATAGCAAGCGCTTTAAATGTCCCTTCATGCCAAAATCCGTCGTCATGTCTGGTGGCGAATGATGACATTTAATTCCAGGAAACTCCCTTGGACTTAATACCTCAATATCTAACTCTTTTAGCTCTTTTAATAAATTCAAACTATAACTTAACCAACCTGTCGGTTGAGTTGGAGCAAAAGATAAATTTGCTAAAATAGACATATAGAGTTCCCATACAGATGCAGTACAACATTATATAGCAAGGTGTAGGGAACAGTGCCGTGCCCGTACAGGTGTACTTCACTAGATGGGGAAACGCCATAATAAAATCATTGTCTGATTAATGAGATACTTCAATGGCAGATTTTTTGGCAGTAAATAACAATCTAATAATTTTTAGACTGTTAGGATTACCTGTAGTTAAAAATTCACCAAAAAATTTATAAAAAAGATATACACGTAATATAAATTGCTCCCACCAAGGACGATGCTTTTGATAATAATAAATCTGGCTACGTCTATATTCTATAGCCATTGCATTTGCAGCCTTTTGAATTGAATATCCTTGCAAATGAATCAAAGATACATGAGGCGTGTAGATAATTTTATATCCTTGATACTGCGCTCTCTGACATAAATCTGATTCTTCAAAATACATGAAAAATTTTTCATCAAATCCACCTAATTCATGAAATAAACTTGAACGAATAAAAAAAGCAGCCCCGACAATAATATCCACTTCTTGAATTTCTTGAAATTTTTGCTCAATCAAATTTTGCTCAGAGGTATTTAGATAATCTCGATGCATATTCCGAGCTTGATATTCTCCTTTAATTCCTAATGCCGGCGAAACAGAAATTTGTAAACTACCATCTCGATTCAGCAATTTTGGCCCAATAATTCCTACTTTTGGGTCTGCTTGCATTAACTCAATTAGATGGGGTAGAATATTACTAGTAAGTACAGTATCAGTATTTAATAAAAATAAAAATTCTCCCCTTGCAACTTTTGCACCTGCATTATTTCCTGCTCCAAAACCGCGATTTTCAGTTTGTCTAAGTAGATGAACTTCAGGGAATTTGTCTGTAATTAATTCAACACTCCTATCGCTAGAGGCGTTATCTACAACAATAATTTCGTAGCTAGGTATATCAATAAATTTTTTTAGAGAATTTAAGCAATCTGGTAAAATTTCGGCTCCATTATAGTTGACTAAAATAATCGATACTGAAATAGGTTGTTGCTGGTTCATTTGTTTTGAAGATTGCTTTTAATAGCTGGAAATTTTGGCAACAACTTGAAGATATAATTTTTAATTTGTTGAATATCGAATAAAATTTTAAAAATCCAAATTCGTAGTGCTATACCTTCAGAACGATATCCTACCTTCCAACTTTGGTAACAAAGCTTAAGAATACCCAAACCAAAATCTAAGCGGCGATCGTCAAAAGGATTATACCAATTTGAATCTAATTTTTGGTAAAATCTAGCTTCAAATGCTTTACTCAAATTACTATGAATTAAATAGCTTTTACCTGTAATGCGATACTTTTTCTGGAACCACAGAATCATTTCAGTGTAAAAATTACCAGCATTTTGCATTGCTCCTACCACATTGGAAGTATGCAGCCTATAGCGGACTAATGGTTGGCGAATATGTCCAATTTTACCTTTTTGAATTGCAACCAATGCTACCCACCAGTCGTGGTGCCAACCAATTTCATTTTGTTGGGGAAAGGGTAGAATATCGGTAATGAGAGAACTACAAAACAACAACGAACACCCGGTGACGACGTTGCGAAGTAGCAATAATTCCACCGTAGCTTTTTCAGGTTGGCGTCCTTCAAAATCCCAAGTAGAATGATTGATAGTTTGGTCGTGACTGTCGATAAGTTCTAGATCGGAATGGACTAGAAGTGCTTGTTCTGAGCGTAATTTTGCTATCAATATTTCTAGTTTTTGTGCTTGCCAAATATCATCTTGATCGGAAAAGGCGATCGCTGTAATTGTAGAGTCTTGAACACAGTATTGCAAACCACGCTGAAAATTGTAATAAGGCTTCAGATTCTCGTTATGAAAATGACAGATAAATCGTGAATCATTTTCAAGAATTTTTTGAATTTCAGCTTGATATTGAAGTTGGGAACAGTCATCAACAATATGACAAACCCAGTTATGCCAAGTTTGGTTTTGAATCGACTGGATCTGTTTTTGGAAATATTCAACCTGAGGATTATATGTCGCTAAAACAATGCCAATTTTTTCTTTACCCATTAAAGTGCGATCGCTACTGATCTAAAGGTAGTCATTAACAGCCTGAAACAACCGAATTTACTTAATATACAGGATAGTTATTTTGTACAGTGCGTAGGTTCTAAATATTTTTGAATTATTTTTTCCAGACTAGTAATATAACACCGATAATAATTAAACTTAAACCTACTATACGGGTAATGGGAATAGGTTCTTTGAATACGAAGTAACCTAGCAATACAGAAAAAACATAGACTAACGACACAGATGGGGCAGCGATGCTGAGATTCACTCTAGTTAAGAGCAGAATATAAGCTAAAGCGCCTAGAGCATAAAAGGCCAGCCCTCCTATCAATTCGGGTATTGTGATAATACGAATAATATGACTAACAGCGTTCTCAACACTAACTTTTCCTAACTTGCTTGCTCCTGCTTTTAAGAAAAATTGCCCCACCACGCTGGTTAAAACTGACATGAGCAATAAATAAAATTCTTGCAGTGTCACTGAAATTTCCTCTGAACCCAAATTTTTAATACTGGACTTTTTGTTATTTTCGCATCCTGTATCTGCTCTTTTATTTCAAGCATTTACTAGTCACTTTTGTATCATACGACTGCCATTTAGCTGAAAATATTTTCCTGTATTGGCATCAAATGCCCATGCTACCAATTTAACAGAACTACTGGTATTTTCAGCAAAATAAAAAGATTTTTGCCAGCCTGATTTTAGGTAATTTTTTTGATTTAATGCTTTAGCTACATCAGCTCTTTCCAATTTTATATCATTAACCAATGAAAACATACGAAATCTGCCTCTAGATATCTCATATGTCAGAATTACAGAGTCAGCAGGTTCAACTCTATCAGGCAATACAGCCCATCCAGAAGCTAAATATGAGCCATCGGCATTCTTGGTTATATTGTCAAACCAGCCATAATTCTTTTGGCTTACTTGGTTATTTTGGTTTGTTTCTTCAATAATGCTATTCTTGACTAAAGGTGGTGTCAAAAGTCCTAACTTATCAATAACATTTGCATACTTAGTTAAAAAATTTAAGTCTGGAAAGACTTTTTGTTCTAAGCAGTCATTAAGTGGCAAAATATTTATAAATTCCAAACAAGATTTTCCCACTAATCTATCTTTTCTGACATCATTCATAGTAAGAATTGCTTGTGTAGATGCTAAGAGATGTAAAACTAAGATTATTGCTGTGAAAAAAAATATGCTACTATCCCGTAGCTTTGTAGAGTTACTTAAAATATCTTTATTTTTAATGTCGTCATAAATAATAACTACAATGTAAATTAAGGAAATTGTCAAATACGCTGAAAAGGTTGTGTACCTCGATGATAAAGATTGTTCTACTCCAAAACCAACTCTTCCTGAGGTAGTTATAATTGCACTAATAAAACTATACATGGCAATAGTTAACCAACCAGCAACATTGTGCAAAAGAGCCAAGTCTTTAATAGATTTTAATAAGTAAATACATGAAGCTAATAAAATTAATATTAAAGCCAAGCCAATAAGTGGCGATATTATTAAACTTGTTTCTCGGTTTCCCAAACCAAGTGGCGCACCTAGAAAGGACAAAAAATAATTAATTGCATGTCCTGGATGTACAAGTCCTTCTGAAAAGCTAGGATGCTGGGATGGCTTTTTGTAATTATAAAAATAAGCTACTGCATTAGTTATAAAAGCAAATGTCCAACCTAATATTAACCATCTTTTTTTGCTAAATACATCTTGACATTTGATAAAAAGAACAGGAAAAACTACAATCCAGGATAAAAGTCCGTTAGCGTAGGAAAAAGTACTAATTGTACAGAGACAGATACAAAGAAAAAATTTAGATTTGCTACTCAGTTGTGAATACGCTATTAAAAGGCAAGTTGTAATGCAGGCTATAGGCACAAAAACAACAATCTGTATACCCCATAGCCAATTCTCCCATTGGATTGGGGCAAATATCAGTAAATTTGTGATAGCAGCGGTGGACAATCTCTTTATTAAACTACCTTGAATAGTTAAGCTATTAAGGCGATAAAGGTTGAAAGATACAATGCAAGCTAATAAAAAGATAATTAACATTTCATAACGTACATCCCAACCTGTAATAGAACCTAAGCCTATAAATATTAACCTTGGGAAAAATTTTCTACTTTCATTGTGCTGGGCAATTAAATCGCTAAAATCAAGAGAGCCATTATGAAATTTTTCAAATAATGGAGCAACTGCCCACTGATCCCAATATGGTACATTAACCGAGTAAGCATTGATCAAAAACCCCGTAAATAAAGCGGGAAGAATAGCAATTATAAATAATATACAGATAATATAACTACTTTTATTCAGAAATTTGCTTTGAACTCTCATAGTAATTTACCTCTTCTTGAAAACCAATTTTTTCATCTATAATATAGTACGGTCTTTGCTTTACTTCATCATAAATACGTCCAATATATTCTCCAATAATTCCTAAAAAAAACAGTTGTACTCCTCCTATAAAAAAAGTTGTAGTTAAACCATAAGTCCAGTTTAAAAAATCCTGTCCTAAAATGAATTTAAAGAACAAACCAATTAACCCTAATATAAAAGCAGAGATAGAGGACACTATGCCAAGAAATGTAGCTATTTTGAGGGGGATAGTAGAAAAAGAAAATATAGCATCAAACGCCAATTTAAATAATTTGATAAGCGTTACCCTTGGTTCCCCTCTAAATCTTGGCCCACGCTCTACAGGAATACCTACCTGCTTAAACCCAGCGTATGCTCTCAGTCCACTAATGTATTTATTTTGCTCAGGCATAGAGCGTAATGCAAGTACTACTTTTCTATCCATTAATGAAAAAATACCTGCGTCTAAAGGAAGTTTTAGACCTGCAAGTCCATTTAAAAGGCGGTAAAACAGGGTAAATGTTAAACTTTTAAGAAAATTCTCTTTTCTTTTTTTACGAATTGCATATACAACGGCATATCCCTGTTTCCACTTTTCTACAAAACTAAGAATTTCCTCAGGAGCATCTTGTAAGTCTCCATCCATCAGTATCACAGCTTTACCTTTAGCATGGTCTATACCTGCTGAAAGGCTAGATTGATGTCCAAAATTTCTAGAAAAACTGATAATTTTAATTTCGGGATGTGAAAGTCTCAGTTTTGTTAAAATTTCAAGTGAATCATCATAACTACCATCGTTAATAAAAATAACTTCGCTGTTTCCATCAAGTTCTCCGAGAACTTTGTGAAGTCGCTGCCATAATTCTTGTATAATTTCTTCTTCATTAAATATGGGAATTACAACTGAATATTTGATTTGTTTTAACATCTTATCTCGGTTGCCTCATTAAAACAAATTGCTCGTAATGAAAAGGATTCTTGAAATTAAATTATTACTCAATGACTATTTTTGTTAAGAGTTTATCATGTAATCATCACGCAAAAATGATAATTTTAACTCAAATTTTCTATACCATTCAATTAGAAGTATCAAAGCAAAAATCAAGCGTTCTCGAATAATACCTTGCTGAAGATCGACCTTTACAATTTGACATATTTGGTTGATATCTAATCCGGGAAAGTGTATTCCAGCAAAATAATTATCGACTCCACCATGAGTCTCAAACCACTGTTTTAACCAATTTGCCATAGGTAGTACAAACCCCTGTTTACGGCGCTGCATAATTTCCTTGGGTAACCAACGTCCAGCCACGCGACGCAGAGCGATTTTGCTTATTTCATTGGACATTCTCTCACGCTCTGGTAGATTTAGTCCAATTTCAACTAATTGTGGCTGCAAAAATGGGGCACGTCCTTCTAAACTATGAGCCATTGCCATCCTGTCATATTTCACCAGCAAATCATCCGGTAGCCAAGTTGCCATATCTGCACTACTGGCTTTTTGCAAAGGGTTTGCAGCAGAGTCTAGCCAAGAAAGCAAGTCACTTTCCCACTCATCCATTTGGGAACGCGATCGCCCCATGAGTTGTTCGCGTTGTGCTGCATCTGACAACAGTGGAAACCCAGAAGGTGTGATTGGTATAGGATTATGCACTAAACTTTGATATGATTCCGATGTCTGAGGCGATCGCCCCAGTAATGCCTTAAGCCTGTTTTTCCAACTTTTTTTCGAGGCAAAACGATTGTAGTAACTGTATCCGGCAAATATTTCATCTGCACCTTCTCCAGATAGCACCACAGTGACGTGTTGCTTTGCCTCTTTGCACAGCCAGTAAAGCGGTAGCATGGCTTGATCGCCAATTGGTTCATCCAGAGCAGCAGCTACCTGTGGTAGCAATTGGGCAAAGCTGTTTTCATCAAACATAAAATGATGATGATTACTACCAATGGCTTGAGATACTTGTTGAGCATAAATGCTTTCATCATGGTCTTTTGAGCAAAATCCCATAGAAAAGGTATCTATTTGGGGATTGTGCCGAGCGGCGATCGCTGCCACAATTGAACTGTCGAGTCCTCCTGAGAGAAAAACACCAACAGGAACATCAGCGATTAATCTTGACGTAACAGCCTTTTCTAACTGCTTAGCTAATTCCTCATCAGATACGCGGCGTTGTTTATCAATTGGAATTTGATAGTAGCGAAATCTTTGTGGAACAGGGTTGTCTACCGGAATGCAAAGCCTTTCACCTGGTAGTACTCGCTTAATATCTTTAAGAATCGTGCGATCGCCAGGAACAAAATGCAGCGCTAGGTAGCGATCTAAGCTCACGGGATCTATCTCGTGATTAACCCACGGCAATGCTGCCAAAGCTAACATATTTGAGCTATAAGCAAAACGCCCTTCGGCGTAGCAATAAAAAAGTGGCTTTTCTCCAAAGCGATCTCTAGCAAGATGCAACTCACGACTTCTGCGATCGAGAATGGCGATCGCATACATTCCGTCGATTTTTTTTAGCAGTCCCTCAATTCCCCATTGGGCAAAACCATGAGCTAAAACTTCTGTATCGCTGTTAGTTTTAAATATAAAACCTTGCTGTTCTAGTTCTTTTTTTAACTGTTGATAATTATAAATTTCACCATTTTGAAAAGCAATAATTTGTCCATCTTGACTAGTGAGGGGTTGCCAGCCCTGCTCTAAATCAATCACTGCAAGGCGACGCATTGCCATCGCCACAGAGCCTTCAATAAAGTTTCCAGATCCATCTGGACCGCGAGCAAGCATCACATCTTGCATTTTTTCGATAATCTTGGGGCTAATTTGTTCTGAATCACTATTAATTAATCCAACAATTCCGCACATTTATGACCTCTTTAATTATCTAATATTATTATTTTTTGAGCTTAAATTTATTCCCAGATTATAATCCAGACTAAATAGGCTTTCTCCTTCAAAGAAAAATCCAGCAGCTAGAATTTCTCTTCCTTTTTTTCCTAATTCGCTATCTAAGTTATTTCCTTCTTTTAAGAGTAATTCACGAATAGATTCTAATCTATTTTTCCATACAGATTGAGTCATGTATGGTAAAACAGACTCAATCTGCATAATTAGACCAAAGGATGGGTACTGGTAAGATTTTATTCCGCTTTTTAATTCTTTAAACTGTATCTCTTCAGAATTTTCAGGTATATACCAACCAGAAAATCTAGTTAAATGAGTTAATTTTAACTGATTGGGGGTCTCAAGATTAAACAATGGCATATAAAATTTACTTTTTAGTTGGAGGACATGAACTCAGATATCTTTAGAGCGAGTTTATTTATTTCCTTGGACATTCTCTCACGCTCTGGTAGATTTAGTCCAATTTCAACTAGTTGTGGCTGCAAAAATGGGGCACGTCCTTCTAAACTATGAGCCATTGCCATCCTGTCATACTTCACCAGCAAATCATCCGGTAGCCAAGTTGCCATATCTGCACTACTGGCTTTAAATTAATTTTTATACTTTAACATTCAGTCAAGTTTATACTAATTACACCAGTCACATAGAGGTTGTAACTACATCTTTATTAAATAAATTACGCAGACACTAGATATACAAATTATTTCCACAAAGCAGCCAGAGAATATCAGAAAAAAAAATTTGCTTACAAGAGAATAATAGAAGCATAATTGCTATTTTACTAACATTTTTAGCTTTTTGTAGATATATAATTCCATCCTTCCGTAGTGCCATCCTGCAAACAATGAAATAACTAAACTAATGAAGCAAATTTTAGAGCTTATTGGCAAATTTAACATATTTTTACTAATGCTAAAAACGACTGTAATTATAGGCACGTGAACTAGGTAGAGACTATAAGAGTAATCACCCAATCTCTCTCCAAAAGAAATAATTTTTTCGATGAGTAAGAGTTTTTTATTTTTATTTGGATACTTATCTCTCAAATATGTAATCACAAGAATTAAAGAAAATCCTGTACCCAGCATCAAGTTTTTAACTAAAATACTTGGACTTATATTGGATAGTAATAGTAAACAAAATGCAATTATCATCCAAAAATAATCATAAATTTTATTCGGATTTTCTATTTTCTTAGCAATAAAATACGCAATGCCACCAAAAATAAATAACAAGTTAAATGAAGAGAAAAAGATGCTAATAATATCTGGTTTTGCTAGAGTTGGTGTATGAAATATAAAATAACCAATAAGAATTATATTCAACCATATCATTAAGAAAAATAAATAAAATCTCTTCAAAATACGAGTAGTAAAAAATGAACAAATAAAGTAAAAAAATACTTCATAAATCAACGTCCATTCTACTGCAAGCGGATATTGTAATTCTCCAAGAGGTAAAAGAGTAATTGCTAAGTAGAGCTTTTGATTTTCTACAGAGCCGAATATCATAACTTTCAAAAAAATAACTAAAATAACTGCTATTATGTATGTGGGATATATTCTTAATATCCTAAGTCTCAGAAAATATTTATAATCAATATCTATTAAATAAGCCATGATAAAACCGGATAAGACAAAGAAAAATAATGCGCCATAGGAAAAATTTTCATTGAACACTCTAAAAAAGGTTGCGTTATTATTTCCTATCAAAGCTGCATATATATGAATATGATATAAAACTACAGCCAGTGCGGCAATACCTCTCAGTATTTGTAGAGATTTAAAGTACATACAATTTGATCGATTAATAAATTTAATTCAAAAGTGAGTAAATTTTCATGCTATGTGTAGTGTATCATCAGCATATAAATCAAACCCAAATATTTTGTAATCTGCATTCTAAATCAATAAAAGAATCAGAATTACTTAAAATATGCTTCCCGGAAAATCTGGGTATAACTCTGCACCATATCCTCAAAGCTATTTAAACAGTCTAATACATGACGAGAATTATCCGCGAAGCGCGATCGCATTTTTTCATCTTGCAATAAGCATACAATAGCTTCAGCTAATTGTTCTAAGTTACCTGGTTCATAGAAAATAGCATTATTTCCTGGTTGTACCTGCTCTTTCACACCGAATACAGGTGTGGTGATAATCGGTAGTCCATAAGCCATTGCTTCTAAAATGACTCGTGGAAAACTTTCAATTCGAGAGCTAAGGATAAAAATATCTGCGGCTTGGTAATACTGAGCAGTATCAGGTGTTTCCGGTACTATGCTGACTTTTTGTCTGATAACCTCTGGTAGTTGGCTGACAAGATTTTTTAACTCAGTACTGTAATTACTGGCGCGATCGCCTACAATAAATACTCTGACTTTACCATGCCATTCCTCAGGGAGTTTTGCTAAAGCTAATGCTAGATCGTGTTGTCCCTTGCGCTCACAAACAGTTCCTAGCAAGAGCAAGACAACTTCATTTTCACTAACATTGAGCAATTTTCTGGCTTTCTCTTTTGTCCAGCCTTGAGTTTTTTCCTCTAATCTTTGCAAATTTAGACCATTGTGAATAACAGTAAAATTGTGATGACTATTCAGAGCTAAATATCGATCTCTGGTGGCATTAGCTACAAAAACTACACGGTAAGGAAAGCCAAAGCATTCTAAAGCACGAGCAGCAATTTCCTGCCCAAAATTATTGAAGTAAGTTTGCCAAGGTTCACTTTCTCGCACATTCCAAATTGAGGGTATGCCTAAATTTTTAGCAGCTGCGATCGCATAAAAAGTCTGCAAGGTATTAGCATAAATTATCTCTACTTCCAGTTCTTCAATGAATTCTGCTAAACCAGAAATTGCTTGATTATAATCGCTATTTGTGGTGACATTTTTCAGGGGATGTTCTTTTACGTATACAGGAATTCCTTTTCTCTCATAATCCGTCCGGAGAGGCCCATCTTGAGGTGAAAAAATTATCGGATCGGTAACACCCATTTCTTTAAATTTGACAGTTACTTCATACTGACTATAAGGGGCACCTTCCCAATTCAAATTGTGAGTAAACACGAGAGTTTTAATTGGCTTCACACAGCCAAGTACAACTCTTCGGGGTTGGATTTTGAATTGCTCGTCATTTAAAGACAAGTGAGGGCTATACCAAGGATCAATTTTGTTATTGTATTTACGTTTGAAGGCAGCGGGTTCTCTGGGGTTATCCCTAAACCCTCTAGATGCGCCTTCTTTATGAAGTAATTCGGCAGTAGGGCAATAGACGCAACGGTATCCTTTATCTACTAACCGATAACAATAGTCCACATCGTTATAAGCGACTGCAAACTGCTCCTCATCAAAGCCGCCCAATTCCAAAAACAGCTGGCGAGGAGTGAGCAGACACGCAGCTGTAACAGCCGAATAATTACGATTAACTTTTGCATAGGCAAGATAACCACAATCCCAGCTTGGCATATTTTTAAAAGCTGGCCCTGCCACGCCGTGATACAAACCATGAATGATACCAGCATGTTGAATAGTTTGATCTGGATACAGTAAGCGAGCGCCTACAGCTCCTACCCCTTGAAATGAAGCTAAGCCCATCATTTGACTTAGCCATTGGGGAGATATCACCTCAGTATCGTTATTCAAAAATAAAAGATAATCGCTATCAACTTGCTCGGCAGCACAGTTATTAATAGCAGCAAAATTAAACCCACCACCACCATTTCCAATCCGCAAAACTTGATGGAGAATTTGGTCTAGATATGCGAGTGTTTTCGGGTCATCGCTTTCATTATCAATCACTACAATTTGATAATTCTTGTATGTCGTCTTTTTCAAAGAATTCAAACATGCTTGGAGCAAAGTCAACTGATTTTTTGTCGGAATAATAATTGTTACGGTTGGGCCTAGATCGGGAAATTGGTATTCAAATATTCCACACCCTGCTTTTGCAGCCCAATCTGGATGATACACAGTTCCCGAAATATTGCGGCGTTCTAGCGCTTCTTGCAGAGCTTTTTGTCCAGATGTAAAGCTAGCTGGTTTGGCAGAACCCGATGTTGCCGTTGAGCCTGGAACTGCTCGCCAGTGATACAACACTAAGGGAAGATGCCCAACGTGATGAGAAATTTCCGTAGCTCTCAAGGCAAAATCGTAGTCTTGCGACCCTTCAAACCCAACCCGTAATCCCCCAATTTGCTCGAAAATACTACGTCTAACTACGCATAAATGACTCAAGTACATATAGGACAGCAGCAACTCTGGTGACCAGTCCGGTTTAAATTGCGGCGCAAAGCGACTGCCGTTAGTATCTATTTTGTCGTCATCTGAGTAAAGAAAGTCGGTTTCTGGATGCTCTGCTAAATATAAAGCCACTTCCCCAAGAGCATCAGGGGTTAGCTCGTCATCATGATCCAAAAACACTAAATAATCAGCATCGGCTAGACTTGCAGCGCTGTTTGTTGCAGCGCTAATGTTGCCGTTTTCTTCTCGAAAAACCACCCGAATACGCTCATCACTAGCAGCCCATCGGTTCAAAGTTGAACGTACTGCTGGATTGGTGCTGCGGTCATCAGCAATACAAAGTTCCCAGTTTTGATAAACTTGATTAATTACGCTGGCAATAGCTGATTCCAGAAATGGAATTTGCGGATTGAAAACAGGCATCACCACTGAAATTTTCGGGAGGTTGGTTTTGGCTGCCTTTAAACGGTGAGTTAGATGAACGAGGGATCTTTCATGCCATTTATTCACTCCTAACCACGCATCATAAGCATCAAGAGCTTGAGGAATCAGAAAATTAGGAGGTATTGTTAAATCTGAGTTGAAAGTTTCTTGTTGCTTGTAAAGGTTGATTGCCCGCCTTGCTAGTAAGGGTAACTCTCCCAGAGTAGGCAGGCGATCGAGCCGTTTTTGTCTTTCTGCTATTCGCTTCCCTATTAAATAAGCAAAATTCACTAAATTCTTGAATCTAGCTTTCCAATTGTGCCAATTTTTCCAAAAGTCAAAGCGATAAATAACCAATACTTCAGGTGCATAAAAAGTTACTACCTCACCTGACTCTAAATAAGCATTTAAAGCAATTTTCCAGCTTCCAAGTGGCACATCAATGGTAACAACAAATCCGCTGTCGATGCTATTAGGTGATTCTGGATAAACTTCCGCTACGTCTTTACGAGGAAGACCATAATCACAATCTACGTTAATCTTTCCATAGGATAGTGTTAATTTAATAACTTTCAGGTTTGGGTGAAAGCACCAACCAGAAAAACAAATATTATTATTAGTAATTTGCTGCTTCCATTCTACAGGACTATCAAATGCACCTTTGACAAATAAAGCTAATTTCTTCATATGCAACTCTTCCAATTGGGCTTGAGTTAGCTGCAACTGAGATTGCGATCGCTCTAATTGGGACTGAGTTAGTTGCAACTGAGATTGCGATCGCTCTAATTGCATCTGAGTTTGTTGCATTTGTTGTAACTGAGATTGCGATCGCTCTAATTCTGCTTGAGTTTCTTTTAACTGGGGATATAATGTCTCTAATCTAACACTCCCGAATATATCATATTCTCCTGTTAACTTTATTAAATCTCTAATTTCAAAATCATATGTTTCTGTGATTTTTTCTATTAATTTTTTATCACAATTGAATACTTTATATAAAGTATCTATGGCAAATGATTTATGTACGGGATTGTTTACTTTAATTGCTAACCTGGAAACTATAAAAGGCAGTAAAACTTTTTCAGATAACTGCTGTCCATAGTCTGGAAAAATTTCTTGAAAATGTTCATAGACTGTTTCTGTTAAAAAGTGATTTAATATTTGTTTATATTCTAGAGATGTACGGATCTTGACTTCAGGCCTATTACCACTGGCATTACCTTCATTTACACGTACACGGAACTTCAATAATTTCTCTGGAATAATATAAATTTCATAATTCATACACAGTCTTATCCAGAAATCAAAGTCAGGTAACTGAGCAAATCGCTCATCGTACTGACCTACTTCCTCATAGCATTTTTTGCGAATTAATGCACTTGGATGACACAGACAGTTTCCATTCAAGAAAAAATAATTTAACCATTCAAAACGATTCCGATTTACCTGGTTAAAAATAGTTTTATAAAAATGGTTTTCTTGATTAAATTCATTTCCATCATCATCAATAATTTGAGCATAACTAAAAACTGCGCCGACTTCTGGTTGTTCGTCTAAAAAACTGACTTGTTTCGCCAGCTTGTTAGGCATAAAAACATCGTCAGAGCTTAACATCGCAATGAACTCACCTGTTGCTTCTTTAATACAATTGTTAGCAGCAATACAAGCACCGCGATTTTTATCAAAGCAAAATAATTTAATTCTATTGTCTGTAAATTGTTTGATAACATTTACAGTCCGGTCTGTCGAGCCATCATCCGTAATTATTATTTCCCAGTCTTGATAGGTTTGCTCTAAAACACTTTGAATTGCTTCATATACATATTTTTCATGATTATAAGAAGGAATAATAACTGATACTCTTGGCATAATTTAATAACCTCTCATTCCTATAAGTATTTTGCAAATAATTTCAACTTCCTCAGTTTTCAATTCACCATATAAAGGTAATGAAAGAACCTGCTTTGCTATCTCATTTGCAACAGGTAAGTTAGTAATACTAGAGGATGGAAGATACTTATAGCAAGAGTATTCACTACACAGCGGATAGAAATACTTGCGAGTGAAGATATTATATTTTTTGAACTCTTGATACACATAGTCTCTATCACAACCAAAAAGTTCTGCACCAATACGAATTACGAAATACTGATAGCTATTGATAACACCTAAAATCTCTGGCAAAAGAATAATCCCCGGAACATTTTGTAGACACCTACGGTATGTCTCTACTAACTGCTGCCGCTTATATTTTTCTTCCTTTATATATTCCAATAAAACTAAGCCTAGTGCCGCCTGAATCTCGTTCATCTTACCATTGATTCCCGGCATTACTACTTCTTCTTCGTTCTTAATACCAAAGTTTTTTAGTAATTCAACTCTCGCTTTTAAATTATTATCCTTAAACAGCAGAGCGCCTCCTTCAGCTGTATGAAAAAGCT
Organism: Nostoc sp. FACHB-973; assembly: GCF_014698115.1. Taxonomy (GTDB): domain Bacteria; phylum Cyanobacteriota; class Cyanobacteriia; order Cyanobacteriales; family Nostocaceae; genus Nostoc; species Nostoc muscorum. Next base: position 18,420 of record NZ_JACJSJ010000050.1, read on the forward strand.
TTGTCGCATGAAAGCTCATCATTGACAAATCCCCAAAGTTACCAATTCCTACACCGTTAATTTCTACCCCAAAGGCATGAGCAGCGTCATAAACTACCTTTAAGCCATATTTATCAGCTATCTCTTGAATCTTGACTACATCGCAAGGAGTACCATAGACGTGAACCCCCAGAATTCCTGTAGTTTGAGGGGTAATCATAGATTCAATTTTTTGGGCATTAATATTCATCGTCACTGGATCAATATCACAAAATATAGGTCTAATATTGTTCCAGGTCAATACATGAGGGGTAGCAGGAAAGGTAAAAGGAGTAGTAATTACTTCTCCAGAAAGGCGTAGACTTTGACAACCGACTATCAGTGCAATTGTGCCATTATTAAATAATGATAAATAAGGAACTTTGAGAACTTCTTGTAATTGTTTCTCAAGCTCTAGATGTTGCTTGCCGTTATTTGTGAGCCACTGACTGTCCCAAATTTCTTGAAGCTTTTGGTTAAATTTTTCTAAATTTGGTAGTAAGGGACGAGTTACATAAATTGGTTTTTCAAATGGTTGGTGTTGAGTCATTTTCAATTACATCATTTTCGGAAATGCTACTTATATGTAGCAAATATCTTTTGTAATTTTCAAGAACCCCTGCTTTATCTCTTTCACCAAGTTTGCGATTACCTAAATAAATGCCCCAAGGTTCCAAATTTTTGGTAATAACAGAGCCTGCACCCACTGAAGCACCTTCGCCAATAGTTACGCCAGGAAGAATAACGCTATTGGAACCAATTATGCAAAATTTCCTTATGAATACAGGCGCTCTTTTCGTGTTTCTATACTTCTCATCAATTGTAGAATTACCAAATCCCCATTCTTTAAAATCATCTGAACCAGTGAAAACTCTCACTCCAGAAGAAAGTGCGGTAAAATCTTCCATCACAAGAGTTTCACCACCTGTTATGGAAGTAAATGAGGCAATATGAACATTGTTGCCTATTTTAATAGGTTTTTTGGCATGAATAAAAACAAAATCATCAATAATAATATTCTTGCCAAATTCTATGTTTTCTAAACCTATTATTTTTGTATATTCAAATGTTGTCACACTTGGAATGTTGTATTTATTCACAGGCTTACCAAATTCATTTAATTAATTCAACATTTCTCCAGTTATTAAGATAAATGTTTCCACATTCTACATGTAGTTTCAATATTGTCTACGGACTTAGTTCTTCACACTTCTGAACTGTTAAAAAGTTGTTCCAATGAACTTTGCCATATAAAGTGACCCATTGTCTTGATGTCATATTAAACTGTACAGCTAAAGGCACGAAATCACAGAAATCTACTCGACCAATTTGAATATCAATAGGTATCGAAAGGACGCAGGCAATATTATACATTCCTGCCATTAATGAAGCTTTAAACTTCCAATCTATAATATATCGCTCTCCTTTCTTAAGTGACTTGAGAGTTGAGTTTTCAATTATACTATCAGAATATACAATATCAGTACCATTTTTATCTCTAATGTGATAACCAAATGCTAATTCTTCGATGTCTTCATGGATTTCAACAGCCATTCTTAAAATTACATCTTCTTCATAATTGACGATGTAAATTTCTTCAAATTTATTATCTAAAATTTGTACATTTGCAAAATTGGCTTTGCCATTTTGTACTCTTTGAAAATCTGCTTTTTTAAGAAAGTTTGTATTGTTAGCAAAGCAATATTCTTTATTTAAAAAATCTGCGCTCCCATTATTTATTAACTCTTGACAATTAATAGAATCATTATTTTCTTTGGTCAGATTGAGTACAATTTGCTCACTTGCTACTTTCATTGAAAAATACTGTTCAACTATTTTATCAGATGAACCACAACTGATTAGCTCTCCATGATTCAAGAGAATTGCTTGACTACAAAGACTCTTGACCGAACCTATATCATGACTAACAAAAAGTACTGTAACTCCCGAATCCATCATTTGACGCATTCGCGCCATACACTTTGCCTGAAAGAACATATCTCCTACAGCCAAAGCTTCATCCACAATTAAAATATCAGGGTAGATATGAATTGCTGAGGCAAAAGCCAGCCGTACATACATACCACTGGAATATGTCTTCACCGATTGATCGATAAAATCTCCGATATCAGCAAAAGCAGCAATTTGATCGAAGCGCTCATCCACTTCTTGTCTAGAAAGACCCATGATTGCGCCATTCATATAGACGTTTTCTCTACCTGTAAATTCTGGGTTAAAACCAGCGCCCAACTCCAGCAGAGCTGCAACCCTACCATTAACTTGCACTTCTCCACTAGTTGGGGTCAAAGTTCCACAAATCAGTTGCAAAAGCGTGGATTTGCCTGCACCATTGCGTCCGATAATGCCCATAGTTTCACCTTTAGTCACCTCAAATGAGATATCCCTTACTGCCCAAAACTCTTGAGCGTAGGTTTTTCCTGGTAAGAGCAACTCTTTGAGCCGATCAACTGGACGACTATATCGCTTGTAGCACTTCGAGACATTTTTTAGGGAAATTGCAATTTGTTCTCCCATACTTTTGCTGTTAATCCTTAAAACTCTTACACCACAACCAAAAATATTTACAGAACATCAGCGAACGCCGGACGTAACCGTTTATATATCGAAAATCCAGAACAAAATATGATCGCTGCGATCGCACTAGCAACTCCCCATTCATTCCAGTGTTTAACCTCACCAAGTAAAATTAAATCGCGATAAACTTCAACTATAGCTGTCATCGGATTTAACCAAAATACCCATCCCCGCCATTGTTCTGGAATTGCTGATGCTGGATAAACAATTGGTGTCAGATATAACCAAAGATTTATAATCACTGTTAAAGTCTGCGGTATATCTCGCAAAAACACTGTTAGCCCTGCCGCTAAATAGCCCAATCCTGCTGTTAGTAATAACTGCGTTAGCCAAACCAAGGGTAATAGTGCCAAAGTAATATGTAAAGTATGAGAACTTACCGCTACAAAAAAAATCAACGCCATCAAACCAAAGGAACTCTCAATAAACGTTGATAAAACTGGCACAAGAGGTAACAAAGCTAGAGGAAATACAATCTTCTTGACTAGGTTTGGCTGTCCTATGACTGAACCAGCAGACTGCATCAAACCCCCTGTAAACGCAATCCAGGGAAGCAAACCTGCAAACAGCCACAAACCAAAGGTGAAGTTATTTTCTGGTAACCCTTTAAGACTTAACTTTACCTTCAGCACAATCGAAAACACATAGGTGTAAATCAGTAATTGTGATAGCTGATTTAGCAAAGGCCACAAATTCCCTAAAACAGAACCCTTGTAGCGTGCCTCTAAATCCCGACGCACTAAAGTTCTCAGCAAGTCAAATTTTACCCATAACTGTTCATTGACTGGCAGGATGCGCCTGAGCTTCCCTGCTTTACGTACAAATCCTCGCATTGTTTGCAACAATTCCTGTTTCCTCGTTGACTACCTACACACCTAATTACTCTCCATAAAGCTTCATAGCGATCAAAGTACCGTTAGTGTTCTTTGGAGAATAAATCATTAACTATAAAATATTATCGAAATTGTCTTGGCGATTATACAATAAATCAGCTATTGTCAAGTGGATTTTTTGTATAAAAATAACTCTTGTCAGCAACGCTGCTTTCTGCTTAACTCAAACTATTTGGATCGATTAAGAGCGATCGCAAATATTCCGCCAATCGATCAGCCCGTTGGCGTTCCTGTTCGGCTCTTTCTTTTGATGTCAGTACCCAACCTGCTGCATTATACCAACGCAACCACAAGCCTGTTGTCTGCTGATAAGAACCTTGCCACAGACCCAATCCTAATTCTAATTCTTCCAACCAAAAGCGGTTCTCTGGTAAAGATATTGCCTCGTAGCGAGTGCCTGTGAGTTGAAAGGCACGCAAATGATTTTCATAGCGATCGTAGATAACGTAGTAAGGAACCCGCAAAATGCCTTCATATACTTCCCTCTTGGTTGGGGGCTGGTTTACATCGCGCAGTGTTTTTCGTAAATCTTCTTGTTCTGTACCAGGTGAGAGTAATTCCACGACTAAAAATGGAACAACTCCCTCTTGTCAAATGACGTAACTTAAGCGTAGGTCTTGCTGTTGGCTAGCGCTAGGTACTCCTAAAACCATATACCAATCAGGACGCTTGTACCATAAAGTATGGCGGGGGTCGTAGTAAAGATTTAAATCGCTAGCAAGTAAAATTTCCTCAGATGGATAAGTCAGAGGTTGACAAGTCTCAGTCAGCAAATCCGCCTGAATGCAGTGAAATTCATCTGGCAAACCTGATTCCCCTATTAATTCACTGGGTAAATCATACATCGTAGGCATGGTTTCTTGTGGTGGACGGGGAGGATCTGTTTGATACATGACTGCTACCTTTGTTGCTTAACTCAAGCTATCGGGATTTACTCCTAACGATCGCAAATGTTCCGTCAACCGTTGCGATCGCAGCTGTTCTTGTTCCAACCGCAATTGTGCCTCAGATGCTTGTTGCTGAGCCTCAGATGCTTGTTGCTGAGCCTCAGATGCTTGTTGCTGAGCCTCAGACGCCTGTTGTTTCGCTTCTGATGCCTGTTGCTGGGCTTCTGACGCCTGTTGCTGTGCTGCAATAGCCACTTGTTGTGCTGCTATTGCAGCTTCCTCTGGTGTTGGAACTAAATCACCATCGGGTGTAAAGTAGCGCAGTTTACCTGCTTCTACTCCTAAATACAGCCCCAGCACATCGCTCCAACGCCATCCTCGTGCATTTGGTGTAATTTCCTGATACCTGTTGCCTACCAATTCAAAACCGACAAATTCCAAATTTTCTGGCGAAAACCAGAAATATTCTGGTGTGTGAAATCGATTTTCATAAAGATTCTTTTTCAAATTGCGGTCAATATCAGCCGTACTTTCTGAAAGTAATTCAATAATCAAATCTGGATAACGACCATCTTCTTCCCAGACTACCCAAGAATTGCGCGATCGCTTTTCGGTGTTTTTGACCAAAAAAAAGTCTGGGCCGCGAAAATCTCGATTTCGCAACTGCTGACGGCTAAAATATATTGTTAAATTCGCACCTATAAAGAAATCATTACAGTCACGCCACAGCCACTCAAGGGAAGTTACTAGCAGCAGTAGCTGCATATAATGCAAGGAAGTTTCCATCTCCGGCTCATCACTTAACAACCGAGTTGCATCGGGCATCTGTTGTTCTAGCTGTTGCGCTGTGACAAACATTATCGTTGTACCTGTTTGGTTGTTGATTTAATTTTAAGCTTTTTGTCATTAGTCATTGGTCATTGGTCATTAGTCATTGGTCATTAGTCATTGGTCATTAGTCATTTGTTTTTCTTTGCGTCCCCTTCCTCATCTCCCTTATCTCCCTCATCTCCCTCATCTCCCCACTCCCCATCTCCCCACTTCTCCCTGAATTTATGAAAGCTGAGTCACGGATTCAGCTAAACTGAGACTTGGTTTATCTGAATTGTAATCAGGCATGGAAATCGGACAAAAGGTTAAAGTCTATCGTTTGCGCGATCGCGTTTCTTCTCCCATTGCGAAAAAACTAGGACAAGTCGGTGTTATCCAAGGCTACAAAGTCACCGATGGTATGGGAATCGGTGTAGTGGTGCTGTTTGAGGATAATTCTTCGACTTGGTTTTTTGAAGATGAAATTAAACCTGTGTAGGAGAAAGAACTCACATCGGGATTTTTCTGTTGAATCTGAAGTTGACAGCCCAAGCTGAGAGTCTTTGTTGAGTGCTAAGTTGGAGTTGAAAACACCGGCGGTAATTGGGAATCAAGTAATGGCTCTAATATTGACATTTTTGGGCAAAGGCGGCATCGCTCGTACCAAAATTGCGATCGCCGCCGCCAAATTATTGGCAAGCCAAGGCAAACGCGTACTTTTAGCAGGACTAGCAGAACCAGCACTGCCAATCCTGCTCGGTACTCCCATTGGTTCTGAACCTCAGGAAATCGCACCAAATTTGCAAGCAGTACAGTTTCAAGCATCTGTACTACTAGAAAGCAACTGGGAAGAAGTAAAGAAACTTGAGGCGCAATACCTCCGCACCCCCATATTCAAAGACGTTTTTGGTCAAGAATTGGTAGTATTGCCGGGGATGGACAGCGCCCTTGCCCTGAATGCTATCCGCGAATATGATGCCAGTGGCAAATATGATGCGATCGTTTACGATGGCACGGGTGACTCTTTAACCCTGCGGATGCTGGGATTGCCAGAGTCTCTGAGTTGGTATGTCCGGCGATTCCGGCAATTGTTTGTTAACTCCGACTTAGGCAAGACAATTGTTGAATCGCCTTTGATTCAGCCACTAATTAGCAGCTTTTTCAACGTCAATTGGACAGCAGACAACTTTGCAGCTCCCACTAACCAAGTCAATAATTTCTTAGACAAAGGGAGAGCCGCTCTTACCGATCCCAAGCGTGTTGCTGCTTTTTTGGTGACGACACAAGACCCCATTGAAGTGGCAAGTACCCGTTATTTGTGGGGTAGCGCTCAGCAAATTGGTTTAACTGTTGGTGGTGTTCTCCTTGTATCTTCCGAGACAAGCAGAAACGTATCAGAGGAATTTATACCCTTACCTGTGAGCGTCATTCCTGACTCCCCAATAGGTGACTGGCAAATACTCATAGACGCCCTACCCAACTTTGAAGCCCAAGCAGCACAGGCTCCCAAACCAATTGAAATCGATATCCACAATCGTCAGGTACGGTTATTCTTACCAGGATTTGACAAAAAACAAGTCAAACTCACCCAGTATGGGCCAGAAGTCACGGTAGAAGCAGGAGACCAGCGGCGGAATATTTCCCTACCCCCAGCCCTAAGTGGTAAACCCATTGCTGGAGCAAAGTTTCAGAATAGTTATTTGATAATTTCGTTTTAAGGTATCGGGAATGGGGAATGGGGACTAGGGAATAGGGACTGGGGAATAGGGAAGAAAGTTAATAACCAATGCCCAATGCCCACTTGCCCTGAGCGAACGCGAGTGCGTCTCGTAGACAAGCCGAAGGGATGCCCAATACCCAATACCCAGTACCCAATCCCCAATGCCCTATTAATAAGTAAGAATTATGTCAGAATTAACTCCCATTACTCCAGATTCCAAATCAGCTGAAGCATTAGACTCAGTGGCAAATAATCCCAGCGAGGAAGCAATAGTAACTGGCGATCGCACTGCTAAAACTCGGCAATTGCTGGGGATGAAAGGTGCATCACCAGGAGAAACTTCCATTTGGAAAATCCGTTTGCAACTGATGAAGCCCATCACTTGGATTCCCTTAATTTGGGGCGTAGTTTGTGGTGCAGCTTCTTCTGGTAACTATACCTGGACAGTAGAAAATGTGTTGAAGGTAGCAGCCTGTATGTTTCTGGCTGGGCCATTGATGACAGGTTACACCCAAATCCTCAATGATTACTACGATCGCGAAATCGATGCCATCAATGAACCTTATCGCCCTATACCCTCTGGAGCAATTTCTCTCACCCAGGTAATTACGCAGATATGGGTATTACTAATTGCTGGTATTGGGTTGTCATTTTTGCTCGATGTCTGGGCTGGTCATGAATTCCCCACAATCACAGCGATCGCCATTATCGGTTCTTTCATCGCCTATATTTATTCTGCACCTCCCCTGAAACTCAAGCAAAACGGCTGGCTGGGTAGCTACGCCTTGGGTGCAAGCTATATTACCCTACCTTGGTCTACAGGACACGCTTTGTTTGGTGAACTCAATTCTACAGTTGTGATTTTGACAATGTTCTACAGCTTAGCTGGATTGGGTATTGCCATTGTCAACGACTTCAAAAGTGTAGAAGGCGATCGCCAGCTAGGGTTAAATTCGCTACCCGTCATGTTTGGCATCACCACCGCCGCCTGGATTTGTGTACTGACAATAGATGTATTTCAAGGATTGATTGCTGCTTATCTACTCTACATCCATGAGAATTTGTATGCAGGAATACTTCTGTTGTTAATCATCCCGCAAATCACCTTACAGAATATGTATTTCCTGCGCGATCCTGTGGCTAATGATGTTAAATACCAAGCCAGCGCCCAACCGTTCCTAGTTCTGGGAATGCTCGTTGTTGGTTTAGCACTAGGTCACGCTGGCATTTAAGAAAACAGTGCCCAGTTGCGAGTGAGGAGTTAAGAGTTATTATTCTCACCATCTCCCGACTCCCCACTCCCTAAGCACTCAACAAATAAACTTATACTTCTATAGTGAGAAGTAAAGAATTAGGAGTTAGGAGGTAATATACTTCTAACTCCTAAGTTGTATCAGGAAATGCCGTGCTAGAAGTAATCTATTTCCTCATTCATGGAATTCAACCTTTATTAGTCCCGATTTGCTTTGTCGTTGCTTGGACTGTAATTATTCTGGCTATTTTGAATCTTTGGGCGGTGGCGCGAGATAGTGTGACTACAGCCAAGCAAATGCATCAAATCCCCTGTACTGGTTGCCAATATTTTACCGACAATTACCGACTTAAATGCACTGTCCGCCCATCTATTGCCAACACAGAAGAAGCGATTGATTGTTCTGACTATCAACCGAAGACGAATCCTTATCTTTACTAGGGATTGGGGATTGGGGATTGGGGACTAGGGACTGGGGAGAAATAACCAATGACAAATGACAAATGACTACTGACTAATTTCTAACAAAACCTTCAAAACACCGCGACTCTGAGCTTGTTCAAAAGCCGCAAGCCCTTCAATTAGCGGGTAGCTGGCGTGAATTAGGGGTTGTACGTCCACTTGTTTATTTGCCAGCAACTGGAGTGCTGGAGCAAAGGGACCGCAACGAGAGCCGATGAGGGTGATTTCATCCACTACTAAAGAAGAAGCATCCAGGCTGAGGTTGCCAGCATAGGTACTTTTAAGCACTAATATGCCACGGGGACGTAGGGCACGACGGGCGATCGCAAATCCTTCTGGATTGCCAGTACATTCTACTGAAATATCAAAATATCCATCTGTGACAGCATTAGCGAGACCCGTTTTAATTCCCCGTACCTCTAAGTTAGCGAGTTTGTCTTGATGACGCCCTACAACTAAGAGTTCACAGCCTGTTAAGGCTAGTGTCTGCGCTACTAACTGCCCTAGTTTGCCATCTCCAACCACTAGCACCCGATTATTTGGATGCAATGGCACTTGTTGCTGAATTTCCAGAGCTGCTGCTACAGGTTCAGTAAAAGTTGCTACTTCTGTTGGCACATTATCAGGTACTAAATGTAGGTTCTCCACTGGCAAGGAGAGATACTCAGCAAAAGCCCCGTGGCGGTTAACAATTCCAAGAACAGTGCGGTTTTCGCAGTGAGTCGGTTGTCCGCTGCGGCAAAAACGACAATGACCACAGACAGCGTTGATTTCTCCAACTACACGTTGGTTAACTAAGTGTTCTGGTCCTTGTTCGACAACGCCGACAAATTCATGACCTAAAATACCAGTATAAGGATAGTAGCCTCTGAGTAATTCTAGGTCAGTGTTACAAATACCCGCACGCAAGACGCGCACCAAAGCTTCTCCCGGTGGCGGCTCAGGAATGGGAATATCTGTGCGTAGTTGCAATTGGTTGTTTTCGAGCCAAAGTCCTTTCATTACTGTTTCAGGGGTAATAAAAAAAGGTAGTATGCGCCGGATCAATCGGTATATAGTATAACAACTTCTCCAGGATGAAATATAAAGCTAGAAGCAGCACAATAAGCTTCTGGCTTTTAATACCGATTTGAAAAATGATTGCAACAATATGATCGCTAAAAGCGGCTATTAGTCTGTCAAGATGATTTTGAGTCTCTTGTTTTTCTCTTTCTTTGCGTTCTTTGCGCCCTTTGTGGTTCGTTTATTTATCTAACAAAACTAAGTTGACAGACTACTATTGTGGGTGAATATTTTTTTATTTGGAAGTTCCTTACAGCAAAAATGCGTATAAAATTGCCTAAATTGTCCAGAATAATTTAATTTACGAGTCGCAAAAGCTGCTTTTGGAGTCGCAAAAGCTACTTTTGGAGTCGCAAATGCTGCTTTTGAAGTCGCAAATGCTGCTTATCAATCAGAAATTACCGCACTGGCGATGCACCACCCGCTAAAAATGAAACAAACACTTTCTTCCCCCACTCCCTACTCCCCACTCCCCACTCCCTTTCTTTCCTAAAACAAATCTAAAATCCAAAATCGTTTAACTCACTTCAATTTTTTTTAACCAAGTAACCAGATCATTTGAGTCCAGTGCTATCTCGCTTCCTAAGGTTTTGATATAAAGAAGTCCATCACTAATAATTAAATCTCTAATTGGATACCATGAATCTCGCGTCCTAATCAAAAGTTCCAAGGGAATACCTGGCCTTAAGGTATACTTGCGATATTTCCACCAAGCCCGCCATAGCAGCACAGATTTAGTACACTGCATCTCATAGCCTTTGGGAATTTCGCAGTATTGATACTGATAGAAACCCCGACTATCAATTTCTCCTTTGAGGATATAACTATATTCTGCTAATGCCTGATTTATCAATTCCCAATGGGATGAGTTTGGAGAAATAGAGAATTGACATGGTGTGTTAGATATTTGTGCGATCGCAATCAGACCTTCAGATTTTGCAGTCAGTTGGTTAGTTTTATAAACTGTTTGCGCTGTGAAAGTTGGGTTTGATAACAAAATGTCTTTTTTGTGGATAGAGTTTTGGATAAACTCTCGAATCAAATCTAGATTAGACAACATAAAGTTTTATATATCGCTGTAGTCACATGGGTTAGGACAGTGTTAATTGCAAGAGAGCAATTAAGTAACTGAGTTTATACTCAGCACTAAGCACTAGGTACTGGGCACTTTGCTATAGTCAGTGACCCAGTGTAAGGGAAGCCCCAACACATTGCAAATTACTATTTATACTGTTGCTGTCACTTGCCAAATGATGGACGGGATTTTTAATTATACTGAAACCGTTCTTTGTCAGTGGTTTCATTTTGTTTTATTTTATTCAAGGGATGCTGCCTAAAGAGTTTTCTTTCTAGGCAGCCAATTAGCACTTTAAATTTTTACGCCTTCGAGAAAAGGTTTAAATATCGGAACCAATTCTGGGCGACTAACCACGAGGGTGGGAAAAGAGCGATCGCTGTAATCTTCTCCCGCTGATAAAGGAAACGGTTCGGAATTCAGTGATGACCAAACCCCCCCAGCAGCCTGGACAATTACCCAAGCCCCTGCTAAATCCCAAACTTTTGGTGTCGCTTCAATTCCGCCCAGAGTCGCCCCAGTAGCAACTGTCAAAAAGTTATAGCTAGCCACACCCAACATCCGAATTTTGCAGGGAAAGCCGTTGCGGATAATTGCGGTGCTGCGGGAACAGAGGTTAAAAAAATGATTGTTGCTGGGACTATCACTACTGGTGTGGATGGGGTGATGGTTGAGAAATGCTCCAGTTGGTGTGGTTATCCCAGATGAACCCGGCCAAAAACCATGAAAAGCTTGATTTAGAGGTGGTGCGTAAACATAACCAAAAATTGGAGTGCCTTGATACAGTAAACCCAGAGAAATCGACCAGATGGGAATACCGCGTGTGAAGTTGGTTGTACCATCGAGAGGGTCAATTACCCAGCACCACTCAGTACCGGGAAAAGAGCGTTCGCTTTCTTCGCTCAAAATGCCGTAGCCAGAGAAATTAGAAGCGATCGCATCCCGAATTTCCTGATCTGCCCATTTATCAGCTTGGGTTACCAAAGTGCCATCGGCTTTTTGCGAAGCCTGTACTTGCCCAAAATCTTGCATTAGCTGCTTACCCACCCTGGTAGTGGTTGTTTGGGCAAAATCAAGAATTGTTGTCCAAAAATCATTCATTGATTAATTCTCGCGCAAAGGCTCTGTTGAGCCAAGATTGGTAGATTCGGGTTTTGGCTGGTGAAGTTTTCACTTTAGTCTAAATCACTTTGTAAAACAGAAGCGATCGCTTGTTTGGTATTTGTTTGAAATTCTGCCACATTCACTCGGTTGAGAAACCAAATCGACAGCACCATTCCCACAGCTTCTAAGGCAAATACTAGTCCATAGGCTAAAACTAAGTTGGGTAGAAGTTTGCGCCCCAAATCCAATAATGTACCGCCGATAACCACCGCTAATCCCCTGGATAGGGACTGCGCTAGCCCCCACGCCCCAATAAATGTACCTGCGGCTTCGGCTGCTGTGAGATCCAACATCAAACTAATTGCTGCTGTGGTTAAGAAACCTGCGGCCAAACCAAACAAGACTAAGCCTAATTTCAGGAAGGCTGGATTAGCAGAAAATCCCGATATAGCTAACAACCCGGCGGCGAATGCGACTAAAATACAGCCCAGGCGTGCAGTTCTGCGCTTACCCAAACGTGGCACCACGAAAAAGCCAGTGACACCGTAGGCAATTAGTATACCTGTTCCGTAAAAAGCATTTAGTTTAGTGCTTTCAGCGAGGGGCATTTTAAATACTTGACCGGCGTAAGGTTCCAAAATTGGGTCTTGCATGAACAAGCAGATAGTCATCACGAATAAAAAGGTGAAAAACAAACCTGTTTGCGGACTAGCCGTCAAGATTTTCCAAGCATTGCCCAGAGTAATGCTGTCTTCTCGCTGTTCCACCGTAGAACGGTTTAAGTATTGGGAGTATTTTTTTTCCACACCCAATGTTGCGGCGATCGCTAACCCAAATACAATTGCTGGGATGATAGTAAATAGTCTGTTGACGGATGCCTGTAACGTTTCTAGAGAAGCGCCTACTGTTAACGCCTCTAGTAACTTGGAACTGATAATCGCCCCAACAATAATTCCCACCATCAGCATTGACCAAACAACACCGACTACTTTAGAACGGTTATCTTCTTCAGATATATCCACCAACAAAGCAGCAAAAGCAGTACCGCTAGCACAAATTCCTAGACCGTAGACAGCAAAAATCAAAGCTAAAAGTGCTGTCCAGCCAATTGTTTGGGTTGTCCATACCCAGCCGTCTGCACTATTTCCAGTCAGATTGAGCTGCCACATTACTTTTACAGCGAAAAATGCGGCGATCGCAAATATTGCCGCCCCCACCCAAACATAAGCTGTGCGGTGATAACCCCATAACGGCTTGGCATCGGAAATCTGCCCGAACCAGATCCGGGAAGGAGCAACAAATAAAGGCAGTGCTAGAATTACTGATACCAACGTTGCAGGAATTGCTATTTCTTGAATCATGACTCTGTTGAGTACTCCCAGAGTCAAGATTGACATCATGCTCAACCCCATTTGAAATAAACCCAGTCGGAACATAGTCAGTAAGTTTACTCTCGGCACAGATTGGGATTTTGTTTTGGTATCAAATACTTCACCGCTTGCCATAGCTACTTTTTGGTATGGTTTATAGGATTTAATCTCTCTCTCTTTAAATAAAGATAAACCCTACCCGATCGAAATCAGCGAACGAAAAGTTGAAGTTGCGATGGCTTCTCTTCGAGACGCTACGCGAACGCCCACCATAGACATCGTACTTATTTAGCAACCAGTTATACCAACACCTCGATTAGCGTATGCTTCAAAAAAGTTAGGATTAATTTTTAGGGCTTGGTTGAAATCCGCGATGTCTACGACGGGCTACGCCTACGGATAACCAGAGAATTTTAGGATGAAGTAGTGAAACGAGACTCCATTTACTATCAAATTTTTAAGCGCTTTCCTGGTTTACTCTTTGAACTAGTTGATAATCCTCCTCTTCAAGCGCAAAACTATCGATTTGAATCACTTGAAGTCAAAGAAACCGCTTTTCGTATCGATGGTGTGTTTTTACCTCCAGAGGATGCAACATCCAGAGTAATCTTTTTTGCTGAAGTTCAATTCCAAAGAGATGAAGGCCTCTACCATCGGTTCTTTACTGAGTCGCTGATGTACCTGAACCGGAATCGTTCTCAATATGATGACTGGTTCTGTGTGGTAATTTTTTCATCACGCTCTTTGGAACCAAGGGATCAAAAAACTCATCGAATATTTCTCAACAGTGACCAAGTACAGCGAATCTATTTAGATGAGTTAGGCGCGAATAATCAGCAGCCAATAGGTATCAACTTAATGCAGTTGACTTTAGCATCAGATCGAGTGATGGCAGAGCAAGCAAAGCAATTAATTGAGCGAGTAAAATTAGAAGAAACGGACACACTGCCGAAAAACGAAATACTAGACATCATCACCACAATCGCCGTTTATAAGTTTTCTAATTTGAGTAGAGAGGAAGTTGAAGCTATGCTGGGACTGACTTTGGAGCAAACAAGGGTTTATCAGGAAGCGAAAGCCGAAGGTCGAGAAGAGGGTCGAGAAGAAGGCCGAGAACAAGGTCGAGAAGAACGGGAAGTTGAAATGTTGAAACTGACTGTGCCTCTGTTACTAAAAACAGGGATGAGTGTTGAGCAGATTGCTCAACACCTCAATGTTGAGATAGAAGCTGTCCAGATTGCCGCACAGTCAAGCACATAGAATGGACGTTTAATGTTTGTTGTCATATTTTTGCAAAATGAGGATAGCTTGATTAAAATCCTCAATTGCCCTTTTATGGTCTCCAGAGCGATCGCCTTCCAGCAAATACAATGAGAGTACAACTAGTCTTGTACCTCCAGAGCCTAATAAAATGAAACGGACACTCTATATTTCTGATGAGTTGTGGGGACAACTTGACCAATACTTAAAAAATCACCCAGAGCAAAACCCATCAAGTGTTGTACAGGCAGCACTGGCGGAAAAGTGACGCCCTAAAAATGGTTCCAGGCTACTATCGCTGGCAGGAATCGTAGAAAATGCTCCTAAAGACGCTTCATTACACAGCTCAGTTGAAATATTGCGAGTTTGAGCGATCGCCTGCAACGCCCCACACCCAATTTTGTCTGTAACGCTACACTAAAAAAGTAAAGAAATGTAAATAAATTAAATTTTGCAACCGTGGAAAATATCACATTGGGGCAAAATGGCCCAGTTGTTACACCTTTGTGCATAGGTACTTGGGCTTGGGGTGATAAACTCTTTTGGAATTATGGCAATGACTACGGCCCAGAACAGTTAAAAGAAGCCTTCACCGCAGCGCTACAAGCTGGTGTTAACTTCTTCGACACTGCCGAAGTCTACGGAATGGGATTATCAGAGACATTTTTGGGGCAATTTATGCAACAGACACAACAACCTGTGCAAATCGCCACAAAATTTGGCCCCCTACCGTGGCGATTTACAGGGCAATCTGTCTCTGATGCTTTAACAGAGAGTCTCAAACGCCTACAAGTAGAAAAAATCGACCTTTACCAAGTACATTGGCCTTTTGCCTTCTTTTTAAGCCAAAAAACTCTGATGAATGCTTTAGCTGATGAAGTGAAGCGGGGTAGAATTGCCGCAGTCGGCGTGAGTAATTACTCAGCAGAGCAAATGCGAGACGCTCATCAAATATTGGCAGATCGTGGAGTGCCTTTGGCTGTGAACCAAGTACGCTATTCTTTACTCAGTCGCCAAATTGAAAGTAAGGGTATTGTGGCAACTGCCCGTGAGTTGGGTGTGACTCTGTTAGCTTATAGTCCTTTAGCTCAGGGATTACTCACAGGCAAATACACTATTGATAGTGCTGAAATTCCCACTGGTGCGAGAAAAATAGACCCACGATTTAGTAAAGAGGGCTTACAAAAAATTGCACCAGTAATATCTTTGCTACGCAGTTTTGGAGAAAAATACGATCGCACCCCAGCCCAAGTTGCTCTCAATTGGTTAATTTCTCAGGGTAACGTCATTCCCATTGCTGGAGTGAAGACAGCCGAACATGTACGTCAAAATGCTGGCGCTTTAGGTTGGAAATTGAACGAGGATGAAATTCAAGAGTTAGAAAAAGTTAGCCGTCCCTGGCTGTAGTAGAGACGTTGCAATGCAACGTCTCTACTCAAACAGCGGAGGCCAAATTTCTGACACTACTAGCTCCCAACCTGGTAATAAGTCTGGTAGTGTCAGTTTGTCATTGTCCTGTAAAACTATTGGCTCTTGGTTGAGGCGATAAACTGTGAGCGTCAATTTGTCAGGATCAATGAGGATACCAACTGTAGATCCCAGTTGTAAAAATAGCTGAATTTTTTCTACTAATGGTTTGATTCGGTCTGACTTAGATTTGATTTCTACCATCAAGTCAGGCACTAGTTCCACAAAGTCCCGCTTGCTGATTTTAAGTCTATCAGCACGAACAAAAGACACATCGGGAGAGCGGAGATTTCGTTTTTCGTTATCAGCTTCTTTGCCATTTTCCGTTTCTAACGTAGGCAAAATAAAACCAGCGCTAGAACCAGTCACCCGTCCGAGTCTTTTTGGACGCACCCAATTACCTAGCTGCCGCGCAAACTCTACACCTATTTCTTCTGACTCATAATCTGATGGTCCCATAACAAGTATGTTTCCGTCTACCAGCTCCATCTGCCATTCTGGATGCTCTGCTTGTAGTTGCTCTAAGTCTGGAATAGTGAACATAATACTAATTCGTAATTCGTAGTTCGTAATTCGTAATTAATACACATTCAAAAAAGCTTGATATAGCGGCTTTTCATAACCTCACCTTGTTCCAAAAATAATACTTACTTTCTTTCCCAATTTGGCATAAGACCACGAAGAATGCATCTTTAATTCATCTTCTTACAAACTTGTAGAAGAAGTTACCCAAAAAGTCAAAAAGTCAAGAGTCCAAAGTCAAAATCTTAACTCCTAACTCTTAACTCTTTCAATTTTAAATTTTGAATTTGGGATTTTGGATTGAAGCAAGAATCTAAAATCTAAAATCCAAAATTCATTAACTCTGTCAATTTTAGATTTTGAATTTGGGATTTTGGATTAAAGCAAAAATCTAAAATCTAAAATCTAAAATCCAAAATTCATTAACTTCTAACTAAGAAGCTGATTCCCTAGCTGTAGGTGAACCTAGCTTTTTACTTGTAGGGGATGCAGAAGACTCGCGACCATTTGTCCGCAGTTTGGGCTTGGGAGAAGAATGTCTTTCTTCATCTCCATTGCTGCTATCTGATTTCCACGCAGAACGGGGGCGATCGCCAGAAGATTCGCGGCGCTTGCCAAGTCTGGGTTTGGGAGTGGAGGGTTCTTCTTGGGGAATTTCCACATCTGAGTTCAACCAAGCAGGACGAGTTTGGTCGTAAGCGATTTGCAATGCTGCTGCGGCGATCGCCTGAGCATCATATTTTTCAATCAATTCGCTGACGATGGGCAAAAATGAGGCTAAACGCTCACCAGCCAAAGCTTCTCGTACTTGTTCTTGCAATTTCAGGATGTGCCGCGCTTCAATCTGCGCCCGTGTGGGAATTGTCAACACTTGCCAAGGTTGGCGGTTATGACGTTCAAATGTCTGCTGCTTGCGCCGTTCAAATGGCTGCACTAGAGAAATTGCAGTTCCTTCTTTACCAGCACGACCAGTACGACCAATGCGGTGAACGTAGGTTTCTACGCTATCAGGTAAGTCGTAGTTGATCACATGGGAGAGTTGATCGACATCTAATCCGCGTGCGGCAATATCAGTTGCTACCACCCAGCGTACTTGACGATTCCGGAATCGGCTCAATAACCGCTCCCGCGCTTGTTGGGACAAGTCACCGTGGTATTCATCGACACTATGACCAGCAGATTGCAGTTGATTGGTGAGTTCGGCGGCGGTACGTCTGGTGCGAACAAAGATTAAAGCTGTTTCTGGATCTTCCATTTCCAGAATTGGCTGTAAAGCTTTGGCTTTTGTCCAGTGGCGGGGGATCAGGTAAGCTACCTGGTTAATTTTGTTGGGTGCGGCTTTTGGCTGTTCAACGGTGACTGTCGCTGGCGATCGCAAAAACTTGTTCACCAAGGAGCGAATCGAGGGTGGCATTGTCGCCGAAAATAAAGCTGTTTGGCGATCTGTGGGTGCTTGGGAGAGGATTTTCACCACATCATCGATAAAGCCCATGCTCAACATTTCATCGGCTTCATCTAAGACAAACCATTTCACTTGATCGAGTTTTAAACAGCCGCGATCGAGCAAATCTATTACCCGTCCTGGGGTGCCGACAACGATGTGAACGCCACGTTTGAGCTGCAACATTTGCCGCTCAATTGATTGACCACCGTAGATTGCTAAGACGCGCAATCCGTCATTGCCGATAAACTGGGCGATCGCATCGTGAACTTGCATTGCTAATTCACGAGTTGGTGTTAAAACCAAGGCTTGGACGGCTCTTTGATTAATATCCAACCGTTCTAAAATTGGCAGTGAAAATGCTGCTGTTTTACCAGTCCCAGTTTGAGATTGACCCACCACGTCACGACCAGCCAACAATTGGGGAATTGCTTGGGCTTGAATATTAGTAGGTTCGGTAAAGCCGATTTTTTCTAGTTGCTCAACGCGTTCTTGGGAAATACCTAGTTCTTGAAACGAAAGATTCATTAATTCTCCTAAATTTTATCTAAGGATTTTTGGATTAGTCATTGGTAGAGACGCGATTAATCGCGTCTGTACAACAGTCATTAGTCATTTACAAAGGACAAATGACAAATGACAAATTAGTTATTGACAACTTGACCATATAGGTCATATGCATCAGCGTGGTGAATCGCTACTGGGACGATGGTTCCCAACTTTGCCTGTCCTTGGACATAAACTTGACCATCGACTTCTGGAGAAAATCTACTTGAACGACCGATTAATTCACCACTTTCAGGATTTTCTTGCTCAATCAGGACATCGACGATTTTGCCTACTTCCTGTTGATTTTTCTTTTGGGAAATCGGTTGCTGGAGTGCCATCAGTTGGTCTCGGCGATCGTCCATGACTTCTTGAGATAACTGATTTGGCAGGTTGTAAGCGGGGGTTCCTTCTTCCGGGGAGAAGGTGAACACGCCTACATGGTCAAACTCATGCCGCCTGACGAACTCTAGTAGATGTTCAAAATGCTCGCTTGTTTCTCCTGGGAAACCAACAATAAATGTTGTCCGCAATACGGCTGTTGGTAGCGCCGTTTTGATGCGATCTATAATCCCATCATTTACACGCCCTTGCCAAGGACGATTCATGGCGCGGAGAATCTCTGGATGAGAATGTTGCAACGGCAAATCGAGATAAGGCAAGACGTTGGGTGTTTCTTTGATTGCCGCTATCACGCCTTGTGTCAATCCCGTGGGATAAGCGTAGTGGATTCTGATCCACGGTACGTTGACTTTCCCCAAAGCTTGGAGTAATTCGGCTAACTTTGGCTGGCCATAAATATCCAGACCGTAATTAGTCGTGATTTGGGAAATTAAAATAATTTCCTTTACCCCTTGAGCCACTAACTGCTCGGCTTCAGCGACTATCGATTCAATAGTACGCGATCGCTGGTTCCCTCTTAAATGAGGAATTATACAAAACGCACAACGATAATCACATCCTTCGGCAACCCTGAGGTAAGCTACACCCTCTGTTGTAGTGCGATAGCGCGGTGTAGTCTCGTCGGCAATGTAGGTTGGTTCGATACTAACCTGTTTTACCCGTTCGCCAAGTTCAACACGCTCAATTACATTTACAATTTTGTGATAATCACCTGTACCCACCACAGCTACCGCTTCCGGCAACTCATCCAAAAGTTGTTCTTGGAAATGTTGCGCCATACAGCCAGTAATCACAATTTTTTTGTTTGCCTCTGCCAGTTCTACCAAAGTTCTGACAGATTCAAGTCTCGCTGCTTCAATAAAACTACATGTATTAACAATAACGTAATCTGCTAACTCTTCATTTGTATCTACACCGTAGCCTGCTTCTACAAGCATTCCCAACATGTGTTCTGTATCAATTCGATTTTTCTCACAGCCCAAGTGAGAAATGGCAATTGTTGGCTTGTCACCCATATTTTGAAAAAATTTTCAGTTTCCTTTCTTGTAATCAAAATCATTCCAGCACTAAAATTTGCTTTTTTGCTATCAGCATCCTCATGAGAACGTTAACAGTGGCAAATTTCCACTGTCAGCAAATGCCCGCTAATCTATGACCCTATTGATAATAAAAATAGAGGTCATGTTATGATATTCCTATCAATCTGTTCCCCAGGGTGAATTGAAGTGTCTTTGGGTACATTTGACACTTGTAATGTTTTTTAACAATTCGTCTATTGGTATTTTACATTACCATAGCGTGTGCGTTGTTAATTTACCCATCGGGAAGCCGCCCAAAGGGCTTGTTGTGAGAAGTCGCTACCCTCAGGGAAATCGACGAAAGCGACTACGCCTATAAAGCAGTAATGTTGCCCTGGCGATTGGCTGGTCCTACGACTGTGCGCGGACAAGACGCCTAAACCACCCAAAGCTGCCTCGCGTGTTGTGAGTGGCAAACTCCTCTTGTAGCCAGGTTTTATCTTAACATATCTTATGAGAGGTTTCACGCCAATTTCCATCTTAGGAAGGAGGCAGCAAACCAGGCAACATAAAACAGATTTAATGCTAACCAAGGGAATGGCTTACACAGACTGGGGACTAGGGGCTAGTAACGCCTTGTAAAATTAACTTATGCAAAATTATTCAAAATTCAAAAAGCTGATGAGTCAAGCTTTTCGGGTATTTTGAATTGTAGGTATGTTTGGGTCTTGTAGTACTAGCCTCTAATCTCTAGTCTGTAATCCCTAATCCCTCGCAATAATTAAAGACGTGGACTTATATCAGCTATTTAAAACTCGCTCACCGATTATCGGCGTGGTTCACCTGCTACCACTGCCAACCTCACCGCGTTGGGGAGGTAGCCTCAAAGCGGTAATTGACCGCGCCGAACAAGAAGCCGCAGCCTTGGCAAGCGGAGGTGTAGACGGGATAATTGTGGAGAATTTTTTCGACGCGCCGTTTACCAAAAACCAAGTAGATCCGGTGGTTGTGAGTGCCATGACAATGGTAGTGCAGCGGATACAGAACTTGGTGACCTTGCCTGTGGGGTTAAATGTGTTGCGAAACGACGGCAAAAGTGCAATGGCGATCGCTAGCTGTGTCCAAGCACAATTTATCCGCGTCAACGTCCTCACGGGAGTGATGGCAACCGATCAGGGATTAATTGAGGGAGAAGCCCATCAACTACTGCGCTATCGACGGGAGTTAGGCAGCGATGTTAAAATCCTGGCCGATGTGTTGGTAAAACACGCCCGTCCTTTGAGTTCTCCAAATCTCACAGTCGCTGTAAAAGACACCATTGAAAGGGGTTTAGCAGACGGGGTGATTTTGTCTGGTTGGGCTACTGGTAGCCCTCCTAACTTAGAAGATTTGGAACTAGCTTGTGGTGCCGCAGCTGGCACGCCAGTGTTCATTGGTAGTGGGGCAAATTGGGAAAATATTGATACATTGATGCAGGCAGCAGATGGTGTCATAGTTTCCAGTTCCCTGAAACGTCACGGACGGATAGATCAACCAATTGACCCCATTCGCGTCAGTCAATTTGTGGAAGCCGCGCGTCGCAGTTGGAACTCCAAAGGTGAAAGCAAGTCAGCAGGACAAGTGAAATTGCATTCTTAAATGGGGAGTTGGGAGTGGGGAGTAGGGAGTAGGGAATAGGGAATGGGGACTAGAGAAAAGTTTTCTGAATGCCCAATCCCCAGTACCCAATCCCCAGTACCCACTCTCCAGTACCCAGTACCCACTCTCCAGTACCCACTCCCCACTCCCCACTCCCCACTCCCCATTCCCCAATATTTATGATTCGCCGCCGTTCTACTCCTTGGATTCATAAATGGTCACGTCCATTGATTGCCGCGATCGCTGGATGTGGTGCCCTGACGACTGGTTATCTCACCGTAGAAAAGTTAACAGGAGGCAGTGCAGCTTGTGTAGCACAGGCTGGTGTCAAAGGCTGTAATGATGTGCTTTCCAGTCCTTGGGCAACAATTTTTGGTCAGCCGTTAGCTTTGTTTGGGTTTATGGCATACACCGGTATGGTGATATTAGCTTTGGCTCCTTTGGTATTGAACTCAGGGGACAATAATAATAGTCGCAAGCAGCTGGAAAATTGGACGTGGTGGCTACTGTTGGTGGGTGCGATCGCCATGTCTGTATTTAGCGGCTACTTAATGTACCTACTGGCATTCCAAATTAAAGCTGTTTGTCCTTACTGTATCGGCTCAGCTTTATTCTCTACTAGTCTTTTGGTACTGACAATTATTGGTCGTACTTGGGAGGATATTGGACAAATCTTGTTTACCGCCCTGATTGTTGGGATGGTGACGCTGATTGGTACTTTAGGCATTTATGCTGGGGTAAATCAATCACCCATTACAACTGGAACTCCTGGAGAACCTGTAAAAATTTCCTTTATTCCCAAGGAAAATCCTAACCCAGCATTCGGCTGGGAAATCACTACCACCTCTGGTGAAGCAGAAATAGCCCTAGCACAACATCTGGTGAAGATAGGTGCTAAGGAATACGTCGCTTATTGGTGTCCTCACTGCCACGAACAGAAGTTGCTGTTTGGAAAACAAGCTTATCAAGAACTCAACGAGAAAGTTAAGGTAGAGTGCGCCCCTGATGGACTCAAAGCTCAACCAGAACTGTGTAAAGCTGCAAAAATTGAAGGCTTCCCGACTTGGATTATCGATGGTAAAAGCTATAGCGGAGTACAAAATTTAGAGGAACTAGCAAAAGTTTCTGGTTACACAGGCCCTCGTAACTTCCAATATTTTAAATAATTGCCAATAAGCCTGTTTCTGGTGACTTGGCTTTTAGACCTTAGGGACTTCCAGAAAATAAATTATCCCAAATTATTTGTACATTTTTCGAGTAGCACAGCTGTGCATTGGTGTCAACTTAAGGTGAAAACCTTGTAATGACGTTAGAACAAACTTACTCAATTACCAACCAATCCGGAGTTACCCCACCCCGGCTTTGCTGACGCAAAACCTCCCCTCCCCGATCTTCGGGGAGGGGATTGAGGGGTGGGGTAAAAACTATGTGGGACAATGGTTTGAGCTGAAGTTGGCACCAATGACATCTGTGCTACCCTACTATGGAATATTTTTTTCGTTGGAAGTCCCTTATAGTTAACTGGATAAAGACAGCAAGTCCGTTTCCGGTTGACTTTTTTGTTTTTGGTAATATTGGTGATGGGTAATAAGTGTTGTCTCAATTGGGTGTTGGGAAGTAAAACAGGCTTGATGCCTAGCTTTAACACCAAGTTTGTGTACTTCACCAGATCCAAAACCCCTGTATCAATTTTTTTGCGGCTTTCACTTACAAGCATTTCAAGCTGAAGAAACTTGACTAAGTATACTGGCTCTCATGCAATGTGTACTTTAATTTATTTTTGCAGCACATGGAAGCCGCCTTCGGGTGTAATTATGTCAGCGTCAAATGCGAAAGTGTGTCTGTTGAAGTTACTCTCAATATGCTTTTGTTATTACTGAAAAAACGCGAGTCCAATCACCAAAATCGCCTTCCTCAATGTTTGTGTAGATGTCAAGAAAAATTTTCAGATACTTCTGGGAGTTTCCGGAAGGTGAGTCAAAAGCCGAGTTTCAGAACTTTGGGAGCGGCTTAATGAATCAGCAGCTAGGCAAGCGTTTTATAAAGTTAATCTTTGGACTGAAACAATCGCTTAGTCGAGAACACAAAGAATTGATGACTGCTGCTGGCGTTGCAGTCTGCGTCCTATTTTTGCGCTCTCTCGGATTATTACAATCCTTAGAGTTGGCAGGTTTGGATCAATTTTTTCGCTTACGTCCAAATGAACCGCCAGAAGAACGTATCACTATTGTTGTGATTGATGAAGCTTATTTAGACCAAGTAGGTTCGTGGCCAATTCCAGATCGGAATATTGCTCAGTTGTTGCAAAAATTAAACGTCCACAAACCCCGTGCTATTGGCTTGGATATTTACCGAAATTTGCCAGTAGAGCCTGGTAATGAGGAACTACGTAAAGCTTATAAGTCAATGCCAAACTTGATTGGTATTGAACTACTGGCAAATGAAAAAAACAAAAACCTTACTGTTTTACCTCCACTGGGACTCGATAAGAATCAAGTGGGTTTTAACAACGTGCTGTACGACCCTGATGGGAAAGTACGTCGCAGCTTGTTGTATTGGCACATCGAGGATAAGGTACACGAAAGTTTTGCCTTAAAGCTGGCTTTATTGTATTTAAAATCAGAGGACATTACTCCTACCCAAGCAAAAAGTAACCCTGAGTATTTGCAATTGGGTAAAGCAGCCTTTACTCGTTTTGAGGCTAATGATGGTGCTTATGTCGGCTCTGATGCTAGAGGCTACCAAATTTTGTCCAATTTTCCCAAGCCGAAATTTCAAAATCCATCTGTAGAATTTTCTCATTTTCGCCAGGTATCCATGAGCGATGTACTCGCAGATAAAGTCCAAGAAAACTTAATTAAAGATCGGATTATACTTATTGGCTCCACTGCACCCAGTCTCCAGGATTTTGTATTTATTCCCTATTCCAGCAGCCTAATGGGTACGGCGAAGCCTGTTGCTGGTATTCAATTACAAGCTTATTTTATTAGTGAGTTAATCTCAGCGGCTCTTGAAGGAAGACCATTACTCAAAGTCTGGCCTGAATTACTGGAATACTTGTGGATTTTTGTTTGGTCTTATGTGGGGGCTGTTACGACATGGCGGATACGTGACGCAACTAAAAGCTTTCTCAGTATCCTCGTTTCTTGCTTAGTATTGACTCTGAGTGCCTATGTAGCTTTTTTATCCGGTTGGTGGGTACCGCTGGTTCCTGGGCTGTTTACCTTTGGGATTTCAGCTATTTGGATGACGAGCCATATTGCCCATATGCAGGAAGAGTGGAAACGCTCTAAGGAGTTTTTGCATCACGTCATCAACACGATCCCCGATCCTATTTTTGTGAAAAATGAACAACATCAGTGGATTGTTTTAAATGAGGCGTATTGTCGATTTATAGGTTATCCGAATAAGTTGTTAATTGAAAAGTCAGACTATGACTTTTTCCCTAAACATGAAGCCGATGTGTTTCGACAACAGGATGAGTTGGTTTTTCGGACTCAGCAAGCCCAGGAACATGAAGAAGAATTTACAAATGCAGATGGTCAGACTCATCAAATTGCCACTAAGCGATCGCTCCACAAAGACTCGGCTGGCAATTTCTTTTTAGTTGGGGTAATTCGAGATATTACTCAACGGAAGTTGATGGAGGAACAACTCAAGCGGACTGCTGCTGAGTTATTTCGCTCTAACAATGAATTAAAACTCAAAGAAGACCATTTGCGTTATTTAGCATATCACGATCCCCTGACAGGTTTATCCAATCGCAAATTTTTTGCAGAACAACTTTACGAGTCATTACACTGGGCGCAACACAATAACTTGTTGCTGGGACTGCTGTTTATCGATTTAGACGGGTTTAAGCAAGTTAATGATACTCTTGGGCATGAGATAGGCGATCGCCTGCTGATGACCATTGCTGGGCGACTAAGCAACTCTTTACGCGCTAGTGATACAGTTTCTCGCTTGGGTGGCGATGAATTTACTGTGATCTTACGAGCAATTCCCAATGTCCAGGTAGCTGCTAAAGTCGCTGAAAAAATTTTAAGCAGCATTACCAGACCAATTGTTTTGGATGGCTATGCAATTCGAGTCTCTGCCAGTATTGGCATTAGTGTCTATCCATACAACAGCCAAGACAGTGAAACTTTGATGAAACAAGCAGATGCAGCAATGTACCGTGCCAAGCGCTTGGGTAAAAATCGCTACGAATTTGCTTAAGTAATCAAGAATTTACCTGAGAATTATTCTACAGGCAGTAAATATTTTTACCATTAAATTAAGAATCTGAACTTGAGACTGTGCAAAGCACTGTTTTGCAAAAACATTGCATACAGGCATGGAGGTAGCTTTTGAGCCGAAATTGCAACCCAGCAAGGCTTTTGGATCTAAAAACTAAACCTGAAAAGAGTTAAACAAGAAAGTAGTCATTATCAGTAATTAAAAAAAATAATTTTATTATGCAAATATTTTTACTTAAAAATATATACCTATACTTAGGTAACCATTACGGAATCTGATAGTTCAATAATTCGTGTAATCCCTGTAATATAAGAGTTATGGGATTTTAATTTATATATCTTTACTTTCGTTAAATTATTACTATACAAATTTTAAAGTATTATTTTATAGCTTTATGAGGTTAGTTATTCTTTGAACTTAGTGTTTATACTTAAAATTATTAAGATATTATTAATAAATAGTGAACTGGGCAAACTTATCATGGCAATCCATCAAGATATCTAACTTTAGACTGATGCATAAACAGGACATTTAGGAATATTTCTTAAGTATTAAGATTATTTAATACCAGCAAATTACCGCTGATCTCCAAACTAATAGGGCAAATTACTTGTCTATTAGCAGCCGAAATTAATAATTCTGGAATATTCTCAAAAATATTGCGTAAATATACGTAATTATACAAAAATTACTTTCTCAGAAAAAAACTAGTAAATCTACTGATGATTATGAAAATTAACTTGGGAATCACAAAGTTTATGATATTCTGTATAGGTGCTTACATATTTATACCGAAAATTTTGATTTACACAGTCGTGTTCAGTACGGCAAGTGCTAGTAGTTTTAACGGTAATGTCACTAACACCTTAATTGCCCGTAAAGTCAATTCTCAGGATTTAAAAGACACATATATCCCACCAAATTATGGTGGCCCTGACAGTCAGCATGGTAGTGGTACTCGTTAAATGGAGCAGGGGGAGCAGGGGGAGCAGGGGGAGCAGGGGAAGAAGAACTATTGATTATTGACTCATGCCCAATGCCCAATGCCCAATGCCCAATGCCCTATGCCCTATGCCCTATGCCCATTATGCAATACTGGAGATTTCCACCAGTGGTGTGTTTGCACAAGTGTGTGGACTTGCCAATTTGAATCTGGTTGAGGGTAATCTAGGCGGTAGTGTCCGCCGCGGCTTTCGGTTCTAAAGGCCGCACTTTTGAGAATTAAATGGGCTACATCTAATAAATTGCGGGTTTCTGCCCAAAGTCGTAATTGTGCTTCAACGTCTGGGAGGTCAAAAGTAGCTGGTTCTCCTGGACGTAAAGCTAGCAAAAATTGAGTTAAAGGCAAGGCAGCCAAATCTTGCTGCCATGATTCTACAGTGGCGATCGCAGTTTCTAATCCTGACTGTTCCCGACAAATACCAGCATGTTGCCACACTAGACGCGGTAACTTTTCCCTGAGGGTTTCTAGCTGTGTTTGCTGAGTCTGCCACTCGCTGGCATCAGCAGTAAATTTCTGCAATGGTAGTTCTGGTGTTTCTAAGGGTAGCCCAATATTTGACAACTCAATATTAGCCATCTGGGCACCGAACACAATACATTCTAGTAAGGAATTACTAGCAAGACGATTTGCCCCATGCACTCCAGTACTGGCAGTTTCACCAACTGCGTATAAACCAGGAATATTCGTATGATTCATTAAATCCGTAATAATTCCACCCATCCAGTAATGGGCAGCAGGCGCTACAGGAATTGGTTCACTGAAGACATCAATGCCCCAATGCTGACAAACTTTGATGATGTTGGGAAAGCGATGACGAATCTTTTCGGCGGGAATGGGGCGCATATCTAACCACACATGGGCAGTGGCGAGATCGAGGGCGGTACGTTGTAAATGGCTAAAAATCGCTCTACTAACCACATCTCTGGGCGCAAGTTCACCATCTGGGTGGTAGTCAAAGGCAAAACGCCGCCCTTCGTTATCGACCAAGTGCGCCCCTTCGCCGCGTACAGCTTCGCTAATCAGAAAGCGATCGGCTCCAGGTTTGGTGAGGGCGGTGGGATGAAATTGGACAAACTCTAAATCGCGGAGGATAGCCCCAGCACGAGCTGCGATCGCTACGCCATCACCTGTACTCACAGCGGGGTTAGTGGTTTGGGCAAATACCTGACCGCCGCCACCAGTTGCTAGTACCACAGCACCAGCTCTTACCCATGTGATTTTCCCTTGATAAAACAGGCTAATTCCCTGACAGCGATTAGTTTCGGGTTCAATCCACAAACTCAAAGCTAAAGCTTGCTGGATGACTTGAATATTTTGGCGGCGCAGAACTTGGGCCGTGAGGGTGGTGGTAACTTCTCGCCCTGTGGTGTCGGCGGCGTGGAGAACGCGGTGGCGAGAATGGGCGGCTTCCAAAGTTAAAGCCAAAGCTTGACCGTGACGGTCAAAAGCAACTCCCAAGTTAACTAAAGATTGAATACAGCTAGGGGCATGTTCCGCGAGAAATTCTACAGCGGCGCGATCGCATAAACCCGCACCTGCCCGGATTGTATCTTCAATATGCAGCGTCGGAGAATCTTCCGGGGCAACTGCTGCGGCAATACCACCTTGTGCCCAATCACTGGCGGATAAAGCCACAGTTTCTTTGGTAATCAAGCCGACTAGCAAGGACTCTGGCAGACACAGCGCTGTGTAGAGTCCAGCAGCACCAGCGCCTACTACTAAAACATCAAATTGGCTAGGAGTGTCTATCTGAGGCAAGGTAAGGGGGAGGGGGGGTAGAAGTGAGAAGTTAGAAGTGAGGAGTTAGGAGTTTTGAATTTTTAACTCATAACTCCTAACTCCTAACTCCTAACTCTCCCACTCCCTAGAATCAGGAGTGGGCTGCTATTTGCTACATTACCTGCAATGTGCAGTTATCTGTAGATGCCGTTGTTAAAGCGATCGTCTCCCTCGTTGAAGGCAGACTCTGGTTCTGTCACGGCAAAGTGATCGAAGTTGGCTTGCAGGGTTTGTTTTTGGCGATCGCTCAATCCTTCAATATTTAATACATCGTCTACGCTCTTGTAGGGAGCATTCTTGATGATCAGCTTCGCAAGGGTGGGATAAAGCCCTGGATACTGTTGAAAAGCTCGGACGTTGGTATTATTCAAATCAATTTTTTTACCGAATTCCGTTGCTAGCTTTTTATCTGCGCTATTCTGCCGTTCAATTGCCAAAACTGGCACTTGGGGAAAAGCAAAACTGTTGAAACTAGCAGCTTGGGCTATCTGAGTTGTTCCCAGCCATCCCCAGCAACCAAGTAACAAACTAAACACTGTTAATAAACGCACCAATCCTTTCACGATTTTTCTACCTCTTTCCATCAAACAGAAATAAAAGTTTTAAGCCAACAGCTGTCAGTGGTCATTAGTCATTTGTACTGAGCGAACGCGAGTGCGTCTCCGTTAGGAGAAGCCGAAGTATTGGTCATACCCTGCGGTTTCGCCTTTAGGCGTTCTCGCAAGAGTAGCCGCTAATGCGTCTACCTTAGAGGACAAAGGACAAAGGACAAAAGACAAAATCTGATAGCTTAATCAACACAGCAGTCATCAGAAACTAATATACAGCGTATTAATGTCCACAATATTTACTGTTACTGGGTTTGACTGTACTTTTAGTAAAAATTTTTCCCAGTGCTAAGAGTGCCTGCTCCAGCCACAATAGCCTTGCATCTATAGACTACGGTATCATTCTCGGCTGCACAAAATCTTTTTGGGTGGCTGATTCTATATCCCAAGCGGATAGGAGATTTTGGGATATCCAATGCCGTAAACTCCAGCTAAGGCGAGTTTATGCTGTGGGATGATTATTGTAATATTTCTTAACTAAACAATGCTCTACAGCATCATTACTGGTGTGCCGTAAATTCGTTTGGGAAAAGTTTTGTTACAGCAGGGAATAGGCTTGAAAGTCTCTTGGTGTTGGGTTTTACGATCGGTTTATGTCGTAAACTATGCTTCAAATGCCATACAGCAGATTTCAAGGAAAGTGAAGTACACAAGCTCTGTTTTACTTCTGAATTCTGCCGTATTTTTACGCTGCGATCGCCGCTAGCAAAAATAAGCTGTCTACCAAAATTGTGCTTAAAACTGCGCCAGCAAAGGCATACCAGTGTTTTTGGGTTCGCCCTAAAGATAAAATTCCCACACTTAACAGCACTAGGGCGAGAATTATTGCCCAAGTTTGTCCCCAAGGTGTTTCTACTTGTATTAAAGCATTATGTAAAATTTGTGACGCACTATTTGCATCTGCTTTCATGATTTGCCGCCAATGAGGCATCAAATCCACAATATAAAAATATACGTCTGTTAAAACTGTACCGAATAAAGAACCTAAATAAAACCAGTTACCCACCTTGCCCCAATTTTTCGCCAAACACCAACAAGCAAATGGTAAGCCGATAGACTCTATCGGTAGGTGCCATAAAGGTTCCCAACGTAACCAACCCCAATAGATTGCTCCTGCTAACCAACTCCAGCTAAACCCGAAAAGCAAATCTCCCCAAACATATGTTGCAGGACGTGACATTAATCTAAAACTTAGCCACACCCAAAATGCTGTCAGCGCTAAACTCAAACTTGGTAGCGATCGCACTATTGGTGCTTCTATAAATACTGGTACTGATACCAAAAATACTGCCGCCGCAAATACCAGCCATGTTTGTCGAGAAGAGATAGATAAAGGCAGAGAGGGAGAAGATGAGAGTGTAGATTCCAATTTTTTGATATCCCCGTGCTTCGTATTAGACACATCAAACTCAGTATCCAGAGGAGGGATAGAAGCGGTGTAGGAGGATAATGTATTATTAATCAAAGTTTTTAATATTTGTTACTAAACTTTATCTTATTTAAGATATCACACTTTTAAATCCCCCCCTGGGGCATTCAAATTATACTGAAATTTCCCAAAGGGCTGGCATCGTCGAAGAGGACAAGGGGACGAGGGGAGAAAGGGACAAGGGATTACAGAGAGTTGAGAGGTAAAATTTAACAGCTAAAAAGTGAATCCCATCGGTTCGCTAAATATTAAAGTTTGATGAACTCCCAAAATTACGTTGACTTATTGAGATGGGTGTAAGAACATGGTCAGCGTCTCAGATGATGTTAGCGATCTGAAAAATTGAATTTTCTACAAGATTGGGTGCAGTGAAGAGTATAGAAAGCAACATCATCATATCTATAACAAGAAAAAGGTATTGATTAGATATGGAATTTATCCAAGCTTTTATTTTGGGTATTGTTCAAGGCATTACAGAGTTTTTGCCAATCAGTAGCACTGCACATCTGCTGATTGTGACAAAGGTATTTGGTTGGAAAGAGCTAGGTTCTAAAGATTTTGTCGATGCAATTCAATTTGGCAGTGTTATAGCAATTTTAGGGTACTTTTGGTCGTTGATTTATAGTGTCATCAAAGGTGGAATTGAAGCACTAAAACAGAAAGATTGGGAACGCGAAGAATGGAAAATTATTGTAGGTATTGCAGTTGGAACAATGCCTGCTTTAATTGTCGGGTTTATTTTGAAAGATATTATCCCTGAGAGTGCCTTAATTATTGCCATCATGTCAATTATCATGGCACTTTTACTAGGTTTGGCAGAAAAAATTGGTACTCGCAAGCGAAGTTTTGAGTCATTGGAGATTCGGGATGGTATTTTAGTCGGATTAGCACAAACACTTGCTTTGATCCCTGGTGTTTCTCGTTCTGGTTCGACGTTGACAACCGCATTATTTTTAGGATTAGAACGCGCTACAGCAGCAAAATTTTCATTTTTATTAGGGTTTCCCACTCTCACTATTGCAACCCTATATAAAAGTTTGAAAATTTTCAAATTATTTCAAGCTCACCAGTTACCAGATAACATTGTTGCACTGTTAATTGTAGGGATTATTTCAACCTTTATTTTTTCCTACCTATCAATTGCATTCTTGATCAAATACTTAGCAACTAAAAATACTTTGATTTTTGTTTGGTATAGATTAGCATTCGGCAGTGCTATCTTATTGGCGATCGCAGCAGGTTGGCAAGGATAATTAGATAATAGTCATTAGTCATTGGTGAATAACCAAATGCCTAATGCCCAATGCCCAATGCCCAATGCCCCATGTCTACCATTCAACCTGCCCGTATTACCAGAGTACTACCTGATTCCATAGCCGCTGAAATTGGCTTTGAAGCGGGAGATGCGATCGTTGCTATCAATGGTACGCATCCCCGTGATTTAATTGATTATCAATTTTTATGTGCTGATGAAGTTTTAGAACTAGAAGTTTTAGACGCTGCTGGTAAAACACATCACATTGAAATCGAAAAAGACTACGACCAAGACTTGGGGCTAGAATTTGAAACTGCCCTTTTTGATGGCTTAATTCAGTGCAATAACCGCTGTCCATTTTGTTTTATCGACCAACAGCCACCAGGTAAGCGTTCTAGTTTGTATTTGAAAGACGACGATTATCGTCTGAGTTTTTTATACGGTTCTTATCTTACCCTCACCAATCTACCAGAAAAAGAATGGCGGCGCATTGAACAAATGCGTTTATCTCCGTTGTATGTTTCTGTTCATTCTACGGAAGCTGAAATCAGAATTAGATTGCTAAAAAATCCCCGTGCGGGACAAATCTTGCAACAACTCAAGTGGTTTCAACAAAGGCGACTACAAATTCATGCCCAAGTCGTTGTTTGTCCCGGTATCAATGATGGCGAACATCTCGAACAAACTCTCAAAGATTTAGCCTCCTTTCATACTGGAGAAGTGCCTACGGTGGCATCGGTGGCAGTTGTACCCGTTGGGTTAACACGGTTTCGTCCCCAAGAAGATGAACTCACACACGTAACTAGGGAAAAAGCTAAAGAAGTTATTTCCCAAGTCAAAATGCTTTCCCAAGAATTTCGTCAAAAATTCGACTCTAGCGTTGCTTGGTTAGCTGATGAGTGGTTTTTGATTGCAGGTGAGGAATTACCAAGCGAATCTGAATATGAAGAATATCCCCAAATTGATAACGGTGTTGGTTCGATTCAATTATTTCTCAAAGAATTTGCCACCGCAGCGGCAGAATTACTACCGCCAAAAATCTATCATCCGAGAAAGTTTACTTGGGTAGTAGGTAACACCGTCGAAAAAGCATTTCAACCGATTTTGAAGCGTTTAAATTTGGTTGAAGGTTTAGAAGTAAATATGCGTGCTTTATCTAGTGATTACTGGGGACAAGATATTAGTGTCACGGGATTACTAACTGGCCATGACTTGCTTTTAAATTTAGCAGGGCAAGATTTAGGTGATGGTATTTTGCTGCCAAAGGTCATGTTAAAGCATGGTGAGTTGGTATTTTTAGATGATATGGGTGTTGAAGAATTAGCAAGCAAATTGAAGACAAATATTTTACCAGTAGCAGGCGTTGAAGATTTAATTAATACCTGTATTAGTTAACTTATTTTTGTTAACTCTTTAGCCTATACAATTTAAAAAGATTGTGCAACTTCTGTTAGTTGGTGTTGAGAAAAAAAATTTTTGCCTAGTTTTTTGATCCCTTCTGTTGTAGACTGGGAGTCAGTAACTAAATAGAGCAATAGCGTGCAGATAATTAAACTAGTCAGCTAATCAAAGCTAACTGGTTAACGATTTTGGATTTTGGATTTTGGATTTGTTTCACCCACTAGGGCGAATTATGAGCCAAAAAAATCTAAAACAGGCTTTTCTTCAATCTAAAATTCCAGCCAAAAGCAAAACGAGCTTAATTCATTACCCCTTTTAAGCCACTTGCCTCAATAGAATTGAGAGCAAGCAGTCCACAAACTGCACGTGTTTGTGTGGTCAATTTTTAAATAGATAGCTTCTTTGATTAGTCATACAGCAGAATTCAGAATTCAGAAGTCAAAATTCAGGAGTAAAACAAGCTTTATGCTTGGCTTTGAGACTGAAGTTGTGTACTTTCCCAAATCTGAATTTAGTGTATTTAGGCTATCCCTCTAAATACGAAGTTTCATCGATTGAGTGACCTAATTAAGTTTACCTAGTCCAAGGCTTTGGACTAAAACTCATTTTTTTGCATCTAAGATTTTGGATGTGAGATTCCAAGTTTACAACCTCAAATCTGTAAGCTTGTTGCCCACTTTTACGTTTGATTGAATCTGATGACTGATTTTAACTTCATCTTAACTATCTGTATTGTAGCGGTAGGCTATCTATCTAGCATTTACCTATGGATAGAGTTTTCTCAGAACTCAAATGACTGATTTGATAGCTACAACAACCCTAAGAGTACAGAAGTAAGCAGTTAGAATCCAGCTTGTAATTAAAAAATCAAGGGTGCTATGAATTCTCGATTTTCTTGTTGATTATTAGGCTTATTTCTCAAAGTCTTCTCAATTCAGGATTCTAACTGCTTTCTAATATCTAGTGCAATTTCAATAGTTGCACAGTTAGTCTTCAATAGCACAGTGTATCTTATCATGTTGAAACCAAATCCATCAATAACTGGGGTGAATATTTCAGCAAGAGATACCCAGAGCCAACTACTGTAAACAGTTCAGCTAGATATGCTGATACCAATTCAAATAATGTTTGTGACACATTGATTGCTCGTAAGGGCACAACATTGTTGTGCCCCTACCCATCTATCACATTCTTTTTTCAAATAGGCTTTCCATAGCAACTTGAGAAATGCTTAGTTTTTTACCAGAAATTATTACCAACAGAGAACTACAAATTGGGTTCATAGGTTTGGTAGTGGGATTTTGCATATTTATATTTGGTCATCTCATGGTTTCGTTGACAAATTTACTTGTGAACAGATTGAATTTTCTGCCAATTACTGATGTCTATCAAAAATTAATTAAGCCAAATCAAGACTTATTAATTGTGGTAACGGGAATTGCGATTTTTGAGTTGATTGTATCCTTATTGCCTCAAAATCGCTGGACAAATCCACTAGAAATTATTGTTAGCTTAGTTTTGGCGATCGCCGTTAGTTGGTTAGCTTCACAAATCTTTCAAAAATTCTTTGATTTTTATTTATTAAATGCTGCTTTCAAAAGTGGACAAAAAATCAGCGGTGAGCTACTAATCCTCTTCAAATGGGTTGCTAATCTCATCATTATCTTTTTAGCAATTCTCACCTACGCCCAAACACATCAAATCAATCTTTTAGGATTGCTAGCAAGTTTAGGAATTGGTGGTTTAGCAGTAGCCTTTGCTGCTCAAAAAACCCTGGAACAAGTTTTAGGTGGTATTGTTCTTTATCTCGATCGCCCTTTTGTCATTGATGATTATATTGGTCTTCCTGATGGTACTTTTGGGCGAGTTGAATCTATAGGATTCAGATCTACCCGAATTAGAACATCTGGGAAGGGAACTGTGATGATAGTTCCCAATAGTTCTCTGACTCAACTGAATATTGAGAACTTTACTGGTGCAAAGAAAGTGATGTCTATTCTTTATTTGACTTTTCACCAAACACTTAGCAGTGAAGAACGGGCATTAATTCGTCAAGTTATTCTAGATAGCACGAATGGTATATTTGGCATTGATTCCCGGAATACAGAAGTGACTTTTAAAGCTATCAATAATTTATTAGATGCAGAGAAAACCCAAGCACAAGTTACTTTCTTTATCTTAGGTTCTGGAGATGTGTCGATGGAATTACGTCGTCAACTCCTAAATATGGCAACTCAAAGCATCACTGACTGTCTAAAAGAATATGGTATCGCTTTTGATATTGAAGAACCAACAATTTATGTTGACTCGCCCATTACCATTTAGAAGTGATGAAAAATATTTCGCAGATAATTCTGGAATTTTTACAACGTGATAGCACAATATCGGCACTGTCTAATTTTGGAGTATTTCTAGTTTTTATTCTCCTATCTTTGCTGGTAGGACGATATACCCCGACATTCTTGCGAATTATCATTCGACGTTTTGCACCGCAGCAAGTTGCTAGTATTTATAACAATTTAATTGACCCAATTAGAAATCTATTTAGAATCACAGGTAGTTTAATTCTCATTTCATTCTCTTTAGCGTGGATTGTCGAATATCAATCTATCTATAAATTTCTCTCAACAATTATAGATTTAGCTGTAATTCTTAGCATGGCCTGGCTATCCTCTCGCTTATTCCGACAGTTTATTCGAGCCTATGGAATTGAGCTAGTGCGTAAGTTTGGTAGAGAAGTAGATGAATTGCTTTTAGTATTTGAAACCCTAGCAAATGTCATCTTTGGATTTATTGCCGTCTTGGCTTTTGCTCAGAGTCAAGAATTTAATTTAATTGGATTATTAACTGGTTTAGGAATTGGGGGATTAGCTGTAGCTTTTGCTGCTCAAAAAACCCTAGAACAGTTGTTAGGAACAATTGTATTGTATTTGGATCGTCCGTTTGTTCCTGGAGAATATATTCGTTTACAGAAATCTCAACAAATTCCTGAAGGTTTGTTTGGGCGAGTTGAATCAATTGGTATTCGTTCAACTAAAATTCGCACTGCCGCTAAAAGTACGTTGTCTATTATTCCCAATTCAATATTGGCAAACTTAGAAATTGAAAATATTACTAGAGGTAAGAAAATTATGGTTTTACTTTACCTCGATTTTTTAGAACTGCTGCAAGAACGAGAACAAGCTTTGGTTGAGCAGGTAATTGTTGAAAGTACTAACTCCCTATTTGGTATCGATCCAGGCAGCACTAGTATTACTTTTTTAAATCACAACGAACAAAAGCAAATAACTCGAACAAGAATCACATTCTTTATCTTGGGATCTAGTGAAAATTCTCTGCAATTACGCAAACGTCTATTGGAATTGGCAAATGAAAAAATTTCTAAACAGTTAGTGAAGAACGGAATTAATTTCACAATGCAAGAGCCAACAATTTATGTGGAATCGCCTGTAACTATTTGAGTATCAAGCTTGGTATTTTTGATCGTGTTTGATACGCTAGATTAATTAAGCATATTTATTAAGTAGCTTTACGAATAGTCTATTACGTATTAATGAATTATGATTAACTAAGTGGATTAATTAATAATTAAGTAAGGAGTGACTGGTGAAGCATCAGGAAAACCCAAAAAATATAAATTTAGAAATTAAAGAAACTAGAAAATTATTGATTTTAGGGTTGGAAATTTTAATTTTAAATTTATTTAGTATTTTACCAGTAAACGCGGCAACAGAAGAACCTGTATTGAGCGTAGTGCATAGCCAAGAAAATGCGAATCAATGGGCAGGGATAACCGATCGCCTACAAACAATTGGCGTGAAATATTGTGTAATTCCTCTAGATAACGTAAAGAGTGCGGCGGATTGGGGCGATCGCCGGATATTATTTTTGCCCAACGTCGAGACATTAACCCCAAGCCAAGCGATCGCCTTAGAAGAATGGATGAGTAAAGGAGGGCGTTTAATTGCCAGTGGTCCTGCGGGTAGTTTGTCAGCACCAGGAGTGCGCCAGTTATTGCGATCGCTCTTAGGAGGTTATTGGGGATTCAGCCTCAGTGGCACAGAAGAAATCAAACCTGCAAAAACCAAACTTCCAGGATGGGCAAGTGAAACTGCACTCTTTGGCAAAGTGCGCGGTGGTGCTGTAATTCCCAACGATATGGGCGCCCAATCTCCTGCTATTTGGAATTCCAAAGATAATCCTGCGGCAGTAGTCACAACTGAACGTTCCACATTTTTAGGCTGGCGCTGGGGAACAGATACAGCCTCAGCAGCAGAATTAGATAATGCTTGGCTAAAAACTACCGTCAATTACTATTTGATGGCACCAGCGCCATCAAATCGCATGAAAAAAATAGAAGGAGCTTCTCAAAACTGCTCTACCACAGTGGCGACGGTAGCGGGGCAGGGGGCAGGGGGCAGGGG
>NZ_JACJSJ010000051.1 GCF_014698115.1 Nostoc sp. FACHB-973
TCATCCCCCCACTCCCCCACTCCCTACTCCCCACTCCCCACTCCCCACCATTCTCGCTTCCTGACTCCACTGTTGTACTAACTCAATGGCTGGACACAAATCTCGCCGCTGCATTGTTGCTACTTGCAAGCGCATGATTTGTCTGTGCAATCTGTGAGTAGGAGTCTGAGCTAACTGTGCCACCGAACCGATACCAGCATGAAGCAATAAACCGCAATATTGCGTTCCGACGCTGGGAATACGTGCCAAGTCAGCCAAAGCCATCCATTTATTTACATACTGAAGATGAATCTGGAGTTTATTTGCTAACGCCACCCTTGCCTCAAGATTCCTTCCTTGTTTGACTAGCGCTACTGTGGTATTAATTCCACAATTTTGCAGTTGGGATTGTTCTTCTTGGCTGAGTCCAGGTAATTGTTCAATCGGCCAGTCACCGGATGTGACAGGACTTCGATGATTTGTTTGTTTAGCGGACATTTGTAAAATTAAAACATAGGCTTATTTACATATTGTGACAGCCGCTTTTAGTGTTTTGTATTGGCGTGCAATTTAAATACAACCTGTTGCACCTTTGATGCATCGCCCTGCACCTTAGTTGCATCGACTTGCACCTTTGATGCATCGACCTGCACCTTTGATGCATCGACCTGCACCTTAGTTGCATCGACCTGCACCTTTGATGCATCGGCTTGCACCTTAGTTGCATCGACCTGCACCTTTGATGCATCGGCTTGCAAAAATTAATACTAATTCAATTAATGATTGCAACACGTTGTTGGCTGAAGACGCGATGAATCGCGTCTCTACAAAATGGTCTATTTTTGCATTTTATTTTCAAATTGGTATGACCTGTTTGCGTCTCCCCTTAGGAGAATAACTCCTCACTTAGATACGTTTACAATGGAATGTTCTTATTCCATTGCCCAAGTTCTTGATGCTGAGTTTTTGCCCGATGCGATTAATTTGTAGTCAGAGCAGATTTCAAATTAGTTAAGTAGAGCATCTACGTCTGGTAGCTAGCAAGAGAGCCTATTCTGAATTCTGAATTCTGAATTCTGAGTTCTGTTTTAAGCGGTAGTTAATTCGCCTCGCAGAACAGTTACCGCTTGTCCGCCAAGTAAAACGCGATCGCCCCCATCATAATACACCTTCACCACGCCACCGCGACTCGATGCTTGATAAGCTAAAAACTGATCCTTGTGCAAGCGATCGCGCCAGAAAGCAGCAAGGCAACAATGAGCCGCCCCAGTCACCGGGTCTTCATTAATACCTAATCCTGGTGCAAAAAAGCGCGAAACGAAATCATATTCAGAATCAGTATCAGCAGTACTGGTAACAATCACATCAGCAACAGGCAACGTTTTTAGTAGCTGGAAATTGGGCTGTATTTGCCGCACCGATTCTTCAGATTCCAGTTCCACTAAATAGCCTAGTGAATTCTGCAACACAGCTTTGTATGGTACACCCAAAGCTTGGCTAAGTTCTGGAGGAGCGATCGTTGCTTTTGAGTGATTCACGGGAAAATCTAACTCAATCCACTCACCTTGTAACTTAGCAACGAGTAGTCCACTTTTGGTATGAAAACGTGCAACTTCATCAGATAATAAATGTCCTTCTGACCAAAGTACATGGGCACTAGCTAAAGTTGCGTGACCACAAAGCGGTACTTCCACCGTCGGCGTAAACCAACGCAAATTGAAGCCATTATCTTGTTTGACTAGAAAAGCCGTTTCAGATAAATTCATTTCTTGTGCTACGTTTTGCATCCAAATATCATCTTGGGGAGTAGGCAAAACACATACAGCAGCGGGATTACCTGTGAATGGCGTATTCGTGAAAGCATCAACTTGAGTAATGATTTGTCCCATAAAATTATTCTCGAAGTAATATAAATATCTGTTCGTGAATCTTGAAAAAGAAATTTCAATATAGATTGTACGTAATTTTTAGTGATGTATTTAGTCATATGTATTTAAACACATAAACCATGTACAGTTTTAAATGATTACTGGTTCCGGGAGAAAAACGCGTAGGCGTAGCCCGTCGTAGTCGTCGCTCACGTCATAATAGACTTTCACCTCACCATCCCAACTCGATAGCAGGATTATCTGCAAAGGATGTATTTATGAAAGCATCAAACGGAAACATAAAGCTAAAAATATTCAGGGGCATCTTTGCTAGTTTGAACCTAGTGTTAATTTGTGGAGGATTAGTTAGCTGTATTCCTCAATTACCAAAGCCACTTATTCCGATTGAGCAACAAAAACCAGTCCTGCAACCTAATCAGCAAAACCCGAATGACAAGGATAACGACGATAAACTGGATGATAGCAAGGACGATGGAGATCATGATGATAAAGACGGTGATGATAAAAACGGTGATGATAAAGACTAAATAACCTTTATCCTTTTTTTTGAGTTTCTATTTATGCTTATCCAACAAACTTCTAGTTCCCTCATCGAAACTCTACGCCAGCGGCGGCAAAAACTAGCCAACCTGATTGATTTTCCAGCAATTTTGTGGTCAGGTAGGAACAGCCCGCGCAATTTTCCGGCAAATGTTTTTCCCTTCCGCGCTAGCAGTCATTTCCTCTACTTTGCTGGACTACCATTATCAAACGCGGCAATTCGCCTAGAAGCGGGCAATCTGGAATTATTCATGGAAGATCCTTCACCCAGCAGCGCCCTTTGGCATGGAATAATGCCAACACGCGAGGAAATCGCCGAGAGAATTGGAGCAGATGTGGCTCGACCAATGGCAGAATTAGGCTCTTGGTTAGAAGATGCCGCCACACTTCCTGTACAAGATGCTGCTACTTGGACGCAGCAATCCCAGCTATTAAATAGATGGATTTTACCCCTAAGTCCTCCCCAAGGAATTGACTT
Organism: Nostoc sp. FACHB-973; assembly: GCF_014698115.1. GTDB lineage: Bacteria > Cyanobacteriota > Cyanobacteriia > Cyanobacteriales > Nostocaceae > Nostoc > Nostoc muscorum. The sequence goes on from NZ_JACJSJ010000051.1 coordinate 2,887, forward strand.
AGAGTTAGCTAAGGCGATCGTTTTTCTACGTCTCACCCACGATGAAGCTGCATTAGCCGAGTTGCGAAAAGCTGCGGCTGTCACTGTTGAAGTACACAAAGCTGGTATGGCTGCAACACCTCAAGCCAAAGTCGAAGCCGAAGTTCGTGCAGCGATGGAAGGGGTAATAATTGCCAACAATATGACCACCTCCTACAACAGCATTGTCACCGTTCACGGCGAAGTTTTGCACAACGAACAGTATCACCATAATTTGCAACCAGGCGATTTACTGCTTGCTGATGTCGGCGCTGAAACCCAGACGGGTTGGGCTGGTGATGTTACTCGCACTTGGCCAGTATCTGGCAAGTTTTCATCTACCCAAAGAGATATTTATAATGTTGTCTTGGCAGCCCACGATGCTTGTATTGCCAAAATACATCCTGGTGTGGAGTATGCGGATATTCATTTGTTAGCTGCCACAGTCATCGCTGAAGGTTTAGTAGATTTAGGAATTCTCCAAGGAAATCCCCAGGATTTAGTAGAAATGGATGCCCACGCCCTGTTTTTTCCCCACGGTATTGGTCATCTATTGGGTTTAGATGTTCATGATATGGAAGATTTAGGCGATTTAGCAGGATATGAAGAAGGAAGAACAAGGAGCGATCGCTTTGGCTTGGGCTACTTGCGTTTGAATCGTCCATTACGTACAGGAATGCTAGTCACAATTGAGCCTGGTTTTTATCAAGTACCAGCAATTTTAAATGATGCCAATGTCCGCTCAAAATATCAAAATGTGGTCAATTGGCAACGGTTATCAGAATTTGCTGATGTCCGCGGCATCCGCATTGAAGACGATGTTTTAGTTACCACAGAAGGCAGCGAAGTTTTAACGGCTGCATTACCTAATGATGCCAATACTGTAGAAAATCTAGTTAATATCTGAGTCGCCTGTTAGTTAGTGAATCCAGCAACATTTTTAACAAAGAGGCATCGTATTCTTCGTGGGTGTTAGAGTATTGTGCTGGATCTCGATTTACCTGGACTTGGGCAATCTTGACGCTTTCTCCAACTACCTCAAAACGCGCTTTGAAAACGCATAAACCAGTCCAACTACGATGCATGTATAGCCAAGGAGCCTCATAGAAAACGAACCATTTATGTTCCATGCACTCTGGAATTACTCCAGCAGTAATTCGTTCAAATTCTTGCTGCGAGTAAACTTTTTCTACCGTTATATTTGTGAACGCACAAGGCATAGGTTCTGTTTTCCAATCATCTCGTTTGGCTATTCGCATAGTAAAAATCAAATTACCTCGTGAGTTTTTAGTTGGCAATATGTTTTGGTTAAGGCAAGAGACAAGGGTAAATCGCCGTCTGTACAAAGACGCGATAAATCGCCGTCTTTACAAAGGATTGATGATTGTAAAAATATAATATGATACCTCGTGATATCTAAAATAATTGCAAATTCATGATCAAAAACCCTATAGGATTACTACTGAGTGGAGTTATTGTCAGCTTTGGGCTATTACCATCATTAGCTCAAGCACAGCAGCGGGTTTCTGATGCCCAAGTTGCGGCAATGGTAGAGGCGTTGCGACAAGCTGCACCGCAAACAAAAAATCCCAACGATGGACTTTATAGCGAATGGCAAGTGAAACCAGAAACCCTCAAAGGCTGGTCAAGAACTTGTCTCAAACGAGAACTAACACCAACACAATTTGAAAACAGTCCGGCGATCGCCCGCTCCGTTGTATCCTGCATCACCCGCCGTGAGTTAACCAATCAATTCGCTGCTAACAACAATAATGAAATTGCATCTGTGCGTGGCGCTGCTTGTTGGTGGATGACTGGTAACTATACAGGCTGCAACAAAGGCTTCACTGGTGACTATGTGCAAAAAGTTGTCCGTTTTTACCAACAACAACGTTCAAAATCAGCAGTAACCCAATGATCAAGGGGCAGTTAAAGATAATTCTTTGACCTTTTCAGTCAGCCAATCAACACGATCCTTGCCCCAAAATTTTTCGCCTTCCACCACCCAAGTTGGTACACCAGGACAGCCAAATTGATCGTATTCTGCCAAGGCTTCTACTGCGGCTTGTTTAGCTGCTTCGCCGTGGGCTAATTCCAGAATGCGATCGCCATTCAACCCAACATCATTGGCAACTTTTCTAATTACAGACTCATCGTTAACATCAAGCAAGTCAACATAGCTTGCTCGATAAAAAGCAGCATCCAGAAGATGCTCCTTCCCGCTTCCACGAGCAGCGTAATATGCTCTAGCGGGAAGTTCTTCCCGAGCAAATTTCATTTCCTGCCAGCGTTTTACCCACCTCCGAAATTCCTCAAGCTCCTTGAATCGAATTTCAATGCCGTACTTTTTCGCCCACCGCAGACAATCTTCTTTGTGATACAGCGATACGGCTGCACTTTCATTTCCTCCTTGGAGATCGGCAACCTTAATACCCCGCTCCTTGGGAATGTAAATCGGTCGTCGTTCAATATCGACAGGTAAACCCTGCAACGATCTTTGGGCAAGAATGATGCCAATGTATGAGTTTGCTGAGTGGTATATTGAGTAAGAGTAAACTTTGATTCGCTCTGACATAAATTTCTATAAATATTTTTTTGTCTCACGCAGAGGCGCAGAGGCGCAGAGGAGAGAACGCAAAGAAAGACTTTTGCAAGATGTCTTATTCTTCTATAGCTATCTAAATTAATTCGTTATTTTAATATTAAATTTTGCTTTTAACCCATTGGCGAAATTCTTTAACTAATTCCAAATAATCTTTTTCGCCCACCTGATCTAAAAAATTAGAAATCTCTGTTAGTGGCAGATTGGGAAATGCTAAACTTTGTTCAACAGATATATATTTCTGATTTTGTAAAACGTTAATACTAAAGTCTTTACCATCATATCGCCAGATTTCAGGCACACCCATATCAGCATAGACTTGAAAGCGGTTTTTAGAACTGCTAGTAATATCAATTTCTACTACTAAATCTGGTGGCGGATCTTGCGCTAAATCTATTCTTTTTTTGCCTCTGATGAAATTAATATTTTCAATGTAAAAGCATTCATCTGGTTCTGCGCCACTCAGTTCTGGACGTTTAAAAGTGGTAGAACCAAGGCACTCAATTCTAATTTCTAGTTCTTCTGCGAGAGTTTCGACAAATCGAGCCGCAACTCTTTTGTATCGTTCATGTTCAGGTGAAGGAACCATGATTTCTAGAGTACCTCGATTGTAAGTAAGCCGCAGGCGGCGATTAACACCAAGTTCAGTTAACAAGTTTTCATAGGTTTGCCAACTGATATCTGATAAGTGGATGATTTCTGTAGGTTCAAGCAGTGTGTTGCTAGTCATAGCGATATGTGATGTATGTTCTCGCTGTACAATAGCCATTCTTACTCTTACTGTACTTTAAGTTCAATCTTCAATAAAGGTAGGTATCTAGTTGCTACAGTCGGGGTGAAAACTACTAAGCTGGTAAATAGCACGTTTAAACTTTACCGGAAAATCTGAATCGCATTCATCGGCGATTCACAATTCCTCACTGGCGAACTACCTGTAATTACATTATGTTTGATGCTTTATCTGACCGTTTAGAAGCCGCCTGGAAAAAACTGCGGGGACAGGACAAAATTTCTCAATCCAACATTCAAGACGCTTTGCGGGAAGTACGCCGCGCTTTGTTGGAAGCAGATGTCAATCTCCAGGTAGTCAAAGATTTTATTAGCGAAGTCGAAACCAAGGCACAGGGAGCCGAGGTAGTCTCCGGCGTGCGACCTGACCAACAGTTCATCAAAATTGTTCACGATGAACTGGTAGAGGTGATGGGAGATGAGAATGTTCCTCTAGTAGAAGCTCAAGAACAGCCTACTATTGTGCTAATGGCTGGGTTGCAAGGTACTGGTAAAACCACGGCGACTGCGAAGTTAGCTTTACATCTAAGGAAATTAGACCGTAGTTGCTTGTTGGTGGCGACAGACGTGTATCGCCCAGCAGCGATCGACCAGTTGATAACGTTGGGTAAGCAAATTGACGTACCAGTTTTTGAACTCGGAAGCGATGCCGATCCCGTAGAAATCGCGCGGCAAGGTGTAGAGCGCGGCAGAGCCGAAGGTGTAAATACAGTAATTATTGATACTGCCGGACGACTGCAAATTGACGAAGATATGATGGCGGAATTAGCCCGCATCAAAGAAACTGTCCAACCCCACGAAACTCTGTTGGTGGTGGATGCGATGACTGGTCAAGAAGCAGCCAATTTGACCCGCACCTTCCACGATCAAATCGGCATTACTGGGGCGATTCTCACCAAGCTCGATGGTGATAGCCGGGGTGGTGCGGCGCTTTCAGTACGACGAATTTCGGGAGCGCCAATTAAGTTTGTTGGGGTGGGTGAAAAAGTCGAGGCACTGCAACCGTTTTATCCCGATCGCATGGCATCGCGGATTTTGGGAATGGGCGATGTCTTGACCTTGGTAGAAAAAGCCCAGGAAGAGTTTGATCTAGCAGATGCCGAGAAAATGCAGGAGAAAATCCTGTCGGCGAAGTTCGATTTTACGGACTTTCTCAAGCAGCTACGAATGCTGAAGAACATGGGATCTCTGGGAGGCTTCATCAAGATGATTCCAGGGATGAACAAGCTCTCAGACGACCAGCTCAAGCAGGGAGAAACCCAGCTCAAGCGCTGCGAAGCCATGATTAACTCCATGACTCGCCAGGAACGCCACGACCCCGATTTATTAGCCAGTTCTCCCAGTCGGCGGCGGCGGATTGCTGCTGGTTCAGGCTACAGAGAGTCAGATGTGACTAAACTGGTGGGTGATTTCCAAAAAATGCGATCGCTCATGCAACAAATGGGTCAAGGCGGCTTCCCTGGAATGCCAGGAATGTTCGGCGGCGGCGGTGGCATGGGCAACGCCTTCGCCGGTGCAGGCAATCGTGCCCCTGCCCCCGGATGGCGAGGTTACAACGCTGGCGCCCCACCCGCGAAAAAGAAAAAGAAAGAAAAAAAGAAAAAAGGATTCGGTAATCTTTAGGGATTGGGGATTGGGGATTGGGGATTGGGGATTGGGGAAGATGAGGGAGATGAGGGAGATGAGGGAGATGAGGGAGATGAGGACAAGGAGAATAACTCCTAACTCCTAACTCCTAACTCCCCGCTCCCCACTCCCCACTCCCCACTCCCCATTCCCAATCACAAATAGCAGCAAACACGAGACGAGTGCTAGAATTAGCATTTCGGCATACTTAACCAATAGGAGAATGATTCTTCAACCATGATCAAACTGCGCTTGAAGCGATACGGTAAAAAGCGGGAAGCAAGTTACCGCATTGTCGCCATTAACAGCCTCGCTCGCCGCGATGGCCGTCCCCTAGAAGAATTGGGATTCTATAACCCCAGAACCGATGAAGTGCGACTAGATGTTCCCGGCATCGTCAAGCGACTACAACAAGGCGCTCAACCCACTGACACGGTACGTCGCATCTTAGTAAAAGCCAATGTTTTTGAACAGGTCAGTGTCACAGCCGCATCATAATTTCGGAACACAGTCCCCAAAAGCTAGTCCCAATTATGTTGGGCTAGTTAGATTTTTGGTGCAGCCGTTTTTAGAATCTCCAGAGACTTTAAGCGTCGATAGTGAAATTTCTCAAACCTTAAATCGGGTTTGGATTCGTATCGCCTTTGAAAGCACAGATAAAGGAAAAGTGTTTGGTCGGGGAGGACGCAATATTCAGGCGATTCGTACAGTAATTGCCGCAGCCGCAGCAGCAGCTGGACAATCGGTATACCTGGATATCTACGGCAGTACTACTCCAGACCGGGAGGGTATGTCTTTTGATGAAGACACAGAAGAGCGATCGCCGCCACCACCAAAAACCAGAGAACCGCGAACAAATGGGCCTAAACCCATTGTTAAACCCCGCATCCGCTAGATTAAAACTAGAGAAAAAGTCTGAGCGGAAGTAACCACAACCGCTCAGAATTTTTGTCAAGATGAAAAAGTGGCAAAAAGATTTTTGTATTTTTTGTAATCTTCTTCATCAATCACATACTGGTTATAGTGGGCAATAGTCCTATGCAACTCTGATAATCTCTTTAAGGGGGTGAAACCAGGGAGTGGCTGAAATTCGTTTGGGTGAAAATGAGTCCATTGACTCGGCACTAAGACGCTTTAAAAAGAAAATTCAAAAAGCTGGAATTTTATCCGAAGTCAAACGTCGGGAAAGATACGAAAAACCCAGTTTGCGCCGAAAGCGGAAAGCAGAAGTCGCACGTAGAGGTGGCCGTTAACAAATCAAGGTGATGTCAATCAATTTTGGATTTTAGATTTGCAATTTTAGATTGACTTTACCCACTCTTGGGTTGTAGGTCAGGGATTTTAGATTTGCTAAGCGTAGCTACCGCTGAGTATTATCTGCGACAAGCTGCGCTTAGCTTGTTCGTGTTTGGGGGTACGAGCTGTTGCAATTACAAGGGTTGGGGCATGTAGCAAGCTTTAAGAGTAGGGGTATTAAATAATTCGTAATTCGTAATTCGTAATTCGTAATTAAAAAAACAATTGCAAAATCCAAGTTGTGCTGGAAGCGCACCAAAGGTGCGACCAAAATATAAAATTACTATGGTAGATGCTTTAAAAATTGAGTTGCCAAACATTCCCAGTGCGATCGCTTTAGCAGGAGATGGAGAAGAAAATCTCAAATTCCTATCTCGGCAAACGGGAGCTAGTTTGGTATTGCGCGGACAGGAATTACTGATTTCTGGTACAGAGAAGCAAATTGATCTGGCTGCGAAATTGGTGCGATCGCTTGAAGTTCTCTGGATTAAAGGCAATACTATTTCCAGTGCCGATATTTTAACAGCTCGTCAAGCTTTGGATAGCGATCGGCAAGGGGAACTGCAAGATTTACAGCGAGATGTCCTCGCCAGAAGTCGCCGGGGCGAAGAAATCCGCGCCAAAACCTTTCGCCAACGTCAATATATCGACGCAATACGCAAACGTGACCTCACCTTTGGCGTTGGCCCTGCCGGTACTGGTAAGACTTATCTCGCTGTGGTTGTCGCCGTCCAAGCACTCCTAGCCAACCAATTTGAAAAACTCATTTTAACTCGCCCTGCCGTGGAAGCAGGTGAACGACTCGGCTTTTTACCTGGAGACTTGCAGCAGAAAGTCAACCCCTACCTCCGCCCACTTTACGATGCTATTTATGAATTCATCGACCCAGAAAAAGTACCCAATTTAATGGAACGTGGTGTAATTGAAGTTGCACCACTCGCCTACATGCGGGGACGTACTCTCAATAACGCCTTTGTAATTGTAGATGAAGCCCAAAATACTACACCTGGTCAAATGAAAATGGTTTTGACTCGTTTGGGCTTTCGTTCCAAAATGGTGATTACAGGTGATATTACCCAAACCGACTTGCCACTCAACCAACCATCAGGCCTAACAATAGCCTTGCAAATTTTAAAAAACGTTGAAGGCATTGCCTTTTGTGAATTTTCCCAAAAAGATGTCGTTCGCCATGCTTTAGTTCAACGAATTGTCGCTGCTTATGAAAAACATGAAAAATAGGGATTGGGGACTGGGGACTGGGAGAGAATAACTAATGACAAATGACTAAGGACAAATAACAAATGACTACAACATTAAAAGAATTTTTAGCAGCTTGTGAAAATCTCGGAACTTTGCGTCTAATTGTTACTAGCAGTGCCGCTGTTTTAGAAGCAAGGGGTAAGTTAGAAAAGCTATTTTATGCAGAATTGCCCAAAGGTAAATACGCGAATATGCACACCGAAGGCTTTGAATTTCACTTGAATATGGACAAAATTACCCAAGTGAAATTTGAAACGGGTGAAGCCAAGAGAGGAAATTTTACAACCTATGCAATTCGCTTTTTAGATGATAAACAAGAGCCAGCTTTAAGCCTATTTTTGCAATGGGGTAAGCCAGGAGAATATGAACCAGGTCAAGTTGAAACTTGGCAGACTTTAAAAGAAAAGTATGGAGAAATTTGGCAACCTTTACCAGCAGAAATTTAATCCAGCTAAGGGACTTCCAAAGAAAAAAATATTCCATCGTAGGGGCGCACAGCTGTGCTACCCGAAAAATGTACAAATAATTTGGGATAATTTATTTTCTGGAAGTCCCTAAACAGATAGGGGTGGAGGAAATCGGATATCTGCACCGAATTGTTCGACATTAGCACTACGATAAATCGGTAAAACATATTCTAAATTTTCATGGGGGCGGGGAATAATATGATGAGAAAGCACCTCACCACCGGTTACTCGTAACGTCGCCTTTAGTCCAGCTGTTAGCGCCACATTCACCTCGCCCACAACCCCCCGAATTAACACAGTAATTCGTCCCAAATCAGTATTTTCGTAACCAACAAGGGTAATACGAGCAGCTTTACACATGGCATCTCCCACTTCCACTGCTGTGGGAACGCCGTAAACTTCAATCATGCCCAGTGCCAATGTCACGTCGCTTCGCTCCGAATTCAAAATTCAAAATTCAAAATTAAAGATACCCATAAATCAATTTAGGGGCTTGTATCCTTTTTGTTTTTGGTCATGGTTGTACCAGAATTGAGGTTTTGGTAGGGGCGTACAGCTGTACGCCCCTACAGCGAATTCATTTTTTTGCAAAGATTTTTGGAAACGGTATAAAATTAGTTACTAAGCCATATTTTTGATTTGGATAATACGCAATATCTCTAAGTGCATTATTATCCCATAGATTAATTTTTAATCCATAAATAATGAACGTTTAATACAAAACTACTGATGCTGATAACTAAGGTAATTTGGAGTTTTTGCTTGCTGCTTTTATTCCTAATGGGGAGTGGTGAGGCCGTTGCAGGTGAGTTATCTCAACGCTTAGCTAATTTTCCTCAGTGGGAAAAATTAACCTCCGTGGAACCGGCTTCGGGTGATTTAGTTTACCCTGAATGGATGGCTGGTACTTGGGAGGTGACAAGCACGTTGGTAGATTTGGCTGCGCCTTTGGCACCAGATATTGTCACACCAGGGTTTGAAGGTAATCGCCGACAATTAAATCAACCTGTGAGTTTTCTAGTAAGATTTGTAAAAGAGCAACCACATAACACTGGGTTAAAAATACTCCCTTGGATAGATAAAAAATCACCAATTTTAGTAGCAGATAGAGCATTTAATAGTTTGAATTTGGCACGGGCTTCTTTAGGAAATGAAGCGGTGTTAGCGGTTAAAGTAGATCCAGATTCACCTAATCGTCAAATTACATTCTTGCGTAGCAGTCACCAACTAGTTTCCATTGTTACTGCACGGTCTACAGAAACTACTCCTGATGACAAGTTCATTACTACAGAGGTATTTCAACAACTATTTAAAGGCAGTTCACGCCCCTATTTAAACTCTGTGGAATCTACCACGGCTTACAAAAAACTTTCCACAGATAATCCAACAATTGAAGCAGATCAAGTTACTGCTGTTTATCTTTCACCGCAAGATCCAAATTATTTTACCGCAGGTTCTCGTCCAGTTGCTCTTTATCGCTATCACCTGGAATTTGTCCCTGCACAAATGCTTACTACTTCAAAGGAGTGATTTCAACTTTTAGCCCTTGACTATTTTGTAGCATATCTGTAGTATATAGGTTCCAAGTTAACGATCGCGCTCTTGGAAGGTGTGCATCATGGCGACATTTCGAGATATTGTCAGTTACTACCGCGCTGACTGGAAGCTGAGTGTTTTCAGTATTGCAGCATCTAGCATTTACGAAATTATTGATTTAGTTGTACCTTATGCGATTGGGCAGATTTTAAACGTTTTGTCCAATCAACCCTTGGATAAACCACTTGAAAGTGCGATCGCAACTTTTTCTGACATCACCAATTACCCAGTTAATAAATCTCTATCTTTGAGTATATTACTTGGCTTAATTTTTGTTGTCACTGTCTTGAGAGCGCCTACGCAAGCTTGGTTAACAATTTGGTTTCATTGGGCTATAGCTTTAAGGCGGCGTCGGTATAAAAGCCAAACAGCCATAGAAAAAATTCTCACTTTGCCACTGGAATTTTATGATGAAAATAATCCAGGACGTATTGCTGGACGCATAGCTAGAGGTATTGGAAACCATACTTTCTCCTATCCCGAAATTGCCGGACAGTTGATTCCTAAACTGATTCGTGTACTGGCAATTTTTGTGTTTATTTTGGTGATTGAATGGCGAATTGCGGTTTTGTATTTAATTTCTTTCGTAGTTATTCTTAGCTTGACATTGAAGGATTTACAGTGGCTGATTTGGCACGAAACTCTTCTGGATAAATATATGGAAGATACAGAAAGCCGAACTTCCGAATTGATCACTAATATCAAAACCGTGAAAGCATTTGCTACAGAAGGTAAAGAACTGAAGCGGCAAAATCAGAGATTGGATCGTGAGCTAACAGTAGTTATCGATCGCATCCACAGAGGTTATGTTAAACTATCTACTTGGCAAAGAAGCGTAATTCAGTTCTGTGTATTTGCAATTTTGGGATTAACTTTAGCAGCAACAGTAGACGGGAGAATTTCTCTTGGTCACTTTATCATGATCTTAACTCTTTCTAGCATGGCTTATGCCGAACTAGAACCTATTAGTACTTTGGCAGAAACTTTTGCCCGTCGTTATTCTGCTATGCTGCGGTTTCACGAATTTCTTCAAGAACCAACTGGAGTTGATTCTGCTGGTCTTTTAGAAGAGAGCAATCAGACAGAATCACCTTATAAATTTAGTGGAAAAGTTGAGTTTTCCCATGTCAGTTTTGGATATAATTCCAATCGCCAAGTTTTGCAAGATATTAACTTGTTGATTGAACCATATCAAACAGTGGCATTAGTGGGGCGTTCTGGTTCTGGAAAGTCTACTTTAGTGAAGTTGCTACTGCGATATTTTGAACCTCAATCAGGTGAAATTCTCATTGATGGTCAAGATATTCGCACCTTAGATGTGGGTAAATATAGACGAAGGTTAGCGATCGTTCATCAAGAAGTAGACGTTTTTAACGGTACCATATTGGATAACCTCACCTATGGTAAGCCGGATGCCAGTTTTGAGGACGTTGAAGAAGCCTGTAGAATTGCCAGAGTTGATGAAGTAGTGCAGCACTTACCCCAAGGTTATTACACCGTTGTGGGAGAACGAGGGGTTCGGTTATCTGGAGGACAAAGACAACGTTTGGGAATTGCGAGGGCGTTGTTAGTCAAACCAGACGTGCTGGTTTTTGACGAAGCCACCTCCAGCTTAGATTATGAGTCGGAACGTTCAATTCAGCTAGCAATGCGATCGATTCAAGGTACTTGTACCACCATTGTCATCGCCCATCGTTTAAGTACAGTCAGGGAAGCAGATAAGATTGTAGTTCTAGATCAAGGAAGGATTGTAGAAGTGGGTAGCCACGATGAACTTTTACGTCACGAGGGTATTTATCGCCGCTTACACTCCCTCCAAGAAACTGGAGAACTTTTAAGTTAAGCGAAATATACCTGGCGATTAGAAATCGGGGCTACACAAACTCTCATCCGTCTGTGCGGACTTTAGTAATTTGAAACCCAGGTCGGTGGGTTTCAATACTCTTGGGTTAAGGGAAGACGCGATAAATCGCCGTCTCTACAAAGGATTGATTATTGTAGAGACGGCAATTTATGGCATTTTTGCAATCTACAATTTTCATCAAAAAACCTTAACCGAACCGTATTGCCTTTTAACCCTGAATCTGTAGCCATTCAAGCTGAACGATTAATGTTAGAAAAACTAAAAAATCTGGTGAATTCTGAAGCTGATTTTGCATTTGAAACAACTTTAGCAGCTCGTAATTTCGCCCGATTCTTGAGAGAATGTCAAAACAAAGGTTATATTATCAACTTAATTTACTTTTGATTACAAAGTCCGGAATTAGCGATCGCACGGGTACGCAGACGTGTAGAAAGTGGCGGTCACAATATCCCAGAAGATGCTATTCGCCGTCGCTATGAACGAGGTCGCAGCAACCTAATTAACTTATATTTACCTGTGTGTGATACTTGGATCGTTTATGATAATTCTGGGTCTAAAGCTATATTAGTGGCTGCATCAGATATCAATCACCAAGCAATTATCTATGAACCCCAAATCTGGAATCGAATTACAGCCAGGGAATAAACCGCAAATTCCCTTAACAGAAATCCACCAAAAAATTGATGCTGGTGTCAAAGCTGCTATTGCTAAAGCTATTGAAAGACACTGCCGTTTAGGGGAATCTGTTAGCGTTTGGCAAGACGGTAAAGTTGTGACATTAACCGCCGATCAAATTCCTCCTCTTGATTTAACTGTTAGTGATGGCGAATGACACTTAAACCCTATATACAGTAGAATCTTTGCCAATTTATGAGGTTTGAAAATGGGGTTGAACAGAATGAATACGACTTAAATCGACCTGATTGCCAATGAGGTCGCAATTGTTCGCAACATTATTATTTACAATACTATAAATTTTCAACCACCAGTCATAATGTATACAATATGTGATAATAGACTTCAAGCAAAAATCACTGTGTACTAAACTTCCTCTGTCTGAGTAACCCAAAAAGCAAAGCTTACTATTTACGAGTGCGTAAGTATATAGGTGGAGTTTTTGTAATTACCATTTTATATGGAGATGAAAGCACAAATTACATTTACTAGGTATCTATGCAAGAAGTCTGATACATTATTTAAATAAAATTGTATTATTTGTGACTACAAACAAAGTTACTCCCGGACAAACACTTACTTCTACACAAAAAATCGGGTTAGATTTAGTTGCCGTTTTGGGTGGCGGACGAGATGTTGTCTTGGCTATTGATTTGACAGAAAGCGTGGGACTCAATGATGAAGGTCGTATCCGCTTACGTCAAATTATTACAGATAGCCTGAAACCTGGAGATACTGTATACGTTATTCCTTTTGCTCAAGATATAGTTTTAACTGAAGCTAAATCGGATGTAAATCCTTTAGGCACACCCATCTACTTTAGTAGTAAAAATCAAGAAAATATTGACAAAATTTTAGCAAAAATTCCTTCGCCAGACCTGGGATTATATGGTACAGATATTCAGCAAGCTGAATTGACTATTTATCAAGGTCTTGCTCAGATTAATCAAAATCGCTTGCAAGCAAATCAAAATATCAAGCCGCAATCAGTAGTTTGGATTAGTGATGCACCTCTATTTACACAATCAGGGGTTACCTCTGATATTTGGATAGAAACGCCTGCTGGTAGCCGGTTTCGACAAGCAGATTCTACTGAAAGTCAACAGCGACAAGCTTGGATCAAAGATTTGCCAATTAATCGGCGATCGCTATCAATTAAAACAGAGAATAATAAAGAATACAAACTCACAGTAGTAGACATTGCTCCCACAGTCCAGGAATTTTGTACACCAGCACCAGGTAATCAAGAAACTTGTTTAGTCACACCTTATTTAGTTAAAAAATTATGGCTGCCTGGATTATTTTCCATATTAATATTAATTGGACTTGTTTTAGCTGGATTAAAAGTATATCGGCTGCAAAAAAAATGGGAATTAATAGTTGATTTTGAAGTCACAGACAAACCAGAAGACCAAAAATGTAGCTTGCCAAACAATAAAAGAATTGCAATTGGTGAATACGATTCTACTTGCGTAGATTCTATTGACTGTCCAGGTGAAGAAATTAGAGCATATTTGGAGCGCAAAGGTGAGAAACTTTATTTAGTCCCAACTAATTTGGCTTCCATTTATTACAACGAGCGAGAAATTACCTCACGTACTCTTATAGATAAATCTAAATTTCGCCTCAATTGTCCACATCGCAAGCGCGACTACGAAATCACTATCAAATTAAAAAAATAGTAATTCTTAGGTGCATACTATGAGTCAAGCAACTACAAATGAATTTCAATATCGGGGAATTAATCGCACAATTTGTATCGGCTTAGGCGGTACTGGACGCGATGTTTTAATGAGAATTCGGCGGTTAATTGTTGACCGTTATGGAGATTTAAGCAACCTGCCAATTGTGAGTTTTATCCACATTGACACAGATAAAGCCGCAACCCAAGTAACAGGTATTCGTACAGGAAGTACCTATCACGGTGTAGACCTCAGTTTCAAAGAAGCAGAGAAAGTCAGTGCTACAATGTCATCCAATGAAGTTGGCATGTTTATCCAAGGATTGGAGCGACGTTCAGAATATACTCGTCATGGCCCATACGACCATATTGGCAGATGGTTTCCACCACAATTACTGCGAAATATTAAAGCAGTTGAAGAAGGTGCAAAAGGTATTCGACCTGTAGGTAGACTAGCTTTTTTCCACAATTATCAAAAGATTAAAACAGCAATTGAAAGCGCAGAAAGGCGCACTAGAGGACATGATTCTTTATTACTAAAAACAGGTTTAAAAGTCGAACCTGGACTGAGCATTTTTGTAGTCGGTTCTCTTTGTGGCGGTACTGGTAGCGGCATGTTTTTGGACATTGCTTATAGTCTCAGACATCTTTATGGCGATCAAAGTGCCAAAATTTTTAGCTATTTAATCATTAGTCCAGAATTATATGGCAATGCTCCGAGCATGAGCGCCAACACTTATGCTGCTCTCAAAGAACTAAATTATTACAGTACACCAGGAACAAAATTTGAAGCTTGTTATGATATTGCAAATTTAACTGTTATCCAAGAACAACGTCCCCCATTTGACTATACCTATTTAGTATCTAGTCAAACCGGAGGGGAATATTCAATTCTTGTCCAAGGTAAGCTATGTAATGTTATTGCTCATAAAATTGCTCTGGATTTTTCCAGTGAATTAGCACCAGCAATTAAAGGTAGTAGAGACAATTTTCTCCAGCACATGATTCAGTGGGATAAACACCCACGTCCTAATACCCAGCGTTATTTAACATTTGGGTTAGCCGCTATTTATTTTCCCCGCGATACTATTGTACAAATTGCCTTAAACCGCGTTAGTTTAGAACTAGTGAAATTTTGGTTAAGTGGCAAGGGTCAAAGTCCAGATCCCGTAAAATTAATTGAGCAATTCCTCATTCAACATCATTGGCATAACGATCCAGAAAACAAGGATAACTTTACTAGTAAACTTGCAGAATCAGTTCAAGAAAATAACAAGAGCTTTCGTAATACTATCAGTGCTTGGAGAAATAAATTAGAACGGCAAATTTCCGAGTGCCAAAAGCGTGAAAACCGCAATGATATTCGCGGACAATTGCCACGAGAATTTAGAGAACAATTCCGCAAAATCCAGCCTGGTGAAACTGAAAGTACTAGGGGAATTTGGCTCACAAGACTACTACAGATTTCTCCAAATATTACCAAGGAACTAAAAACTAATATTGATGATTATCTCGGTCAATTACTCACACCAACAGATGCTAATTTTTCTATTAAAAGTACCCGCGACTGGCTAGATGCTTTACAACATGAGTTGCATAATTATCAATTAAATTTGCAAGAACAAATCACCGATAAGGGTGGTATGAAAATCATAGAAGATTTAGACAGAAAATGGCGAGATACTGAACAAACAATCGAGGATATTGAACAAAAACCCAGTATACCGCTGCTGAATAATAAAAATAGCCAATTCCAAGATGAAGCCAGAAGATCAATACAGGAAGCCTGCAAAATTATTCAGCATAACTTTGATGTCACAGTTGTTCAAGAAGCACTAAAAATTGTTAATTACCTGCAAAAACATGTTCAAGAAAGAACAACTCAACTTGCAGCATTTAGCAGCTTAGTAGACGATTTACAAAGTTTCTACGAAAAGCAAGATAGGGATTTGAGACAATTGAATTTTGATGAAATGAGCGGTGAAGCAATATTTGATAGTGAAGATATTGATAGCTGCTATCAAACTATTTTACCAACAGATGATTTACGTCGGCAATTTGTTTTAGTCAGTTCTACAATTACAGAACAAACTGGTAGAGGACAAACTTTAGCAAGTTTTATAGATAGAGAACGCAGTACTATAGAACAGTTACAAAAAGAAATTGATCTCAAAGTTGATAAATTATTTGCTTCTCGAAGTATTAATATTATCAATTCTGTGATTAAACGCTTTATGCAAAACTACTCCCTAGCAGTGCGTTCAACTCGTTTAGCACAAGTGATGCAGGAAGCTGAACCCCTTTTGCGTTTGAATTTAAGCGATCCCTATTTTCGTGAAGATCCTGCTAAAAGTAGCAAATTAGTAGGTTTTAAAGATACAGATGATTCAGAAGTCAGACAGTTTAAAACTTTACTTACACAAGATATCGGAGTCGAACCCAGTGTTTTAAAAGCAACACAAGCTGAAGACGAAATTTTAATTGTTAATGAGTATGCTGGTTTTCCTCTCAGACTAATTAGTGGTTTGGAAAGAATGAGAAATCCCTATCTACGGGAACAGCATTCTACTTCTTCCTTTCTCCATAACGACTATAACGTTTCTTTCCCTGATATTATCCCGCCTGATGCTAAAAAAATGGAAGATTTGGAGGATATTTTTTATCCTTGTCTAGCATTGGGATTATTAGAAAATAATCGGGAAAATAAACAGTTAGAATTTCAATATTATGACCAATTACGCGATAGTCATAATATTGCTGCTTTAAGTCTAGAGTGGAGTCAAGCTTTGGAGGAACTTGCTAACCGCCAAGATATGACTGAAGCTTTGCGACAGCTTTTAGATAATGAAATTGCTGTCATCGCCAGACAACCTCAAGTGTGGGAAAATGCATATTTACCCAAATTAAGACAATTTACTGAAGAAGTAGATCGATTACCAGAAGATAATCCTAATTATCCCTACAAAACAGCAGTAATTGGAAGTTCTCAAACTAATGATCCCACAGCTAAAGAAGGGATAATCCCTCGTTTTCGTAAAAAGATAAATGAGCAGTTTAAAAATTTCCCAAACCGGAGTATTGCGCCAAGCAAGAATACACTAAATCAGCAAGCAATTACTGATGCTAGCGAAATCGTGATTGATTCTCCAGTGGATTATATTGATAATCGGACGCCAAGATTAGATTATACCGATAATCGAGCAAAAAGACGCTTGGAATTGGAGCGGCTCAAACAAGATTTAGCTGATGAATTAATTACTGAAGAAGAGTACGATCGCGAAAAACAAAAAATCTTCGCTCAATACCCTTTATAGTTTATTTTTCAGGTTGGTTAATGCCAACCTATTTTATATATATCTTTACACAATTACAAATTACTTCCATGCCACCAATACCTCCTTTCTTAATTTTTATCACTCTTTTATTCGTGGTTTTACCATCTATAGCTACCGTTTTTTATCGTTTAGCTCTCTATAAACATCTCATATCTTTAGAACAAAAGGTAAGAAGGTTAATTGATAGAGTCTCACCTGGACAACAACCAAAAATACTAGAAAAATTAGAGCAAAGATTTAGAGAAGCTAGTAGTAAATTAGATCAGGTTAATACAGCGGCATTAATAGACCAAGTTTATAGCCAAGAAAAAGTTTGGGGATTCACTTGTGAACAAATAGATTACTTCTGTCGTATTCTTCCCAATTTACTCTTAGCCTTTGGTTTACTTGGTACTTTTTTAGGTATTACGATTAATTTGTCAGCACTCAGTCAAACAATAAATCAAACTAATAGTGCCAATGTCAGTGGCTTACTGGCTGAATTAAAAAAACCATTGGAAGGTATGAGTATTGCCTTTACCACAAGCTTAACGGGACTTTTTTTTAGTACTACATTAACACTATTTAATTGGTTAAAAAATACTAGTTTTGCTAAATATCGACTTATTAGTTCCCTTGAAGATTACCTGGATAATATTTATCATCCTAAAGTACAGGGTGATACTCGCCTTGATAAAATTATCAATAGAATGGTATCCCAGCAAGATCAATTTTTAGCTAGATTTGGTTCTACAATGCGGCAGGCAATAGAGGAACCTATGAAAAGTGTGGCTAAACAAATTGAGGAAGGGAATCAGAAAGCTAATGATTTAGCCGTAAAAGTTTATGAGAGCTTTTATGAAGCTGCTGGTACTATATCTGGTGCTGCTAATGAATTTAAGCACACAATTGATGAACTCAATACAAAATCTCATGTATTTAAACAGTCTGCTGAAATTTTCGCTAGTAGTCAGTTTCCGCAAAAATTATCAGCAGCTACAGGAGATTTGACTACTATGCAAGAGAGATTTTCACAATCTGCTGCAAGTTTAGCCGAAACAACCAAATTCATAGAATCAGCAGTACTAGAAGTTCAGCGGTGTAGTCAAGAATTAACTACCTTAGCGGTAGATATTAAAAATAGTAATCAAACTTCAATTCAAGTTTTAGAGTTGCATAAAAAGAATCAAAATTCTCTTGGTGAGATTATTCCTCAACTCAACCAGGGAGCTAATAGTTTTTCAACAGCAATTAACAAACTTGATAAATTAGAGCAAGAAATTGTCAATAAATCTGAGACTTTTACAAAGTTAGTAGAACTCGTAAAGCGCTATACAGAACAAGTTAATTTAGCGACTGAGGCTTTAGGCGATCGCCTAATTTTAAACTTATCACAGCAAATCGGTTCTAACAATCAACAAGTTAAAACTGTTGTCGCCAATCTTGAAGGATTTGCGAGTCAGTTAGGCGTGAAGTTTGATATGTCTAAATCAGATTTTATCGATGTTATTCAAAACAATAATGAAAGTTTTAATACCGAATATAAAAATGTCAGTGCTATGATAATTAAAGGAATTATTCAGCAGACAGATATAAATAAACAAGGAATAGAAATGTTAGTTAATAATATTCAACAGTTTAATAAAGATGTTAATAATATCAAAGATGAAATTTATAAATTGAGGCGGGGAATGGAAGGGATTGCGGAGAAAGCAGGATAATTATTTGAAATCAAAATATTAAATTATGACTCGTCGTTCCCGACATAATGACTACAATGAAGACTTAAATATTTGGCCGGCTTTTACAGATTTAATGTCTAATGCTTTCATGATATTGCTGCTATTATTGCTACTAGCCAGCACCAAATATACAATCTCACAAATAACTAATCCAGGAACGCCGCCAATTTTACTGATTAAAGATGAGAATTCTCGATTTGATCCAGGTAGCGCAGTGATTCCACCAACAATGTTGGATTACATTACAAATAAACTTGTACCTGATATAGAAACAACGACAAAAACTTACAATATTAATACAGTTGAAATTATTGGACACACTGATGAACAACCTATTGGCATTATCAACAGTAATTTAGACAATACTTTAGAAGTAGCAGCTAGCCAAGGGGGTTCAGTTAGTACACTTAAAGCTGGTTCTAACGCTGATTTAGGATTGATGCGTTCTCTTGCAGTGGTGAAAGAACTGCTAAAAATCCAACAACAAAATAAAATGCAGGGTGTTCAATTTCGTGCCTATTCGGCGGCACAGTTAATATTACCAAGTGGGGAATTTGCTCCCATTCCACAACAAAAGCGTCAGTCGGAACCGAATCGGCGACGTATTGAAATTCGTTTTACGCGCTTGGGTGAAGTGCGAGAAGTAAAATGAGAAGGAGTCAGAATTCAGAATTCAGGAGTCAGAATTTTAGAATACCGGATGTATAAAATATTTATTTAAATCAAGAAAATTTTTCTTGATTTTCATCATTGCAGGAATTTTGAGGTAATTCAACCATAGGTTAGGGTAGCAGTAAAATAACTAATTAAATTTGGCAAGACTTTGCTTAGCTTTGTATTTACTTTGCTACCTAAAGCATTTAAAAACGCTAGGGTTTTACACAAAATTATACTAAGATTTACTCTTAAGCGCTTCTTTTTGTGCCGCTTCACTATATTTCTTATATAGTTGAGTCCGAATCTTAGCTTCCTGATAACGGCTGTGGTTTTTTGGTACCGTACTCATTAAATCTGAAGCACGTTGCCATCTAGCAGCTATCTCTAACCACTGAGTTGAAGTTGTAGCTACTTTACCAGATGCAGAAGCTTGGTTAGCAATTCGCACAGCTGTTCCAAATGGATCGTCTGATGATTCCGAAACAGTATTATTAGGAGTAATCAGTGGTGTTTGAATTTTACTTTCTTTAGTACTTTCTGTTGTTAAAGATTTGGAAGTTTCTGGTTGTATTAGGTTTTTAATTTTATTACCTAATTTGGCATATACAAACCAACCAAGCAACAACAAAGAACACAGACCAGCGGTAGCTAATATGTTTGTTTTACGTTTATTTTTGTGTTTTTCTTTGTTAAGCAGTACTAAAGAACGAGACACTGGAGTTCTCGGAAAACTTGGTTTTCCTAGTTCAGCTTGGGCTTCTGTCAAATCATTAATTAGTTGTTTGATAGCATTAGGTTGAATTAATGTAATTTCCTGTGACCACAGCAATTGATTTTCGCGATCGCTAGATATTTCCTTTAACCAAAGTAATTGCTGTTCCCGAACTATTCTACTGTTGATATTGACTCGGCGGATGTTACGCGGTGCAATGGATTCCAGAATTTGCTGGATTTGTTCTACTAAGGGAGATTGCTCAAGTTGCTCTACCTTGGGCGCTTCACATAAAATTTGTAAGACACCATCAGAAAAAATCGCTCTGGTTCTCACCCCTGACTTGGCCAGCTTTTCGTTTAATAGCTGAATAATCGCTGCAACGCTACCTTGGTGAGCTTGCCAAGCGATATCGTTTATTCGGTCTATCACCTGGGATTTAGTGATAGCTCTTGCACCCTGAGTTATGGACGGATTCATCAATTTAGGGACTCTTTTCTACTGACCTTTACCTTGTCTTCGATTTTACGAGTAAAAACATGAGTTGCCAAATAAAATCACAAAATAAAGCTTCCTTTTGACTTTGGCAAGGAGACTCTATCACCATTAGTTAGTGTAATTTAGCTCTGTAACAAAATGTATTATATTTTTTAGGGTCTATACCACCGTAGGGGCTAGACAAAACAGGAGTCTGTAGCAAGATTCCCAGGGTGCTAGGACTTAGATTTTCTAACTAAACTGAGCTACTTTTCAGCCACAGTCACTCATGAGGGAAAATTTTATCTCCGGTTTTGGGATCAAACACGAATAATTCATTTAAATCTAGTTCGAGAGAAAGGCGATCGCCTGGACGTGGACGCACATCGCCACTTGTCTGAATATTCAGCACCGTTGTCGAGCCAGGTAAACCCCCACGAATCAAAGTTTCCCTTCCTAAAGGTTCCACCACCTTCACCTCAACCTGGAGGAGTGCTGAGTTGTGAGTGCTGAATTCTGAGTCAGTATTGATTTTTAAATGTTCTGGCCTAATACCCAAATTCAAATTTTGTCCTTGACGCAACTTTAATCTTTCCTGTACAAGTGCTGGAATAGGTAATAATTGTCCACTCACATCAAAACCATCATTCTGATAGATTGCAGATAAAATATTCATTGGCGGACTACCTAAAAAAGTTGCCACCATCTGATTAGCTGGAGAGGCATAAATACTTTGGGGATCGCCAATTTGTTGAATGCGTCCGCGATTTAGCACCACAATTTTATCAGCCAAAGTCATTGCCTCAACTTGATCGTGGGTAACGTAAATTGTGGTGATGCCTAATTGTTGATGTAGTTGTTTTAATTCTGCTCTGGTATCATCTCGCAACTGAGCATCTAAATTAGACAAAGGTTCATCAAGTAAAAATACTTGTGGTTCACGGGCGATCGCTCTTCCTAAGGCTACTCGTTGTTGCTGTCCTCCAGAAAGTTGTTTGGGTTTACGATCTAGGAGATTTTCTAAAGAAAGCGATCGCGCTACATTCACGACTCTATCTTGAATAATCTTCGAGTCAACCTTCCGCATCTGCAACCCAAAGCCAATGTTTTGGGCTACCGTCATGTGAGGATAGAGAGCGTAGTTTTGGAACACCATCGCCACATCCCGCTGTCTGGCTGGAATATTATTCACCAAGCGATCGCCAATAAACAGTTTGCCAGAAGTCGCGGTTTCCAAACCGGCGATCGTTCGTAAAATTGTAGACTTACCACAACCTGATGGCCCAACTAAAACCCAAAATTCTCCATCGGGAATTTCAAAGGTAATGTCCTCGATAGCGGTGACATTGTTAAATCTACGCTTAATGTCTTCTAAACGAACGTTTGCCATTATCCAATTTGAGATTGTGCATTTGGGTTGGGTGGAAAAGTTCCCAACTTTATTATTCCAGCAATGCGATAAACTCTTCTTTTGTAAGTTCAGCATCGCGTAGTATTTTGCGTAGCAATCCTTTACCTATTGTTTTACCAGCATGAACAGGAATAGTTACTAAGCGTCCATGTTCATCTTCCATTTGCACATGAGAGCCTTTTTGGCGCACTGCATGAAATCCTCTTTTTTCAAGGGCGTTAATAACTGTTTTACCTGTTAAAACTGGTAATTTTGACATTAAATTACTACTTTTTGAATACCAATAAATTCTGGTATTGTTTCATCACTTTCTGACTCTAAACAAAGTTCTATTACTTCTTTAATATTAGCCATCAACTCATCAATTGTTTCTCCTTGACTGTAACAGGCTTTTAGGTAAGGGACTTCTCCGACATAGTAGCCATCTTCATCCCGTTCAATGATGACGTAGAATTCTCGTTTGGTGGGATTCATCATAATCTATTTTACGTAGGCCAACATTATTTTTCTGGATTCTTCGACCAAGCAGGGTGAGATAATAAAGAAGCAAAAACTCGCACTCCCCGTAGTTGATTAGAAAGGGGTAAATGACCTCTAGGGGCGCTTAAATCCCACGTAAATTCATGGGGATAACGAGTCCAATTATTACCTTGTTTCCAGCCAATTTTCGGCCAGAAATTCTCCCAGTTTTTGCCTAAACTCAACCAAATTTCTCGCTGCACTGAAAAGCCAAATTTGCCCTCGGAGTGGACTAACCATAGATTGTTAATAGTTTGCAAGTCAACAGCCGAGGAATTTTCTACCTCAGTAAAATACAACCATTTGCGTTGTACAGCCGTTGGCCCGGAGAGTTCACACATTTTTTCGATGGTTATGCGATCGGCAGCTTGGAAATCTTGAAGGGCGAGTAGCTGTTGCAAAGGATTGTAATTAATCCCGCACTCTGATTTTAGAGGTACAATTCCCTCAGGAAACCAAGAGAGCAGAAATTCTTTGGCTTGGGGTGCATCGGACTTGTAAAGGACTTGGTATGCTTTACCATCAACCCAAGTCGCTGGATGATCGCGTCGTTTCAGTAAAAATTCCATCAACACCTCTAATCCCTCATTACCCAACTGTGCTAGCTGTGAGATGATTTGTTGTTGGACTTGAATAGACCCAGCGATTAATGGTTGTCGGAGGGAGTCGATGTCAGTAGGAGGGCCTGATAAAATCATTGGGTCTGTCATGCCATTACTCGTATTAGCGGGAGCGTGAAAAAGCGGTCAGCTATCGAGCATTCTCCAAGGCGAACCATCGATAGCGAAAAGTAGTTTACTATTTTTGATCGTACAAAATTGCGATCGCTTCACCCAATGCCACACTTGATCTGCAAATAATGTACAAGGGAATAGGGGGACAATCTGCGCTTCAGGGGAGTGGGGAGTGGGGAGTGGGGAGATGAGGGAGATGAGGGGGATGAGGGAGCAGGGGGAGAAATAGCCAATGCCCAGTCCCCAATCCCGACTCCCCAATCCCGACTCCCCAATCCCCAATCCCCAATCCCCAATTCCCAATCCCAACAGCGTATCTTTCAGGAGTGTTTGAAGTATGTATGAGAAGATTACCCCCCCTACAACTGGAGCAAAAATCACCTTCAAAAATGGTGAACCAGTAGTACCAGATAATCCAATTATCCCTTTTATTCGCGGCGACGGTACAGGTATTGATATTTGGCCTGCTACCCAAAAGGTGCTAGATGCTGCGGTAGCTAAAGCATACAAAGGTCAACGCCAAATTAGTTGGTTCAAGGTTTACGCTGGGGATGAAGCCTGTGATTTATACGGAACTTATCAGTATTTACCTCAGGATACTCTAACGGCAATTGAAGAATATGGTGTGGCTATTAAAGGGCCTTTAACTACCCCAGTTGGTGGCGGTATTCGTTCTTTAAATGTGGCACTACGGCAAATTTTTGACTTGTATGCTTGCGTGCGCCCTTGCCGCTACTACGCAGGCACACCCTCACCCCACAAAAATCCAGAAAAACTGGATGTAATTGTTTATCGAGAGAATACTGAAGATATTTATTTAGGTATTGAGTGGCGGCAAGGTAGCGAAATTGGCGATCGCTTAATTAAAATTCTCAACGAAGAACTCATCCCCGCCACCCCAGAACACGGTAAAAAACGAATTCCCCTCGATTC
This sequence comes from Nostoc sp. FACHB-973, assembly GCF_014698115.1. GTDB lineage: Bacteria > Cyanobacteriota > Cyanobacteriia > Cyanobacteriales > Nostocaceae > Nostoc > Nostoc muscorum. Next base: position 27,260 of record NZ_JACJSJ010000051.1, read on the forward strand.
TGGCATTGGGATTAAACCCATCAGTAAAACCGGTTCCCAGCGCCTAGTCAGACGTGCCATCAAACACGCCTTGCAATTGCCCAAACACAAGCAACAAGTGACTTTGGTGCATAAAGGCAACATCATGAAATACACCGAAGGCGCTTTCCGTGATTGGGGTTATGAACTAGCAACCAGCGAGTTTCGCCAAGAAACTGTCACCGAAAGGGAATCTTGGATTTTGAGCAACAAGGAAAAAAATCCCAATATTTCCTTAGAAGAAAACGCCCGTCAAATCGATCCGGGGTTTGATGCTCTTACCGAAGAGAAAAAAGCGCAAATTGTCAAGGAAGTTGAAACAGTTCTTAACTCAATTTGGGCAAGCCACGGCGATGGTAAATGGAAAGATAAAGTTTTGGTGAACGACCGGATTGCTGACAGTATTTTTCAACAAATCCAAACCAGACCCGATGAATATTCGATTCTGGCGACAATGAACTTGAACGGCGATTACTTGTCTGATGCTGCTGCGGCGATCGTTGGTGGATTGGGAATGGGGCCAGGAGCAAACATTGGCGATAGCAGTGCCATATTTGAAGCTACCCACGGCACCGCACCCAAACACGCCGGCTTAGATCGAATTAATCCTGGTTCAGTGATTTTGTCTGGTGTGATGATGCTGGAATTTCTCGGTTGGCAAGAAGCCGCAGACCTAGTTAAGAAAGGTTTAGGAGATGCGATCGCCAACAGCCAAGTCACCTATGATTTAGCACGTTTGCTAGAACCACCAGTTGAACCCCTAAAATGTTCTGAATTTGCCGAAGCAATAATTCAGCACTTTGGTTAAGTAGGAAATGGGGTATGGGAAGTGCTGTTAGCGGTAGCGGGACGTTTAGCCGTGTGCTGAGTCAGGAGTTAAGGGACTGACAAAAAAAAATATCCAATTAACTCTTGTAGGGTGGGCGTCTCGCTCGCCCTATGGACTGAGCGGGCAAGATGCCCACCCCACAAAATTGGATAATTTATTTCTTGGAGTTCCCCTGCTCCCTCATCTCCCTCATCTCCCTCATCTCCCCACTCCCCACTCCCCACTCCCTAATTTTTTGCAACCAGAATCTAAGAAAATGAGAACAAGCAATTAATTGACATGGATTCGCTGCAAAAACTTATATGACTGTTAATCGACGTTATTTCTTGTTTTTACTCACAGCAGGTGCTGGTGCTTTGGCCTTAGATGCTTGTGCATTGGCAGAAAGTTCTCCTGAAGGAAACACTGCAACTCCCGCCACAACACCAAACACAACCGGGGCTATCCAACTACCACCTTTACCCTACGCCTATGAAGCCCTAGAACCACACATTGATGCCAAAACAATGCAGTTTCATCACGATAAACACCACGCAACTTATGTGAAAAACCTGAATGCGGCATTAGAGAAACATCCAGAACTCAAAAACAAAAGTGTTGAAGAACTTTTGCAAAAACTTAACACAGTACCACAAGATATTCGTAAAACAGTACAAAATAATGGCGGTGGTCATGTGAACCATTCCATGTTCTGGAAAATTATGAAGCCCAAAGGTGGTGGAGAACCAACAGGAGATATAGCCTCAGCTATTAATCAAAATTTTGGTAGTTTTGCAGCTTTCAAAAAACAGTTCAACGAAGCTGGTGCTGGCCGTTTTGGTAGTGGTTGGGTTTGGCTAGTGCGTAACAAAAATGGCAAGCTGGAAGTAACTTCTACAGCTAATCAAGATAGTCCTCTTAGCCAAGGTAAATATCCCATCCTGGGCAATGACGTATGGGAACACGCATATTATCTCAACTACCAAAACCGCCGCGCTGATTACTTAGAGGCGTGGTGGAATGTGGTTAACTGGGATGAGATTAACAAGCGATTTGCAGACGCTAAAAAATTTAAATTTGCTTAGATAGGAGCGATGGGGAGACAGAAGAATTACTCGAAATCTTCCCATCTCCTCTGGCAATTGGAAAGTATAAGACTTGCCTTAGGGACTTCCAAAAAATAAATTATCCCAAATTATTTTTACATTTTTCGGTTAGCACAGCTAGCTGTGGTATCCTACGTTCGCGGAGCGTCCCGCAGGGATGGAATGTTTTTTACAGCGCTTTTCATGTGTTTGAACCACAATTCTCGGTAGGGGCGCACAGCTGTGCGCCCCTACAACGTGGTCTATTTACCTGAAAATTGCTGTAATTGGAAGTCCCTTAGGAGATGTCAAAGAGGCTTTTGAGTAGGTAGACCAGTAGCACGGGGAAACTGAGTTGGTGTCGTGGCTATCTTACGCAAATACACACAGTGGCGGATACTTGTACTTAAAGGAGTTACGAATTTTTCGATCGCTTCAATAACGCCGCCCAATTGTTTAACAGCATTTTGCAAAGCTGTTGTTTCATCTTCTGTCCAATTACCACGATAAATTATGGCTAAACCTCCCTGTTTGAGCAGTGGTAGTGTATATTCTGCACAAACAGAGACTGTCCCCACAGCACGGATTAAGGCAATATCATAAGCTTGTCGGTGTTTGGGTTGCTGACCAATTTCTTCAGCCCTGCCAACAAGAGTTTTAGCATTTGTCAGGGCCAGTTCAGTTAATATTTTTTCAATAAAAGTAATTTTTTTGCGGGTTGAATCCATGAGAGTCATTGTGCAATTAGGTGCAATAATTGTCACTGGAATACCCGGAAACCCGGCACCTGTACCAATATCAATCACAGATGCACCCTCTTGGAGAGAGGAAATAAATTGCTCCTGTGGCGCAATTCCTCGCAGTGAATCCCAGAGATGTTTTTCCCAAAATTCTTGGGGGTCAGTGATGCGAGTTAAATTTAATTGGCGGTTACCTTCTAGGATTAACTCATAAAGCTTTTGGAATTGCGCCTGCTGTTGAACAGTTGGTTGCCAATTGAGAGTTTGCTGCCAAATTTCTGCCATTTCAGGCAATGAGTTGGTCATTTGTCATTTGTTATTTGTCGTTTGTCATTGGGCATGGGGCATTGGAAGAGGCAGAGGGGCAGAGGGGCAGAGGGGAAAGAACAAGGCAGATTGAACTCTCCTCTGCTCCCCTGCTCCCCTGCTCCCCTACTCCCCTGCTCCCCTACTCCCCTGCCTCCCCATCTCCCTACTCCCCACTCCCTACTCCCCCACTCACACCGTCGGCAGAGGTTCTTTAACTTTGGCTTCTAGTGTTTTTGGGTCAACTGATTCTAGTTCACCGTGGTTGAGTGTCCAGCAACGATCTGCGATCGCTAACAGATCTCCAGCATCGTGTGTCACTACCAATAGTGTCCAATCTTGTTTGAGTTTTGCTAATAAATTTACCAGCTGCCGCCGCATTGACCAATCTAATCCAGCAGTGGGTTCATCCAACAAGAGTACATTTGGCTGGCGAATCAATTGCACTGCCAAAGCTAAACGCCGCTGCTGACCACCACTCAAAGCATGGGGGGCAGTGGAGAGCGATAAATGCTCTAATCCCACCTCACTCAGGGCGTTTCTGACTCGATCTGACCCTAATTCCGGATGTCCTAAACGCAATTCTTCTAAAATCGAACTACCGCAAAAATGCCGTTCTGGAAACTGAAACACTAACCCAGCCAATTGTTGTAGCTGTTCGGGAATCAGTTCTTGTTCGCGCCAAAAGAGTGCGCCAGAGGTGGGTTCAGCTAGTCCAGATAAAATTTCTAGTAAAGTACTTTTACCAGAACCACTCGGACCAATAATCAGACCAAGCTGCTGGGGTGCTAATTCTAAGTTGATCGATTTGAGAATCGCTGTTGGGCACGCTGTGGGGTGATAAATTAGATTTCGGAGATAGAGCATTTGTTAAGATTACCAAAAAGTCGGCAAATTACTGATTAACTACACCAAGAGCAGCTGGAAAATTCTAAAAAAAATTCATATTACATTACTTGCTTTAACACCCTAATCTAGCAGCAAGAATTATCCACCTTTTCTCCATTGTGGCAGACTCACCCTTAAACAATGGCTACAACATGCCTGGGAACATGAAAAAATTACCCAAGTCAACCTTGATAGAAAATTTTGCCTCAAGCAGACACAAGTTAAAATTAGCCATTTTTGCATTCTAAGTAACACATACAACTATTTCAACCGCAATTATTCTGAGGGTTAAAATGACTCAAAGGTTTTCCTGTTCTCAATTAGTCGTGTTTGCTAGACTCACTAAATTTGCTCAGGTGGGTTTTGGGGCTGCGTTCGCCTTTGGCGTTGCCCCTTGGGCAATCGCACTTAATCTTTCCATAAATCCCTCGTTAGCTGGCGATCCCTTTCGCACTGAGAAACCTCATGAGATTGGCGATCAAACTCAAGCAGCTTTTGAAGCGATTTTCCAACAAGGCAATTATCGAGCAGCAGAAGGTTACCTCAAAGAAGCACTAGCCAAAGAGCCAAATGAACCTCTAGCTTATGCCATGAAAGCATCTTTAGCATACGGAAATAAGGATTGGGCTAAACTAAGCACCTACAGCCAGAAAACCTTGGAAAGCGCACAAAAGTTGATTCCTACTGACCCATTACGTGGTAATTTATACACTGCCGTTGGTCATTTTTTAGAGGGTTCTGTAATTCTCATCCGTGAAGGTACAGCCAACGGTGTACCAGAAGCTTTTGGTCGCTTGCGGCAAGTTTATAAATATTTAGACAAAGCCGAAGCGATTTCTGCCAACGATCCAGAACTGAATTTAATCAAGGGTTATATGGATTTATTGTTGGCGGTTAATTTGCCTTTCGCTAGTCCAGATCAAGCAATTGGACGCTTACAAGAAAATGCTGCTCCTCAGTATCTCGTGCATCGGGGTATTGCCCTTGCCTATCGGGATTTAAAACGGTATCCTCAAGCACTAGAGTCTGTCAACCGTGCCATTGAAACCGCAGGCGATAATCCAGAAATTTATTATCTCAAAGCCCAAATTCTGAGACGACTAGGGGAAAAAGAAAAAAGTCAGCAACTGATTAAGGAAGCGATCGCTAATTTTGACAAAGCATTGACTAAAAAATCCCAACTCCCAAGTAATTTAGTCAAACAAATCGAGAGTGAACGGAAAAATGCTATTAGCTTAAATAATTCAGCCAGATAATTGGGCATTGGGCATTGGGCATTAGGCATGGGAGGTGTGGGAGGATGGGGAAGAAATCTTTCCCCCCTCTCTCCCCACACTCCCCACACTCCCCACACTCCCCCATCTCCCCCTGCCTCCCCTGCCCCCCTGCCTCCCTCCTCCCCACTCCCCACTCCCCACTCCCCATTCCCAACTTTGATATGCTTAGTCTCAGTCATAATAATTCAGGTATTTGACCAAAATGCAAATTCAGTTCCGCGAAATTAATCCTTTTGATGTATGGATTTGGCTAAAATTCAGCACAAATCCTTCTGAACGCGAAAAGCAGTATATAGAAGAAGCTTTTGATTCCTGGTTTTATCTAGGTAAATTGGGTGCATTTAATGCAGAAAATCTCCAGGTACAGGAAACTGGACTCGATATCAACTACATGACTTATGATTCCCAAGGGTACAACAGAAGCTTACTAGCACTGATGCACAATATGGGTGAATTTGAATATCAAGGACAGTGGGCGCGTTGTTGGTTTGACTTGGGAACTAGTGATGGGATCGCCCTTGATATTTTAATCAATGCCCTCACACAACTAAGTGAGGAATATGTCACTATTGAAGATTTGTACATCGGCGGCGAAAATGAAGATTGGCCTGTTGAAGATAGCGAAAGCCGTCCTTCTTCTATTTATGATAATTAATCACAATAATGAGTAAACCTGGCGAAATTCGGGTATTAGCTTTAGGATTAATTCGAGATGGGAATCGCATTTTTGTTTCTGAAGGCTACGACCCCGCAAAACAAGAAACATTTTATCGTGCTTTAGGTGGTGGCGTTGACTTTGGTGAAACTAGCCGCGAGGCGCTACAACGTGAATTTCAAGAAGAAATTCAGGCAGAGTTAACGAATATTCGCTATCTGGGTTGTATAGAAAATTTGTTTATTTTCAACGGTAGGCAAGGCCACGAAATTATTCAACTTTATCAATGTGATTTTGCTGATCCGAAGTTTTATAAATTAGAAAGTTTAGTGTTTTTTGAATCAGAAAAACATAAACATAGGGCACTATGGATAGATATTTTGCGCTTTCAATCTGGAGAGTTAAAATTAGTGCCAGAAGTGTTTTTTGAATATTTATAAATCTAAAATACAATAATTATTCCAGCTAAAACATGCTATTCCTCAACTCTGGCTAGGCAATATTGATGAGTTGGATGGAATTGTAAGATTCGACAACGTTCTTCTGTCAAGTTAATGATTAGCGATCGCACACCTACCAATTGTCCTCAATATTAATACTAAGCAATATTGTTAGTCTTGGTAATATTATTTGTAGCAATCTTGTATTAAACTTTGAATTACGGAATGTGCGTTAAATAAAAAGCTAATTTTGTAAAATTAGCTTTTTATCCTTGATTGTAGACCTAAGGTGGTCATGGGGTTGAGATGACCAGTGGCTGCGGGGCAGATGATACCAAAATGAGTCATATAGCAATTCTTAATTGTGTGCAATATAAAAACAATAATGGTTTACCCATTCAATAAGTCTTTAAAAGTCACTGCGACTAGAGTATTTGTAATGGTTTAGTCATCAATTCCCAAAAAAGAAGAAAGATGTAACCAAAGCAATTACCGATTTAGAGCGTTATTTAACTAATAATCAAAGTCGTGGCGTATGTAATACGCTAACTAAGCTTTCTTTCCCACACCTTTTTTCGTTCACCCAATAAAACCGATCGCCATTCAGAAATCCCCTTGAAGGAACTTGTAGTAATAACTGGTTATCTTTAATACCACAGCTTCCTTGAAAATGAAATTGATGCTAGCTAAACTACCCTCACCTGTATTCATAGTTCTATTAGGATTAGCCATAACTCAAACCCTGGGATGCACAAGTCGTAACCATAATTCAGCGATCGCTCAAAGTTCACCCAAACCAACGCCCCAAGAAATCGTCCAACCTGGGGAAGTTCGGACTTTACCAGGCAAATTAGATACAATACCCGTCTTTAACAGCAATAGCCCAGAATGGATTAAAACTGAGGGTATTTTACTTTCTACCTTTCCTTCAAACGGGAAAAAAATTCCAGCAGCCCACCTCAATTTCCCTTTTAAAGGACGTTTTGACTTATTCGCCCACCACTACACCCACACCCCCAAGGATTTACAAACCCTATATCTGGGTGTAATTGTCCACAACCCTGGTAAAAAACCTGTAACAGTGGATGTATTGCAAGCGGCGAGTTATTTGATGCAGGATGCGCCCTTTGTCACCTTACCTCCTTACGTTGAAAATAACGATGGTAAGACTTATTCAGGCCCAGGTGCCCGCGCTGTTGCTGATGTACTCCGGGGCGATCGCCAAGCTGATTTTCCCGCCAAACTGGTAATTCCTCCCGGGCAAAGCCGGATGTTACTAAATCATCCCATTCCTGTCAAAAATCTAGAAAAGCCAGTGAACGGTCGTTCTAGTTTTATGCGGCTGCGTAGTAGCGACTCAGTTTATGCAGCAAGTTTAGCCATGTTTGCCAAGAAAAATTCTGATGGTAGCGATCGCGCACCCACTCTCGCAGAATGGCAAGCTTTACTAGATACTGGTAACTTCGCTGGGCCGCGAGATAAAACACCAACTCCTCCAAACGCTACTAGTGGCGCACTGATTTATGGGCGTGTAGCTGGTGTTTCCCAAGGTTCCCAATGGCAAGCAAAACTGGTGGATAATCCCCAAGCCACCAATCTGACTATTCCCCAGCGTGGCAAAGCTATTTCTTATCCTATAGTTACACTGCGGGGTGGTCGATTGGGTACCGAACAAATCCAAACAGCCAAGATGCTGGTACGCTATCCCGATACAGCATACGAAGCACATGGTAATTACGGCGTGGAATATAAACTTACTTTACCCTTAAGCAATAACACTGCCGAAAACCAAACCGTCGCTGTTACTTTAGAAACACCTTTAAAGGAAGATAAATTATCCCAAGGTGGTCTACGTTTCCGCAAACCATCCCTAGATTTTCCTTTCTTCCGTGGTACTGTGCGGCTACGTTATTTCGATGACCAAGGTCAACAACAAATCCGCTACGTGCATTTATGGCACAGAACTGGGCAGGTATTAGAACCGTTAGTGCAACTTACACTTCCACCCTCCACAAAGCGGATAGTAAACGTAGACGTGATTTATCCACCAGATTCGACACCACCCCATGTGTTGAGTGTGAGAACTTTGTAAATTCAAATTAATTGTCGATACAAAGTACAATTTGCTATTTTTATAGCAAACCTTTGTTTAAACGAGTTGGTAATGAGTCAATTTATTCAGCCAATTAACTTGAAAGTATCAGCTGATTCCTTAAATCAAGGTGAAGATGCTATACGTCAGGAACTCGCCCTACAGCTATATATACAGAATGTTTTTACCTTTGCTCAAGCGCGTCACTTAGCCAACTTATCTGTATGGGAGTTCCAGCAACTTTTGGGGCGAAATAAAATTGAACGTCATTACAATGAAGCTGAATTAGCCCAAGATATTGAGACAATTAAAGCAGGTTTTTACGGATTGTGAGAGTTGTTTGTAATGCTACACCTCTAATCAATTTTGCAGCTATTAATCGTCTTGATATCTTGGAGGCTGTATTTGGTCAGATAGTTATTCCTCAAGCTGTCTATGATGAAACAACTTTTACTGGGTTTCTTGGCTCGGAATTTGTGTTGCAAGCAATAGCCTCTGGATGGTTACAAATTCGCTCAGTTTCAAGCATGGGGCTGAACATACCACCAGAATTAGATAAGGGCGAACGTGAAGCAATTGCTTTAGCAATAGAAACTGGAGAAACGCGCATTTTGTTAGATGAACGTGAAGCGCGTCAAGTAGCTCAAAGTTTAGGATTACAAGTAATTGGTACTTTAGGTATTCTTTTATTATCAAAAAATAGAAACATAATTACACAAGTGCAACCCTTGTTGGATGCCATGATTAATACTGCCCAATATTGGGTAAGCCGTTCTCTTTATGAAAAAGTATTAGAGCAAGCAGGAGAATTAGTAGATTAAAGAAGATATAAGATTTATTCGAGTAATTTTACTAACTAATTTATTGACTGTTGTACAACACAGTAATACTGGTAAACTAGCAGATAAAACTTTTACCTGCTGATGCCATGAGCCTCTGTATAAACCTTCAATGCTCAAAAGCCCAAAATCGTGATGATGAGCTATTTTGTCTAAATTGTGGCTCAGAACTTTTACTACGAGGACGTTATCGGGTGATGCATCAGTTAGGTAGCGGTGGCTTTGGCTTGACTTTTGAAGTCAATGAAGTGCGTATTAACACCCCTAAAGTTCTCAAAGTCCTGATTAACAATCAACAAAAAGCAGTTGAGTTATTTCAGCAAGAAGCAGAAGTTTTAAGTCAATTAGATAATCCTGGTATTCCCAAAGTTGAGCGCGATGGTTACTTTGTCTATTTTCCGAGAAACAGTCAAAATCCAGTTCATTGTCTGGTGATGGAAAAGATTGTGGGGATGGACTTAGAGAAATACATGGTAAATTGTGGTTTGCGTCCGATTGGTCAAGATTTGGCTATCCAATGGTTGAGGGAATTAGTCACTATTTTAGATAGTGTACATAGCCAGAACTTTTTCCATCGGGATATTAAGCCACCTAATATTATGCTGAGGGCGACTGGCGAACTAACACTGATTGACTTTGGGACAGCGCGACAAGTTACAGCAACTATTGTCAATCAGCAAGGTGGTGTAACAATGATATCTTCAGCAGGTTACACACCAATCGAACAGATTAATAGTCAAGCTGTACCCCAATCAGATTTTTTTGCTCTGGGGCGCACATTTGTATATTTGCTGACAGGAAAATATCCTCTGGATTCAGCTATTTATGACACTCAAAATGATGAGCTAGTTTGGCGTAGTCATGCGCCGCATATATCGCCACTTTTAGCAGATTTGTTAGATGAGATGATGGCGCATAAACCCAAGCAACGTCCTGCTAATACTCAGGTGATTTTGCAAAGGCTGGCAGAAATTGAAGTGGTTTTGAATCCGCCAAAAGTTGTTAGGAGAACAAACCCGCCTGGAGTTGCGCCGACTCAGCCAGTAAATACACCGCAACCAAAGGTAGGGACTCCAGCACCCACTCACCCCAAACCAATTGACTGGAGCTTTTGGGGAAAATGGGTGTTAGTAAATACTGTGGGGGGTGTTGTGGGGTTTGGTGTTGGGCTTCCTGTGGGGGATGCAGTGTGGAGAGCAAATGTTGTGGCGGGTTTTGTTTTATTAGGTATTTTGTGCGGTGGTTTATTGGCCATTATGCAATGGTTAATGCTAAGGCGGCTGGTTTCTTGTAAGTGGTGGGTTTTGGCAACAGTTGTAGGTATTACTATAGGTTTTCTAATGGCGGGTATAGTAGCGGGTGCAGTAGCGGGTGCAGTGGGGGGTACTTCAGTCGGCATGATTCAATGGTTAGTATTGCGGCGATCGCTCCCCCGCACTGCTTGGTGGGTACTGGCAAATAGTGTGGGAGCAGCTATTCCAATTATATTGGTCGTTCCTCTTTCTCAAGCTCTAGGTTCCCCTTCGCCCAATAGGTTAGAGTTTTTTCTGGTTCTTGCCGTGTATTTCGCTATTTTTGGAGCAATTACAGGAGGTGCGCTGGTTTGGCTGATGAGAAAACAACCTGCTGTAAAACTGTAAATTTGTGAGATAGAAGCGACGCTCTCAGTAAGATATCACATCACACGTTGCCGATAAGATGAAAACGGTGCGTTACTGCGTTAACACACCCTAAGAAAGAATATCCATAAAAAATTACAAGCGATCTAGCCTACCCTCGTTAGACACTAAAAGTGTGATGTCTTGCGACAAAAAGCAGAGGTTTTACGCATTTTCTACATTTAATTAATTCGCGCCTGCAACCAAGCCTGTAAATCAGCCACACTCGTAAAATCCAGCAATGGTTCACCTAATGCTTCCAACATTGGTAATGGCAAACCAGCAACCAAAGAACGCACATCCTGGGGAATTTCCCCCAACCGCTTAGTTAATAGTCGAATAATAATGTTAGCCGTCGCTTCTCGTCCTTCTTCTCGTCCTTCTTCCTTAATTTCTCGATAAACTCTTGTTTGTTTCAGTGTGATGTCTAACATCGACTCCACCTCCCTTCGACTCAGTTGCTCAAACCGATACGTCATGATGGTCGTGATGATTTCAATTATGGCACGACTTACTGACGAAGAGCTTTCTTGATGACTTCTCGCTAATAAATACCGCGCTTCTGCGGGGGCTTGTTCCTCTTCTACTGTAGTTAACACCATCACTGCCACCCACAAAGGCAAGGAACGGATATCTCCCAACTCATCCAAATATACGCGATGCACTTGGTTGCCGTTGAGAAATGTTCTATGAGGATAAATATTACTTTGTTCAATACTGCGGGATGGATAAATTATCACTGCTTGCCAATCACTAAATCTGTCACGGTTGCGGTAGAAATAGAGTGAAGATTCCGCAAATACCCTTTCATAAAGCTTTTCGTCTTTCTGGAACTGTACCTCACAGAAATACACAATACCCGGACTTTCATTTTCTGGTGGTAAAAATACTCCATCAATTTCAAATTTAGGTTCTTTGACAGCTACCGAGTCAAATTTATATTCATATGCATTTGCTGGAGGATTTGTCAATAATTCAAATAATAAAGTAGGAGATTGTTGAAATAGTTTGTAAAAAATTGAATCTCGACGCATGAAGGATTGGCATGGGAATATATCTCAAATGATGCGTAGGCTAGGCCTACGCTCAAAATTACTTACCGCCGTAATAAAAGGCAATTTCTTTTTCTTTCAGGGGTGCGAAATCAGCATCTACAAGCAATTGATCGAGTTCAGCTTGGGGAATATGTTTGGCACCGATGCGGACAATGCGCGATCGCATGGTATTAGATACACCACTGCGCTGTCTATTGCCCTCTAGCCCCATGACTTTGCCATAAAGTTCTAATTTGGCAGGCGGAATCGGAGAACCATCAAAATCAATTCCGCGTGCGATCGCTTCATCAACAGCATCGGCACCTGTAGTAGTTTGATTACCTGGGTTAGTTTCAGTAGTCATGGTGTTCGCTCTTCTTCGCTATGGGTAGATTTTACCAGTCTTGCTGACACCAACGCTGCTTAGAAGAAATTTATCCATTAATTAATTGCGAGTTTCCCGCGTCACCAAACCACCAACAAACGCGCCTAAAACTGTACCCGTCCATAGTCCGGTTGTGCTACCTTGCCACATTCCCCCTAGCGTCGCCCCAGTGTTGCATATTACCTTCAAACCCCAATATTGGTTTTGACACTTTTGGTTATGCAGCATGGTGGTGATTTGTCCACTGGTATAAGCACCAAAAAAACCTGATGATAGCGCTAAAAATGTGCAAATTAAAATTTTGTTTTTAGTCATTGGGAATGGGGAGTGGGGAATGGGGAGTGGGGAGTAGGGAATCGGGAATGGGGCATTGGGGATGAGTCTTTAATACTCGCCGACGAGTCTTTGATACTCGCCGATGAGTCTTTGATACTCGTGAATGAGTCTTTAATACTCGCCGACGAGTCTTTGATACTCGTGAATGAGTCTTTGATACTCGCCGACGAGTCTTTGATACTCGTGAATGAGTCTTTGATACTCGCTGACGAGTCTTTGATACTCGTGAATGAGTCTTTGATACTCGCCAATGAGTCTTTGATACTCGTGAATGAGTCTTTAATACTCGCCGATGAGTGTTTAAGGGACTTTAAGAGGACTTACGCAATAAACCTCTCAAACTCCTATTCCTCTGTGTCCTCTGCGTTTTCTGTGGTTCGATTTTCCGTTACCTGTGCGTAAGTCCTGTTTAAATTAAAAAAACATCCCATCGTAGGGGCGCACAGCTGTGCGCCCCTACTCCTGAATGAGTCTTTTAACTCCACTCCCCCTACTCCCTCATCTGCCTCACTCCCCACTCCCCATTCCCCATTAACCTGTATTTCTCATCCCCGCAGCAATACCATTAATGGTTAACAATGCGCCTCGCAGTAATTCGCCTTTGCTGTAACGGGAGTGGATGACTCCAGAAGTAGCAGTAGTATTCAAGGATTGGCGTAAACGCTTGAGCAAGGAAACTTGGATAAATCCCAAGGGTACGATTGTGCCATTGCGTAACTGTACAGACCTTTGCAAGATTGGATCGCCGTCTAAGAGTCGATTGTGATTGGTGATTTTTAACACCAAATCTCTTGTCAGATAAAACTCACTAGCAATTTGATCGAAAACCTTAGCAAAGCGCTCTTTATCTTCCGGTTTTGACAATTCTTGAACATAGTGGTGTGCCATTTGCATATCTACTTTTGCCAAGGTCATTTCTGCCTTGGAAATCACCATTTTGAAGAAAGGCCACTTAATGTAAAAATAGCGCAGCAATTTTAAGTGTTCTTCTGGTTCTTCATTCAAGAATTCTTGCAAAGCAGTGCCGACACCGTACCAAGAAGGCAGTAAAAAGCGGGTTTGTGTCCAACTGAATACCCAAGGAATAGCCCGCAAACTGGTTAAGTCTTTTTTACCGGATGGACGCCGCGCTGGACGAGAACTAATTTGCAGTTGGCTGATTTCTTCAATTGGAGTTACTTGGTGGAAAAAATCGATAAAATCAGGTTGCTCGTAAATTAGGGCACGATAATGTTGACGCGATCGCGCTGCTAGTTCTTCCATAATCTCATTCCAAGGTTCGATATCATCAAACCCCGTCCGCAGCAAACTAGCTTGAATCACAGCGGTGGTGATGGTTTCCATGTGGTACAAAGCTAAGTCCAACAAGGAATATTTGGAAGCCAAAACTTCCCCTTGTTCGGTAATCTTAATCCGCCCATTGATGCTGTGACCTGGTTGAGCCAAAATCGCTTCGTAAGCCGGGCCGCCTCCTCGTCCTACAGAACCGCCGCGTCCGTGGAAAATCCGCAAATTCACGCCATACCCTTCTGCTATTTGTTGCAGCGATTTTTGGGCTTTATGAATTTCCCAGTTGCTGCTTAAAAAACCAGAATCTTTGTTGCTGTCAGAATACCCCAACATCACTTCTTGGAGGTTAGGGGTGAGGGAGGAGGAGGCAGGGGAGGCAGGGGAGGCAGGGGAGGATGAATTTTCATCGGCATCTTCTGCTTTTGTGTGTTCGTAGCCGCCAGCTAACAAAGCCCGATACAAAGGAATTTCAAATAATTCTCGCATGACGCTTCTGGAACGTTGCAAGTCTTCTACTGTTTCAAATAGAGGGACAACTTGAATCGTTCCAACAGCGATCGCAGGGTCAAAAAGTCTGGCTTCTTTGGCTAAGAGCAACACTTCCAACACATCGCTGACTTGGCGGCACATGCTGATAATGTAAGTTTGACAGATGTTGACGCCAAATTCTTGTTGCAGCGATCGCACGATACGAAAGGTTTCAATGACATCGTTGGTTTTTTCGGAGAATGGCAATTCTGCTGGAATTAATGGACGGCGGGTTTGCAGTTCTTTGGTTAGCCAAGCAACTCTTTCTGCCTCAGAGAGTTCGTCGTAAGGTTGGGGTAGTACTTGCAGGTACTCTAAAATTTCATTGAGCGCGTCAGAGTGGCGTGATGATTCTTGGCGGATATCTAGCTGTGTCAAGTTAAAGCCAAAAATTTCCACCTGACAGATCAGATCTTCTAGCGCCCTACAGCTTAAACCTGTTTCTGTCAAGTTGCGCTCAATTAACCGCAGTTCTGCTAAAAAATCGGCTCCGGAACGATATAGGGGGCTGTCTTGATTTTTGGGCGTTTCCCGATTGTATAAGGCTAGATTGCGATCGCGGGTATTTTCTAGTCGTTTCAGGACATAAGCGAGTTTCAGCCGATAAGGTTCTTGTCGATAACGCAGCGCTAGGGCGTCGTATACCTCACTTAACTGGGATTGATCCAATTCTAGAGATTCCAGCAAGTCTGGTAACACATCGCTCCAATGCATCGACACACTCAATAATTCAATCAGTTGTTTCACTGACTGGATATATCTTCCTAGCACCATTTTGCGCTGATAGCAAGCTGTCTGCCAGGTAATTTCAGGTGTGACTGATGGGTTCCCATCCCTGTCTGAACCTACCCAAGAACCAAAGGAGCAGAAATTCTTGCTGGGCGGTTCTAGCCACGGAAAGGTGTGAGATAAAGTGTATTTGAACCGTTTATAGAGTTGTGGAATGCCATCAAATAACACTTCTTGGAAGTAATGTAGAGCATAATCTACTTCATCCAGCACTGTGGGTTTGAACTGGTGGAGTTCGTCTGTGCGCCACCACAAACGGATTTCTTCGAGCAATTGTTCGCGGATATCTGTTGCTTCCCAAGGATGTCCCACTCCTGTGATACTAGAGCCATTTTCCAAAGCATCAAGTTTTTGCAACAGTTGTACAACTTGTCGCTGCTTATCGCGGATGGTATGACGGACAATTTCTGTGGGGTGGGCTGTGAAAACTAAGCGGACATCCAACTGGGAAATTAGACGTTGAATTTGCTGGGGTGGGACATTGAGTTTAAATAAATGGGGAAATAAAGCCGCAAAAGTACCTTTTAATTTGACTTGGGCTTGTTGGACATAACTCTTTGTCAGCAACTCTGCTGCTAGTCCCCCAGTAACAGGCGCATCATCTTCTCCTTGATTGGACGAATAATTAGCATTTGATGGGGTTTCCGGCTCTGTTACTTCTGTTTCTGCCTCATAGCGACTCAATTGCTGCCGTTGTTCGTATTCCTGCTCTATGATGTTGATCAACTGAAAATAGAGAGCAAAGGCACGAGCCGCTCGGATTGCTTCGTTGATATTCAGTTGTTCAATCAACTTGACAGCTGAGGAGGCTTGATCGTTTGTTGCTTGTCCTTCTGGCGAACACAAATCCCGCAATTGCCGCAACAGATCTACCATGTTTTGGCCGCATTCTTGCCTCAGAACTGACTCCCACAATTCTTCCACTACCTGTAGACGATGACGCAAAAATAATTCCGACACCGGGTATATATCCGCAGTTTGCGATGAAGAGTATAAAAGGGAACTCATATTCTCGATTCTTGTAAAGCCAATTACTGTTTACACTTGTAGGTTTTGCACTTGATGCTCAAGATGTTCTTCCTGAGCAAATAATTCTTGGATGTATAAATTCTTAAGTTTGTTTAGTTTCGTTATCGTCTGGGAAGTCAAGAATGGGTAAGCGATCGCCTCGAAATAATTCTTCACTAGCTTCCCCCATAGCTTCTAGTGCCTTTACTGTAGCTTTTTCTGTAATCAGCAGCAGTACCATAGACGCTGTACCTATTTGTAAGAGGAATGATTGGGGAATCCTAAAAAAATCCAGATTGGATGGGGAGTTATCTGAGGGTTTTTGGTTGGCTGCTGTCATTGCTCGTTCTTGGTTGTGGAAAGATCGGTCAAAAGAAATCAGAATTCAGGAGTTAGGATTCAGGAGTTAGGATGGCTTCACATCTAAAGAGATGGAGTTTAAATTAGATAAGATTTGTTGTTTGTTTAGCCCACAAGGAGCATTAGGTCAATCAGATGCGATTTTGGACTGGAAAAGACAAGTTATCAGCCAGCAACATCAAATTATTCTGAATTCTGACTCCTGAATTCTGACCTCTGACTCCTAACTTCTGACTCCTAACTTCTGAATTCTGACTCACTGTGAGTAAAATAAACGCAAAACTCAACATTAGCCAGACTTGCAACCGTATAAGACTATCTTTGCCGATTTTGCAAGTTACAAAGGTAACAAAATTGTTAAAAAAAAACGTCAAAGTGTGATAAACCTATGGTTCTAGTTTACAAGTGCAGGCACTATTCCCCAACAATCGCTGACTGTTAAAGTTAATTTCCCATGAAAACAGTATTACCAGATCGCCAGCAATCCTTAGTGCAATGGATCAGCCAAGCAACAGGGATTAACACTTTCGGGGTGAAAGTCCGATTACGGGGAAATGACCTTCATATTCTTTGTGAGGGCACAGAATGTCCGCAGCGTTGGCGTACCCTGTCTGACTTGCTGCAAGCACTACAGCAAACAGATTTGGATAGCCTCACAAGCAACGAACAACCCTCAATATACCAAGTATTTGTCTATGGTCGAAGAAAAGGCGAACCGCGCCCCAAATGGTGCCATCGAGTTTATTTGAATCAAATCCAAAAGCATGTAGAGCAGGTGCAGCAAGCTTTACTAGCAGACTCGGAAAATTCCCAACAACCAGGTGGGGCGCTGATTGTCTCTAATGAAAGTTTGGCACGGCAAGGTAAGCCAGATGCCATTGCTCGCTATTTGAGTGAAACTCTGAGTAGTTTGGGTGTGTCAGTACAGGCAAAAATTAAGCTATATAAGCCCAAGAATTCTCAAGCTGAAGAAAATCGCCTGTGGATATTTTGCCAGTCTGCCTATAGTCCTGACGCATCGTTACTGGCGGAACCAATAGCCCAAAAGTTGCGTTATCTCAAGCTTTCTGGTTACCAAGATGCAGTTATTGTTTCTCAGGTGACTGGTGAAATTACGCCTGATTGGCTGCTGCGGGTGGATTTGACGCCACCAGAGGTGATGCTCAAAGAGTGGGCGCGTTGGGGAGATGTGCAAGCGATCGCCAGATTACTAACTGAGGTATTGTCAGAGTTAAAAGTTGCTGTCCAAGTTTCTCTTAAGGAATCAACGCTGCATGTTTTTTGTAACCCAGCTTACGATCCTTTGGGAACCGCCCCAATCCCAGATAAAGCAGCGTGCTTGGAGGCAATTGTACCCCAGCTAGAAGCGATCGCCCCCCAAGGCATTCTCGGCGCCACAGTATATGGACAAAAAGCAGGCGACAAACAACCTGCTTGGATTGATTGGCTAGCTTTACCTGCTGCGGAGCATTCCGTTTTTGCGACATCGCCACTGGATTTGGCAAATACTGGCGATGAACCAGCGATCGTTTTTCTATTGGAGCGCTTACTCAATCCTGACCTAGATTGGCGTCTTTTAACCGGTGGAGTTCGCGTACTACTGCTGAATAAAGGTGATTTATTGCACATTATGTGTGATGCGCCTGTTTGTCCAGGACGAACACAAGTAGCAAATAAAGTTACACAATTTATCCGCCAGTTAAAAATTCCCGGTATTAAAGGAGTGCGCGTCTACGGAAGGCGTGCAGGGAATAAGGAACCTTTTTGGCATCATGGCATCGATTTAGAACATCGCCAACGTTTAGTACCAGAAGCAACCCCAGAATTTGCTGCTACTTCTAAATACGTTAACGATCTGGTAACCTCTGAAACTAGCGAGCCAATTTTGCGCCCAGATTTAACCACAGAAGAAGTTCAAAGTTTTGTTACAGAAGTAGCCCTCGATTGGTTAGCAACAGCCAATGCAGCAGTCAAAAAATTCCTATTGACAAGTCAGCTATTTACCGAAACCGATCGGTCAGCAGAGCTAAATCCTGATGCTCAAGGACTTAAGATTGCTTTGGTTTGGGGGACACTGGGATTATTGCTCACCCTTCAAAGTGATTGGGTGTTGGGTCAAATCATCGCCCGCACTACGCCGAGTTCCCCAACAGTGACTAGTGTCTCACCTGGATCATCTTCTGAGCAAAAAGCATCGTTGACATCTGGGACAAATCCGAGTGATAAAAAGACATTTTTGACCAGCACTGGCAAAACCAAATCTTCTCCAAATCAAAGTACTGTATTCAATGCTTCTCAATTTACCCAAGGGGATGATATACAAAGCGGAAATTTAGCAGCCGCACCACTGAAAGAAAAAGCAACCGCCACTGCTATTCTTTTAGCAGCGCGATCGCAAATACCAAGTTTCAATGTTAGGCAATTAGACGAGCAACTAGCCCTGTACAAACAACGTCTCGCTAGAACAGGTAGCCCGCCAGATGTATTAATCATAGGTTCATCCCGCGCCCTCAGAGGCGTAGATCCAGCAGCACTTTCTAAAGCTTTGGCAACTCAGGGTTATCCAAATATTGACGTGTTCAACTTTGGAATTAATGGTGCGACTGCACAAGTTGTCAACTTTGTGATCCGCGAGGTTTTAGAACCATCAGAACTGCCAAAATTAATTCTTTGGGCAGATGGCGCCCGTGCTTTCAACAGCGGACGGGAGGATATTACCTTTAAATCCATCGCTGCATCAGCTGGCTATAAACAAGCTTTGCAGAAAGCCTCTACAACTGCAACTAGTAGTGATTTGTCCGAAAATCCCAAACAAGAAAACACAAAAGAAGAAAAGCAAGAAATTAACGGTTATCAAGCTGTCAACGATTGGTTAAATGATACTCTAGCATCCGTTTCTGCTAGCTATCCAAACCGCGACCAAATTAAAATTTTACTGCAAAAAAAACTGCTGAAATTTGGACAGAATCAGACAGTTACATCCCAAAATCAGCTAACAGATGGAAATTCAGAAGATACTTCTCAGCAAGCAGTTGACTTTGATGGATTTCTACCTTTGTCTATTCGCTTTAATCCTGCTAGATACTATCAAAAACATTCTAGAGTCCCAGGAAATTATGACAACGATTATAAATCTTTCCAAGTAGGAGGAGAGCAAGATACTGCTTTCCAAGAAGTGCTTCAATTTACCCAATCTCAGAAAATTTCTTTAGTCTTTATCAACATGCCTCTGACAGCAGATTATTTAGATCCAGTGCGTAAAAAATATGAGCAAGAATTTCAGCAATATATGTTGCGTTTAGCTACTAATCCCAACTTTATTTATCGTGATTTGAGCCAACAGTGGCTCAAAGTAAATGACTACTTTTCTGACCCCAGCCACCTCAACCGCTTTGGCGGCTACGAAGTCTCCAAGAAGTTAGCTAATGATCCAATGATTCCTTGGCCAGCTAAGTAGGGAGGTGAGGGGGATGAGGGGGATGGGGAGCAGGGGAGGCAGGGGAGGCAGAAGGAGAATATCCCCAATCCCCAGTCTCCAATCCCCAGTCCCCAATCCCCAATCCCCAATGACAAATGACAAATGACCAATGACTAAAAAATGAACTTTATATCAATTTTCTATGGGCTTTTCTTGTTGAGTGTACTGGGAATTTACTGGTCTTTAGCACAACAAAAATTGCGATTGTGGACATTGCTAATTGCGAGTTTAGTTTTCTATGGATCTTTGCATATCCAGTACATACCATTGCTATTAGCATTGACTTTTATTAATTTTCGCTTGGGAGTAGAAATTGGTAAAAATACATCACTAGGAAAACATTCTCTTGACTGGCGAATTTCTAATGAAGAATGGCGATTTATTGAAAGTGACTGGAATCTCCGCCGTCTAAAGCTTTTGTGGCTAGGTATAATTTTAAATGTTTTACTTTTATTAGGCTTTAAATATATTACGCCTTTATATACGTTTGTTTTTCACCTAGAAACAAACTCACCAGAGAACTCTTTTAAATTGATTGCACCCTTGGGAATTTCATTTTTCACCTTTGAGTGTATTGCCTATTTAATAGATGTTTATCGTGGTGCCCCTGCTACCGATCAATTTCTGAAATTTGCCTCGTACAAATTATTTTTTGTCAAACTCATTTCTGGACCAATTACGCGCTACCACAACTTAGCAAATCAATTTAATACTCTACAATTACCTACTGCCAATAGAGTGGCAGAAGGATTGTGGTTAATTGCTAGGGGTGCAGTCAAAAAAGGTATTTTGGCAGATAATCTGGGAATTTTTGTCGATTTATGTTTTGGCAATCTACAGCGGGCGGGTAGTACCGATCTTTGGCTAGCTACATTTGCCTACGGCTTGCAGTTATATCTAGATTTCAACGGCTATGTAGACATTGCCCGTGGTAGCGCTTTACTTTTCGGTTTGATTTTACCTGAGAATTTTGATTTTCCCTATTTCAGCACCAGTATTGCAGATTTTTGGCGGCGCTGGCACATGACTCTGGGCGATTGGCTACGTAACTATATTTATTTTCCTTTAGGTGGCTCACGTCAGGGTTTGACTCGCACATGTGTAAATTTATTTGTTGTGATGTTAATTGCTGGTATTTGGCATGGAGCTGCTTTAGGTTACGTACTCTGGGGCATACTTCACGGATTAGCATTGGTGGTTCATCGACTAACAGATGTTATTAGCGATCGCTTTGAAAAGCTAGAACATTTCTGGCAAAATCCTCTGGGTATATTTATAGCTTGGTTGTTGACCCAACTGATGGTTTTTATGTCTTGGATTTGGTTCCGCCTACCTAACCTCCAAGACTCTTTTTTAGTAACTCGACATCTTTGGGGTTATCCAGCCGACGCCCAGTTTGCCCAAAAAGTCTATGTGGAAGCTTTAAATATGAGCCAATACGAACTCGCTTGGGTATTAGCAACTTTAGCTACTTTCATGGCTATAGTCTATGCCTTTAACCGGATGTTGAAGTTAGAGTTTAGCTGGCCTGTAAAGCTTGTTTTCGTGCCCTTATGCTTCTGGGCAGTTTGGTTATTAGCTCCTAAAGGTAGCTTGCCTTATATATATTTTGATTTTTAATCTACCGTTGATTAACTTTCTTGCTAGGCAAGCAACTGCGATTAATAACGATTTATTAAATATACGTTAGGATAGCACAAACTGTGCTATATAACTTTCCAAAAATCTTTGCAACAGATAAATCTTTGTATGGGCGTACAGATGTACGCCCATACGTCTGTATCAGGTATTTCGTTAAATGGCATAACCTACAAATTCTTCGTATTCCATCTAATTGGAAACCCCTACAAATTCTGGATTATGGACTCTTGCAACATGTTTTTTATTAGAGAGTTTTAAGTCTATTTGTAAACAAATGTAAAGCTATATAATTAGGCGATCAAGCCACTGAAATTCATTTAGTGTTGAAATCCCTTAATATCAGATAAATCAATGCTTTTGATGCTTTTTAGTACTGCTATAAAATGCGAACAAAAACTTTACAGTTACGTAAGTTTATTCAAGATAAATGTTACAGAGTATTAAGCTAAATATCCCATCAAAGTAAATTCATGTAGACTTAATTTCAACAGGCAAAAAAAGTTTGTCTGTCACATATTTAACAAAAAACAGCACTCATAAAACAATGACCACAACCTTACAACGGCGCTCCAACGCTAACGTATGGGATCGGTTCTGCGAGTGGATCACCAGCACTGACAACCGCATTTATGTTGGTTGGTTTGGTGTATTGATGATTCCTACCCTGCTAGCCGCTACCGTCTGCTTCACAATCGCTTTCATCGCTGCTCCTCCAGTAGACATCGATGGAATCCGCGAACCAGTTGCAGGTTCTTTGATCTACGGAAACAACATCATCTCTGGTGCAGTTGTTCCTTCTTCAAACGCGATCGGTTTGCACTTCTACCCCATCTGGGAAGCTGCTTCCTTAGATGAGTGGTTGTACAACGGTGGTCCTTACCAGTTGGTAGTTTTCCACTTCTTGCTCGGTTGCGCTTGCTACCTGGGTCGTCAGTGGGAACTTTCCTACCGCTTAGGTATGCGTCCTTGGATCTGCGTAGCTTACAGCGCACCATTGGCTTCCGCTACCGCAGTATTCTTGATCTACCCAATCGGTCAAGGTTCTTTCTCTGATGGTATGCCTTTGGGTATCTCTGGAACCTTCAACTTCATGATTGTGTTCCAAGCAGAACACAACATTCTGATGCACCCCTTCCACATGTTAGGTGTGGCTGGTGTATTCGGCGGTTCCTTGTTCTCCGCAATGCACGGTTCTCTAGTAACCTCTTCTTTGGTTCGTGAGACCACCGAAACCGAATCTCAAAACTACGGTTACAAGTTCGGTCAAGAAGAAGAAACCTACAACATCGTTGCAGCCCACGGCTACTTCGGTCGCTTGATCTTCCAGTACGCTTCTTTCAACAACAGCCGTTCCTTGCACTTCTTCCTAGCTGCATGGCCTGTTGTCGGTATCTGGTTCACCGCTTTGGGTGTCAGCACAATGGCTTTCAACCTGAACGGTTTCAACTTCAACCAATCCATCATTGACTCTCAAGGTCGCGTCATCAGCACTTGGGCAGACGTAATCAACCGCGCTAACCTGGGTATGGAAGTAATGCACGAGCGTAACGCTCACAACTTCCCCCTAGATTTGGCTGCTAGTGAAGTTGCTCCTGTAGCTTTGACTGCTCCTGCTATCAACGGCTAATACTTCGGTAATAGCTGAATAAGAAGCGCCCTCTGAAAAGGGGGCGCTTTTTTAATGAAATTGTGATGTTAAAAACAAGAATTCTGAATTCTGAATGGGAAAAAACCGCTGCGCTAATTAGAATCAATTAGTGGGGGATTTGGATAAAAGTTACTGTATGCTAATTCTTCTCACCTTTTCTCAGAATCAGCTAGATTTATTCTCTAGTAGGGATGTTGATACGGTACTCCAAAGAATTGATAGTTCTCAGAATATTTGGTTGCGCTGTGTTAATTTTCGCGATCGCGCTGGAACTGGTAGAATTCTCAACCACTTTCAACTCAACCCATCTCGTGTGAACATGGTTTTCAACCATACCCCTACAGGAATGGATGAAGACACAGAAGATTGTTTATTTGACAATTATGAAATTTTAACTCATCAACTAAAAAATCGGGAATTTGAGGTAGCGCGTGGCAGTATTTTGCTGGGAAGCAATTTTATCATCACATTTGAAATCACTGAAGTCAAAATATTTACTGTACTAACTAACAATCTTCAAAAGCGAAATATAGACCTGCAAAAGTCAGGAATTGACTATCTTTTCTATCTAATTTTTAAAGATATTTTAAATAATTACCACACTGTCTTTGAATACATTTCTAGAGAACTTGATGATTTAGAGGATGAAGTTTTAGGAAATTTTGGTAATGAATCAACGTACCATAAAATTGCTAGCATGAGGCAATCTACTCGTTTTGGGCGTCGTAATTTTCAAACCATTAAGTCACTTTTAATCATGATGGATTACGAAGATTTACAATGGATTTCCCCGCCAGTGAAGATATTATTCAATCAAGAATTTGTGCATCATATCGATAATCTCTGGCAAGAGTACCAAAGTTTGAGAGTCTGGATGTCAGAATTAATGGAAATTCAACGTGATAATATTGCCAGCGAAACTAGCGACAGAATTAACCGCTTAACTATGCTATCGGCGGTATTCTTGCCAATCACTTTCATTGCTGGTGTTTATGGGATGAACTTCAAGTATATGCCGGAATTAGAGCAACCTTGGGGTTATCCTGCTGCGATCGCCGTTATGGCTTTAATTGTGATTGGTAGTATTGTCTATGCTAAAAAACAACGTTGGTTGTAGAATTTGTAATTTGTAATTCGTAATTCGTAATTAAACCCATAGTGCTTTGATTAGATTGTTCTGTATGAATTAAAACAAAAAGTATCTCTGAGTCATTGGTAAAACTGTTGCAGGTTCGCAAATCAACAACTCACCATCAGCCCTGACTTCGTAGGTTTCTGGATCAACTTCAATTTGGGGTAGTGCATCATTCAGCTTCATATCCTGCTTAGTCAATTGGCGTGTTCTGGAAACTGCAACTGCTGTTTTTCGTAAACCTAGCTGGGTAGGAATTTCCCTTTCTAAAGCCGCCTGGGAAACAAAAGTTAATGATGTGGCGTTCTTAGCACCAGCAAAACTACCAAACATCGGCCGCATATGCACTGGTTGGGGTGTGGGAATACTGGCGTTAGCATCGCCCATTTGCGACCAGGCAATCATTCCGCCTTTGATTACTATTTCTGGCTTGACGCCGAAAAATGCGGGACGCCATAGGCACAAATCTGCTAATTTTCCCTCTTCCACTGAACCCACAAACTCAGCAATTCCGTGAGCGATCGCCGGATTAATAGTATACTTAGCAACATATCTTTTTGCACGATAATTATCTGCTTGTTGCTCAGTTCCTTGTGGGTTAAGAGTTCCTCGTTGTACCTTCATTTTGTGAGATGTTTGCCAAGTGCGAATTATCACTTCGCCTACCCTTCCCATTGCTTGAGAATCAGAAGAAATCATGCTAAATGCGCCTAAGTCGTGCAAAATGTCTTCAGCGGCAATGGTTTCTCGGCGGATGCGGGATTCAGCAAAGGCGACATCTTCGGCGATCGCCGGATCGAGGTGATGACATACCATCAACATATCTAGGTGTTCATCTAAGGTGTTGAGGGTGTAAGGACGTGTGGGGTTGGTAGAAGATGGCAAGACGTTTGCCTGGCTGCAAACTTTGATGATATCTGGTGCGTGTCCCCCGCCTGCGCCTTCGGTGTGGTAAGTGTGGATCACACGATTTTTAAAAGCGGCGATGGTATCTTCTACAAATCCGGCTTCGTTCAGAGTATCAGTATGGATAGCTACTTGGACATCATATTCATCGGCAACGCTGAGGCAAGTATCAATTGCTGCGGGGGTAGTTCCCCAGTCTTCATGTAGCTTTAACCCCATTGCGCCAGCAGCTAGTTGTTCTACAAGTCCTTGGGGTTGACTGGCGTTACCTTTACCCAAAAATCCTAAATTGACAGGAAAAGCCTCAGCGGCTTGCAGCATCCGATAAATATTCCAAGGGCCTGGGGTGCAGGTAGTGGCATTTGTACCCGTAGCCGGCCCAGTACCGCCGCCAATCATGGTGGTGATACCAGAAGCGATCGCCACTTCAATTTGTTGGGGACAAATAAAATGAATATGGGCATCAATACCACCAGCAGTGAGAATCATTCCTTCTCCTGCTAAAGCTTCAGTTCCCGGTCCAATAATAATATCTACATTATTTTGAATATAAGGATTTCCAGCTTTACCAATTTTAAAAATTTTGCCATCTTTAATCCCGATATCTGCTTTGACAATACCCCACCAATCGAGGATTAAAGCATTAGTAATTACTAAATCCACAGCGCCATCGGCATTAGAAATGGGAGATTGTCCCATTCCATCTCGAATAACTTTACCGCCACCGAATTTCACTTCATCGCCGTAGGTAGTCAAATCTTGTTCAACTTCAATAAATAATTCTGTGTCAGCAAGTCGGATGCGATCGCCTACTGTGGGGCCATAGGTTTCGGCGTAAGCGCGGCGGGACATTTTGTAAGGCATAATGCACTCCTAAGGAAAAGTATGATTAAGTGAGTCTTAGAGGTTGTTTGAAAAGTGGTTGACTGTATCTTTGCACTTATTGATCCCCCCCAACCCCCCTTAAAAAGGGGGGCAAAACCTTTCAAAGTCCCCCTTTTTAAGGGGGATTTAGGGGGATCTAGAACATTTTGCTACCAAGAAGAGGACTTTTCAAACATCCTCTTAGAGCTGATATTTTTCCTGATACTTGCTATGTCTTTGAAATAAACAAAATAAACAAGCGCCGCAAATCTGGTGGTGTGTACTTGAATCGGGCAGAATTAAGGGATATTCTGCAACAAGGATATCAAGTCGCCCTCAAAATAGCGGCGCTACAAGCTCTGGAAGGGCGTTATGAAGCCCAAGAATTAGCCGCAATGGTGATCAGTAAGAAACTTTAGCCGAGGCACCCAGACTAATTCAGCAATAGCCTATCAGTTCGTTGTCAGTCCATTCCAAGGTGTCACCAATTTTTTCGCCGTCGTGGTAGGCGGCGAGTAAGATTTCGCAAGTTTTACCCCAAGCGATCGCCCCATTAGCATCTAAGGCGATCGCCCCTAAATCCCGTTTATTCTGGTGCGCTTCTCCAAAGGATCGTTGCATAGCATCCTTGAGAGGCATCCCGTCTGTGACACGTACCACAATCCTGGCTGCTAAACACTCATCAATAATATCTTCCCCAATGCCAGTACAACTAACTCCAGCATTACTAGTAGCATAATTTCCTGCTGGCATAGCAGAATCACTGACTCGACCAATGCGTTCAAAGCCCTTTCCACCAGTGGAAGTACCAGCGCTCAGCCGACCATAGGCATCTAAAGCTACCACGCCGATAGTACCACGTCCAGCATTACTAGTTTCTAGCAGTTCGGGTTCTGCTACTACATTTGCCATTGTGCTTTTAAAATTATCCTGGCGTTCTTGTATCCATTCATGCAAGCGCAAATCAGTTAAAGCGTTGTAGCTGGGAATTTGCATTTCCCGCGCCAACTCAGCCGATCCGAAATCTGATAGGACTCGATCTGGGGAGTTTTGTAAAAATTCTGCCAAGTCAATGGGATTTTTTACCCGTGAAATATTAATTACACCACTAAATCGCCTTAATGCGCCATCCATCAAAGAAGCACTCATGCGGATTTGCCCATCAGATTGTAATACAGAGCCGGTACCAGCATTAAAGCGGGGGTCATCTTCCAGCATTTGGCAACCCTGCACCACCGCTTCAGAAGCAGTTGCTCCGGCTAATAGCAAAGAATAAACTTGTTCTATTACTATATGGAGCGATCGACGCACCGCTTCCAATCCTCCTTTACCGTGGAGAGAACTACCAGCCCCACCATGAATAATTAATTTAGGTTGCACCTGTGACTTCATTAATTCTTTGCCCTATTTGCGTCTGTTTTGCAGTTGATTTCGCTAGAGATTGGGGATTGGGGATTGGGGAGTGGGGAGTAGGGGGT
>NZ_JACJSJ010000052.1 GCF_014698115.1 Nostoc sp. FACHB-973
TAGGTGTTTAATAGCTGCACAGTTCATTGTCAATAAGCTCCACTTCTTTGAGAGGGTCTTTTACTTCAAGCTCTTTACCTGTAAGACTTTGACAATTATTGTCGCCCCCTCAAGGGATTGGGGCATGGGGCATTGGGCATGGGGCATGGGGCATGGGGCATTGGGCATTGGTTATTAATTCTTATCCCTCATCTCCCTCATCTTCCCCAGTCCCCAGTCCCCAATCCCTTCATCACACGTAACGAATACCAGCATCTCTCATCCGTTCAATTCCTTCTCGCAATCGTTCATCAGAGATAGTTAAAGCAATTCGGATAAAGCCTTCTCCAAATGCACCGTAACCACTACCAGGAGGAACAAGGATGCCACATTTGTCAAGTAGCAAATTCACAAATTCTGCTGAGGAATATCCTTGAGGAACAGGTGTCCAGACGTAAAGGGTAGCTTTAGGAGGCTGCATTGGCCAACCTAGAGATTGCAGTCCACTAACAATAATGTCGCGGCGATTTTGGTAAACCGACATGATAGCTTGGAGTTCTGCCTCTGTGGTATTAGAATAAGCTGCGATCGCTGCTTGTTGAATTGCCTTAAACACTCCGGAATCAACGTTAGTTTTTACCTGGGCTAAGCCTTTAATGCCCACAGGATTACCAACAACAAAACCCACTCGCCAACCCGTCATATTGTACGACTTAGACAGACTGTGAAATTCGATCGCTACATCTTTAGCACCGGGAATTTGCAGCACACTAGGAGGTTTGTAGCCATCGTATGCCATTTCTGAGTAAGCGTGATCGTGACACAGCAAAATATCATACTGCTTGCAGAAACCTACCAATTCTTCAAAAAACTCTAATGTTGCCAATGCCCCAGTGGGATTATTGGGATAA
Source organism: Nostoc sp. FACHB-973 (assembly GCF_014698115.1). Taxonomy (GTDB): domain Bacteria; phylum Cyanobacteriota; class Cyanobacteriia; order Cyanobacteriales; family Nostocaceae; genus Nostoc; species Nostoc muscorum. The sequence continues at coordinate 891 of NZ_JACJSJ010000052.1, forward strand.
TTAATCCACAACAGTTTTGCCTTGTGAGCTACTTCTTCAGGTATATTACTCAAATCAGGCAAAAAACCGTTTTCTGCCTTCAGGGGCATAGTAAAAAACTCACCACCAGCGAAGATCGTGGAAGTCCGATACACAGGATAGCCAGGATCTGGTATTAATGTATAGTCTCCTGGTTCCACAAACGCTAAGAAAGTATTATGAATTGCTTCTTTAGAACCAATTGAAGAAACAATTTCTGTATCAGGGTTCAACCCCGTCACCCCAAACCGATTTTCCATCCACTTAGCCGCCGTCTCCCGGAATTCCTTCATACCTTGATAAGGCGGATAGTTGTGCATCGAAGCATCCTCAATCGCCTCATGCATTACCTGGAGAATATGATTAGGAGTCGGTTTATCTGGATCGCCAATAGCCATATTGATGATATCAACTCCCTTCGCAACGAGTTCATTCTGTTTATGGGTAATTTCAGCAAACAGATAGGGAGGAATTTTTTCTAGGCGTTTAGCGAACTGCATGGCGATTATCAGGAATGCACAATGTACATGGTCATTACCACAGTTTACGCCACCTTATGATTTAAATAATCAATCTCATAGAAAAATAAAAACAATGATATCGCCCTTTATTACCTGCGCTGCCTTTGAATAAGTTACATGGGTAGGGACGCCTCTACAAGAATCTATCTTCATCTGTGGTGAATTGTTTTTTCTGTTCCTTACCGACGCAGGAACCGCTATATCTCTGATTGCTCCAGCCTTAATTAAATTCACTTAGTATAGCTCTTAACCTCTATATCCAAAGAATTAGGATTAATATCCCAGGCTAGAAACCAACTGAATTCGACCAGCATCCATCTCTGCCATTAATAATTCTAAAGCTTCGTAATCAACGTCAGAAATGTAACCTAGTTGCGTGAGTTCCGAGTTGATTTCATTTTCTATCTCAGGAGTTAGTTTTTTAATATCAAGAGCTTTTTCTACCAATTTACGAATAGCGTACCTAGTTCTCATAACTAATAATCCAACTCTATATTGACATTAATTATTCCAGATAAATCTAAGTATAAAAAGCGATCAAATACTAATTGACTAGTGATTTAGATCACAGTTTAAGTTTAGTTAGATAAATAATTTTCTCAGACTTTGACCAATGTCAACAGTAACCGTAAAGTGCGGGATTTAACTTACCGTTAAGACTTGGCTAAATTAGCTTAAGTTATAGACTAGGCAAGTTTCCTCAGGAAAGTTACGGATAATTTATTTGCTCTACCACTGTCTTATGTTGATTGTTTTTGAACTGAGATAAAAAAAAAGTATATAAGAACACATTTTAAACTGGAATTATGACAATCTTTAAACAGACATACTAAAGCAATAAAGATTCAGCAAAGAAACCTAAGACATATGGTCGATGCGACAAAAAAAAGTTTATGTTCAAATAATTCTTACCTTGACGCTTCAATAACTCTCATAGGATGTAACCATGCAAGCAGTGCTTCAGTATCCCAAAATTGCGGTTATTCAACCCCAAGGCTGTTTGAATGCTGCAAACGCCTTGGAATTTGAACGAGATCTGACCACAGGACTCACAAAAAATGATATTTCCATTTTGGTAGTAGATCTAGCGGCAGTAGAATCATTAGACAGCGCAGGTTTGATGGCATTGTTATCTGCACACAAACTAGCTCTGGGTTTAAACAGGAGTTTCCGACTTTGCAATGTTGCTCCCTCAGTTCAAATTATTTTTGAACTGACGCAACTCGATAGAGTTTTTGAAATTTTGGAAAGCGAAGCTGACTTGTCTGCAACATAAATTTATATAAAACCTATGTAAAACGAGCAAAGTTCAGGTAAGGAGCAGACTTTATGTAAAGGAGTTATAAGTTGCAACGAGAAACTTTGTTGAAAAACCTAATTCAATGCTAAGGTTAAGCCTGAGTAACTGTAATTAAGGTAGCTCGAAGATAGCATAGTGGCTGTTGCAGTTGAAAAATTAATAACATCGGATATTCTAAAACCAGGGCGTTACTTGGGTAACGAACGCTTAGCAGTACACAAACCTTGGGATACGACAACAATACGCTGGGTCTTAACCTACCCAGAAGTCTATGAAGTCGGTGCATCGAATTTAGGGCACATCATTCTGTATAACATTTTGAATGCCCAAAAGAGCCAATTGTGCGATCGCGCCTACTTGCCAGGACAAGATCTATCAGCCAAACTACGGGAAACTAATACACCGTTGTTTGCGGTAGAGTCAAAGCGATCGCTCACAGAATTCGACATTTTAGGCTTTAGCCTCAGTTACGAACTGGGTGCAACTAATATCCTAGAAATGTTGGATTTAGCAGGGATTCCCCTGACTTGGCGGGAGAGAAGAGACACGGAGACACGGGGACACGGGGACGCGGAGAATAAAGAAAATATCACCGCGTCGCCCCATCCTCGCGTCACCGCGTCCTCTTCTTACCCGTTAATTTTTGCTGGGGGACAAACAGCAACATCAAATCCTGAGCCTTACGCTGACTTCTTCGACTTTTTCGCCCTTGGAGATGGAGAAGAACTACTGCCAGAAATTGGTTTGGTTTTGGAAGAAGGCAAACAAGTCGGTTTGAGTCGGGAAGATTTGTTACTAGACTTGGCACAGATACCAGGGGTATATGTCCCCCAGTTCTACGACATGGCAGACGATGGCTCAGTTCATCCCCTGCGCCCAGACGTGCCAAAACAAATTCTGCGAAGAGTTGCAACCCCGATACCAGCATATTCCATTGGACTAGTTCCCTACGTAGAAACAGTACATGACCGCTTGACCATTGAAATTCGGCGTGGCTGCACTCGTGGTTGTCGCTTCTGCCAACCAGGAATGCTAACCCGACCAGCACGAGATGTAGAACCAGATAAAGTGGTAGAAGCGATTGAACAGGGTATGCGGGCGACTGGTTACAACGAGTTTTCCTTGCTTTCCTTAAGTTGTTCTGATTATTTATCCTTACCAGCGGTGGGGATGGAAATTAAAAATCGCTTAAAAAATGAAAACATTTCTTTGACTCTACCCAGCCAACGGGTAGACAGATTTGATGAAAATATTGCTAACATCCTTGGAGGTACCCGACAAGGCGGACTAACCTTTGCTCCAGAAGCTGGAACTCAGCGGATGCGAGACATTGTGAATAAGGGCTTGACCAATGAAGAACTCTTGCGGGGAGTCAAAACCGCTTGGGAGCAAGGCTGGGATAAAATTAAGCTATATTTTATGATTGGCTTGCCAGGTGAGACAGATGCTGATGTCTTGGGCATTGCTGAAACGGTAAGTTGGTTACAGCGGGAATGTCGGGGCAAAGGCAGAAAACCCTTAAACTTTAATTTGACAATTTCTAACTTTACCCCTAAGCCGCATACCCCATTTCAGTGGCACTCAGTTTCTACCAGTGAATTTCGGCGCAAACAAAACCTGCTGCGCCAAGAATTCCGCCGGATAAAGGGAGCAAAGGCAAATTTTACCGATGTCCGGATTTCGGCAATGGAAGATTTTATTGGACGAGGCGATCGCACTTTGGGCAAAGTAGTGCGCCGCGCCTGGGAATTGGGTGCAGGCATGGATTCCTGGTATGACAATTTAGATCGAGCTTTTACTGCTTGGGGAGATGCGATCGCCCAAGCAGGTCTAGATTGGAAATACCGCCAAATCGAAAACGGCGAATGGAATCTCTTCCAAAAAGAGGAGCAGAGCGGAGAATTCCTAACTCCCCACTCCCCACTTTGTACAGACGCGATTAATCGCGTCTCTACTCACTCCCTCGATACTCCCCTACCTTGGGATCATATTGATACCGGGATTGACAAAAAGTGGCTCAAAGAAGACTTGGAACGCGCTCTAGCATCTGCAATTGTACCCGACTGCTCTTTTGAAGGTTGTTCTCACTGTGGCGTTTGTGGCACTGATTTTGGGCACAATATCGTCATTGAACCACCTGCTGTGCCAAAATTCGCTGGTGAGTTTGTCCCCAACACTGCTAAGACACAACGAATACGAGTTTGGTTTGGTAAAGAAGGTAACATGGCTTTAGTGAGCCATTTGGATTTAATCCGTTTGTTTGACCGAGTTGTACGGCGAGCAGGCTTGCCAATTGCTTTCACTGGTGGGTTTCATCCAATGCCGCGAATTTCTCTAGCTACTGCTTTGGCTTTAGGAGCTACTAGCAATGGTGAAATTGCGGATTTTGAGCTAACAATGTCAGTGCCAGTTGATACTTTTAAAGAACAGCTAGTTCAGGAAATGCCCACAGACATACCCATATATGATGTGGCGCAAATCGATTTAAAAGCGAAAGCAGCTAGCCAACTCTTGGAGTCCGCAGAGTATTTGATAAATGTGGCAACACCAAAAGAAGTGACGCCTGCACAATGGGAAAACTGGATTGATACCATCAAAGCCAAAGACGAACTCTGGTACGAGCAAACAACCAAGTCAGGCAAAACCCAGTTAATAAATCTGCGCGATCGCTTGTTTGAACTGGAATTGGTAGAAACCCACAATAGCACAGCAGAATCTATATCTGTTGTCCGTTATGTAGGTAGTTATCGCCAAGATGGTTGGCTGTTGCGTCCGGAACAAATCTTGTTTATGTTAGAGGCAGTAGCTAATGTAGAATTTCAAATCCTACACATTCACCGCAATCGGCTAATTTTAGGGGTATAATCCCTCTATGACAACTTGCTAGTAGTTGTCATAAGATAACAAATCATAGGAATTGATTTTTAGCAAGGTTGCGTTAGAATGGGATGAAGAGAAATTTTCTGGCGCTGCATTGAATTAGCTGGTTCACTACCCTCGCATTCAGGGGGCGAAAGCAAAGATATTAGAGTGCAACTTCTAGGATTTTATCCCAGACAAACTGAGGCAGATTAAAGAACACACACTCTCTCTATAGCTACCTTGTGAATCAGTAACGAACAGCAGGCTCGGTTAGGTTCTCTAACTCCATGCTTTTTAAACAACTGCTGAATGTCTAATCCACGGTACTGCCCAAGAGCCAGTGCGTTACTCTTGTAGAGTTGTAATCCGAAAGGAGAACTCGCTATGAAAGCAACTGCCGACTTCTAGACGCCCACAGACGCGCAAAGCCAAAGTGCAGCTTGCCGTCGGCTAGGGCAACTTCAAGCAGAGTAGCAACCGGTGTTGCTGAATATAACCCTAAGGATAAATCTGGGGAATGGAAAATAGAAGTAGTTTTTTTTTGTTAACGACTTCAGTAGGTTACTCTCAAATCAGACATCCTGAGTTAAAAGTTGACTCAGGATTTAGTACTTTCAACTCACAACTCTCTTTCAAAGAGGGTATTGCATCACAAATCAACCACGGACGGTTGATTTAATTGCTTAAACAATATGAATATGCAGCCGTTCTGGAATAATCAAGCGTGTGAAAGCTCTTAAGAGTACCAATAGACCTTTAACTGAGAAGCTCAGGTTGACTTGCAATTTTCAATTTTAGATTTTGCGAAAAGTTGAGCCATTCTTCAAAGCGGGTTTCCCGACTTGTGTGTAGACGCCCGGAGGGCGGCTTCTCGTAGAGTACTGGCGTTGAGATAAGGCTTCCTTAGATCAAAGCTTTTCAAGACAGATTTCGGATTGTTTTTTTTTCGTTCATGCCCTGCCCTTGTAGCTGGAACAAATCTCAAACGATCAATCTCAAATTCTTAAGCCTCTTACCCTCGTGGTCTGTTTCAATCCAAAAGGCCCTCGCGGACATGGCGGAAGCTAGCTATCGCAAATCTAAAATCCAAAATTGCTTGACGATTGTTATTACCAGTAGCGTCTTTTTATTAGGCTTACAGGAATAAAGGTATAAGATCAAACTGTATTAACACTGAGAATGAAAGCTGACGCAAAGACGCGTCAAAAGACATGTAGATCCAAGGAGTTTTCATTTATTAAGTAATTAACCGGAATGATACAAAAAACCTCTAAACCTGTTAGTGCTGCCAATTTTTGAGGAAATTGAATGCCAAAACAAATTATTATCGCGGAGCAGCACCAAATTGCTGCGGTTTTTTCTGAAGATCAGATACAGGAACTAGTTGTAGCTACGGGTCATCATCAAATAGGTGATATCTACTTAGGAGTAGTAGAAAATGTATTACCTGGGATAGATGCGGCTTTTGTCAATATTGGCGATCCAGAGCGTAACGGGTTTATTCACGTCACCGACTTGGGGCCATTAAAGCTAAAGCGTACCGCAGCGGCAATTACAGAACTATTAGCACCACAGCAGAAAGTGTTGGTGCAAGTGATGAAAGAGCCAACGGGGACGAAAGGGCCGAGGCTTACGGGTAATATCACCTTACCCGGACGCTATGTGGTACTGATGCCCTATGGCAGAGGCGTAAATTTATCCCGACGGATTAAAAGTGAAAGCGAGCGCAACCGCTTGCGGGCACTAGCGATTTTGGTTAAACCGGCGGGAATGGGTTTGCTGGTGCGTACAGAAGCCGAAGGCAAACCAGAAGAAGCGATTATGGAAGATTTAGAGGTGCTGCAAAAGCAGTGGGAGGCAATCCAGCAGGAAGCCCATTCCACCCGCGCCCCAGCACTTCTCAACCGGGATGATGATTTTATTCAGCGTGTATTGCGAGATATGTACGGCGCGGATGTAAATCGGATTGTTGTGGATTCCAGTACTGGTTTGAAGCGAGTCAAGCAGTATTTACAGAATTGGAGTGGAGGTCAAACACCCCAAGGATTGTTAATCGATCATCATCGCGATCGCTCGCCAATTTTAGAATACTTCCGGATCAATGCCGCCATTCGAGAAGCTCTGAAACCAAGGGTAGACCTACCTTCTGGAGGTTACATCATCATTCAGCCAACTGAGGCATTAACAGTAATTGATGTTAACTCAGGTTCCTTTACGCGATCGGCAACAGCTAGAGAAACAGTTTTGTGGACAAACTGCGAAGCTGCAACAGAAATTGCTCGCCAGTTGCGTTTACGAAATATTGCTGGGGTGATTGTCGTTGATTTTATTGATATGGAATCGCGGCGTGACCAACTACAAGTTCTCGAACACTTTAATAAAGCACTTAAAGCAGACAAAGCTCGTCCCCAGATTGCTCAACTAACTGAACTGGGTTTGGTAGAACTGACTCGCAAGCGTCAGGGTCAAAATATTTACGAATTGTTTGGTGAAACTTGCCCCACCTGCGGCGGTTTAGGACATACCGTGCGTCTACCTGGAGAAATCGAAAACCGATTCCCCACACCAGCAGAATCACCAGAGCGTGAGCGTATTGTTTCTCCTCTGCCTCATAGAGAACCGCGTCAGCCATCTGCCCGCATCCCAGAACCACGAGAAACCTATGATGGATTTGGGGAACCATTCGATGGTGACTCGGAATTGAGTAATCTCAATTTGATCAATCATCCTAGTTATCAAGAACTTAACGATAATAAACGTCGTACCCGCACTCGTCGCAGTCGGATTGGTGGTGTCAACGGATTAAATGGGAAAGATGAAACCCGGACTGGTATTAATCCACTGGCTTTTGTCAACGAGCCAGACTTAGACCTTGATGCTGAACCAGAACTAGGAGTAACACCAGAAATTCCCTCGCCTACCCTTGGTAAACCAGGTTGGAGTGAAAGAATAGAGCGCACTAAAATTACCAAGGCAGAGCCAGTCAAACCAGTGGTAGAACCACCGGAAATTAGGACTGTAGAAATGACACTCCAAGAACAGGATATTTTTGCCTTAATGGGAATCTCTCCCTTGGTGAAATTAGACCAAGAAGTTAAAAATTCCAAGTCTGTGATTATTAACGTGATTCAGCCCGGTCAACTGCCAACGATACCAACTGAATCAATCCCTGAATCAGCTACTGTTCAAAGAGCAACATCTGAACTTACCCCAAGCAGAATACCGATACCGAAAGTTATTGAGCCAGAAAAAAAACCCTCAATCCCAGAGATCATCCAAGAGACAACTGAACCATCAGGGTTTACTGACAGCCCTTCAGCACCCTTGACCAACGCAGATGAAAGTGATGCCAATAGCACCGCTAGTGCCAACCGTCGCCGCCGCCGTCGTTCTTCAGCGATCGAGGACAATTAATTTGCCTTATGGTAGAAACACAGCAAACTGCTGCTATTTCTTCGCCAGCACCTCTGGAAAAATCCAGTTGGCTGGAGTTTTCTACCTTGTCAGGGATTCCAGGGCTAGTTGCAGGTGTCGATGAAGTAGGGCGAGGCGCTTTATTTGGCCCTGTGGTGGCCGCAGCCGTGATCCTGCCAGATTCGGCTTTGCCAAAACTAATGGCAGCTAAAATTAAAGACAGTAAAAAATTGTCTAGTCAAAGGAGAACTCAGCTAGCACAGCAAATTTGTGGGCTGGCTGTAGATTGGAAAATTGGGTTTGCTTCCACTGCGGAAATTGACAAGATCAATATTTTGCAAGGGACGCTGTTAGCAATGAAGCGGGCTGTACTGAAGTTAAAGGTACAGCCTGTACTCTGCTTAATTGATGGCAATCAGTCAATCAAAGACTTACTAGTGCCCCAACAAACAATAGTCAAAGGAGACGAGCGATCGCTTGCTATTGCCTCTGCCAGTATTGTGGCCAAAGTTTGGCGTGACGACCTGATAATGCGCTTAGCATTAAAATACCCGATGTACAACTTGGAGTGTAACAAGGGTTATGGTAGCCAGCAGCACTTGCTGGCTCTGCAAGAATACGGTCCATCGCCCCTACATCGCAAGTCTTTTCGTCCTTGTCAAATCAAAGTATTGAATACTGATTGACTCAATTTTGGATTTTAGATTTGTTCCACGTAGCTTGGTTCTCACGGAGCGAGTATAAATTCACTGGCTCTCAGACCTTTTTAAATTTTAGATTTTAAATTATTCAATTCCATTATCCAAAATTTAAAATCTAAAATTCGGTAGTGATGCAATAATTACTCTGGATTCAGCATTGGTAATTCAACACTCTCGGCGTCAAGTCGTTGGTTTTTCGTTTGTGATATCACCCAGTAGCGATAATCTGCCAAAAGTTGATGTAATAATCGTTGCTTGACCGTCAACAGCACGCTTTTAAGCAAACCATTGCCGGTAGCTTCTAAAATTGGCTTGGGAGTCAAGGAAAATGGCGGTGGCAAATCTATTTGTACTTCTAAATCAGCTCTTCCTTGCAGGCGAGTACCAGTGGTTTGCTCTTTGGGAGATAAATACCCTTTTAAATTGAGAGTAAACCGCTGGTTAATATACTCGAAACCCAGAATTTCACAGCCTAGCGATCGCAAATAAATTATGCCATTTGATTCTGCCCAAACTCTCATGTCTACAGTCGGTTGAATACTCAATGACATAAAAGTTAGCGGACGCATTTTCAAGCGGAATACCTCTTCAGAAACCTGCTGAATTGGGCTATTGTCAACTAAAGCTTTAACAAGGCGTTGAGGTTGACGCAAATAGTGCTGAATGGGAATAGGCTCCTCTGGAACAGCGATTTCAACCGATTGGGAGGCAGTAAACCGGGTAGCCATGAGCGAATAAAAGTATTTGTTTCTTAATTTTAATATTTTTTAACAACTTATATCTGACTACAGAAAATTAGCAACTTTATTTATTCTCAAAATTATAGTTGCTGATGAGGTATACATCATCAGCAAAAAGTTGGTACGCTCATTAGTATCTTCTCTTAAACATAGTCTAAATTTGAAATTCAACATTGACAAAAAAGTAAAACTATGTAGCAAAAAATAGCATCAGCTAATACAATTTATCTTCAATCTTCAGAGAAATTTCGGGAAAAGCTGCCCGCAAATCTGACTGGTGGAGGACTGGTATGCATAACTTATTTACTTAAATTCAGAATTCGATTTATTTGTATATGGATAAAACTCTTTTCTACAAATCCTTCCCAATCCCTAATCCCAGCGAAACTATCAACTCAAGGCTAAACGCATGACTATATCGATCGCACATTTAGGGCCACCTGGCACTTACTCAGAACAAGCAGCTGTTTTTTATGTCAACTGGCTGGGCAAAAGTACGGGAGTTGAAACTATGTTATGCCCCTATGCCAGCATCTCCCAATCACTGCACGCCGTTGCTGATGGTCAAGCCGAGTTGGCTGTTGTGCCAGTGGAAAATTCTATTGAAGGGAGTGTGACCATGACACTAGATACACTGTGGCAGTTGGATAGTTTGCGAATTCAGTTGGCCTTGGTATTACCTATTACCCATACCTTAATTTCCTGTGCGAATAGCTTAGATAGCATTCAAACTGTTTACTCTCATCCCCAAGCTTTGGCACAATGTCAGGGATGGTTAGAGCGATTTCTCCCAAGGGTACAAATTATTGCCAACAATTCTACAACCGCAGCACTGGAGCTATTAGAACAAGATCCGACAATAGCAGCTATCGCCTCTAGTAGAGCAGCTCAGCTCTATAACCTGCCCATACTTGCCAGTGGTATTAACGACTATCCAGAAAACTTTACCCGCTTTTTGGTAGTAAGTCAGGGCGAAGCAAAAGCTGGATCTCAGGGGTCAAAAACAGGTGCTACTCACACATCCTTAGCTTTTAGTGTACCTGCCAACGTACCAGGAGCGTTGGTCAAACCTTTGCAAATCTTTGCTCAGCTAGGAATTAACCTCAGCCGGATTGAATCTCGTCCGACGAAGCGATCGCTAGGAGAATATTTGTTTTACATTGATGTAGAAGCAGACGCCAACGAAACACAAATGGAATCTGCTTTAGCAGAATTAAGTATCCACACAGAGATTCTCAAAATTTTGGGCACTTACAATGTTTTACCAGTGAGCGCTCTTTAGCTATTCGTCATTAGTCCTTTGCCTAAAGCAAATGACTAATGATTCCTTGATGCTAGAAGGTAAGCGGATTGATCCGTAGGGTCAATCCAAAATCCAAAATCTAAAATCCAAAATTGTCTGACTGATAACTGCTCATGATTTCTCATTAAATGTGTCTTTGAGAACAGCCCGAGCTGCCAAGTGATTACGAGTAGAAGTTAAAATTTCTGCTTCCCGCTCTAGGCGAGTTGCAGTATCTTGCATTTCTAGCAATAACTGTTGTTCTGCGGCCACACCATAGAGGTTACTTGCTACCCAATAAGATAGTTCTATTGGGAGGTCGGGCAAATCTTCTGGCAACTCAATATTTTGTTCCGTTAATTTGGCTGAGAGGCGGACAACATCCCGCAGTAGTTGTTCTACTTCTGAAGACAGAGGTCGCAAATCTTTAGTTGGTGGGTGGTCTTCAATCCACTCTACTAAGCCAACACGGTATGGCTTTTCACGAACGTATTCTAATACACGAAATCTTTGCTGCCCCAAAGTCAACATTTTCATCCGATCATCTGGCAGGCGCTGATGATGAACGATTTCGGCACAGCATCCTGTGTTTGCAATTGTACCTTTAACTGGATCGAACATCAAAACACCGAACCTGCGATCGCTCTCCAAAATCGTGTTCATCATGATTCGGTAGCGAAATTCAAAGATGTGCAGGGGCAATGGTCTGGTAGGAAACAGAACTACTTCGGGTAACGGGAACAGAGGTAGTTCGCGAACTGCAATTTTAGAAGATGATGTCATTGTTACCTTGGTATAAACTTAATCTTTAAAATTTATTTTTCTCTGCTTTTCCCGTACTTTGTCTACATTCTATCATTTGTTTTGTGGCTAAATAAAAAGCCCTGAGATATATTTCTTCAGGGCAAGGTAAATATTCATACTAATATCATTTGTCCTCTCTTACAAAGTTATGAGCTAAGGCTTCCTTAGCTCATACTTTGCGTTTTGTCAGTTGTCCTTTATTTATTGACAAATGACAAATGACTAATTAAAGTTTGACTTCGATATCAACACCCGATGGTAAATCCAATTTCATCAGGGCATCAATGGTTTTAGAAGATGGCTGGTAGATGTCAATAATCCGGCGATGAGTGCGGGTTTCAAAGTGTTCCCGTGAATCTTTATCTACGTGAGGCGATCGCAGCACACAGTAGATTCGGCGTTTTGTTGGTAGAGGAATTGGACCAATCGCTGTAGCATTGGTGCGGTTAGCTGTATCTACAATCTTCTCGCAAGATGTATCTAATAAGCGTCGGTCAAAAGCTTGTAAGCGAATTCTAATTTTCTGCTGCTGTAGAGTTGCCATCTTTAATTGTCCAGGTTCTGCGTAAAAGGGGGAGTAGTGAGTGGGGAGTGTCTTTTTTCGCTACTTCCCACTCCCTTTAATTCAAGGAAGAGAAAGGAGCAGAGAGGCATCATACCATCTCTGCTCCTTTGTTATGAGCAAAAAGGTGCTATTTGAGAATTTTGGAGACGACACCAGCACCAATGGTGCGACCACCTTCGCGAATAGCGAAGCGCATTCCTTGTTCAATAGCGATCGCGTTGATCAACTCTACTGTCATCTTGATGCGATCGCCTGGCATCACCATTTCTGCCTCGCTGCCATCATCGGAGGTGAAAGTTTTGATGGTACCGGTTACATCGGTTGTCCGGACGTAGAACTGAGGGCGGTAGCCAGCAAAAAATGGAGTCTTACGACCACCTTCTTTTTCGGTTAAGACGTACACTTCACCTTCAAATTGAGTGTGAGGTGTAATCGAACCTGGTTTGGCGATTACCATACCCCGTTCAATATCAGCCTTTTGGATACCCCGAAGTAGTACGCCAGCGTTATCCCCAGCCATACCTTGGTCAAGACTCTTCTTGAACATCTCAATACCAGTTACGGTAGTGGCGCGAGTATCTCTAATACCCACTAGTTCAACGTTATCGCCGACCTTAACTACACCCCGCTCAATCCGACCTGTGGCAACAGTACCACGACCTGTGATTGAGAACACGTCTTCCACAGCCATCAGGAAGGGCTTATCAACATCCCGCTCAGGGGTGGGGATATAAGAATCTACAGCATCCATGAGTTCATAGATTTTGTCTACCCAGGGATTTTCTCCTCGTTGGGTCTTGGGGTTCTTGGTCATTGCTTCTAGGGCTTGCAGACCAGAGCCTTTGATAATGGGGATATCATCGCCAGGGAAATCGTAGCTAGAAAGCAGTTCCCGCAGTTCTAGTTCCACTAGTTCCAGCAGTTCTGGGTCATCCATCAAGTCTTCTTTGTTTAAGAAGACTACCAGACTGGGAACCCCAACCTGTTTTGCCAGCAGAATGTGTTCGCGGGTTTGGGGCATAGGTCCATCGGTAGCAGCAACTACGAGAATGCCACCATCCATCTGGGCTGCACCGGTGATCATGTTTTTTACATAGTCAGCGTGTCCGGGACAGTCCACGTGAGCATAGTGCCGACTTGCGGTTTCATACTCAACGTGAGCGGTATTGATGGTAATACCCCGTGCCTTTTCTTCTGGTGCGTTATCGATTTGGTCGTAGCCTTTAGCTACAGCCTGACCCATAGCTGCCAAGGTCATGGTGATGGCTGCTGTCAAGGTAGTTTTACCGTGGTCAACGTGGCCAACTGTACCGATATTAATGTGGGGTTTCGTTCTTTCAAACTTTGCGCGTGCCATGAATCCTCGTTTCCTTTTTTAATTAAGCGTTCCCTTTGCTTTTTGCAATGATAGTTTCAGCTACGCTGCGAGGCACCTCTTCGTAGTGGCTGAACTCCATCGTGAAGATACCCCGACCTTGGGTCTTCGACCGGATATCAGTGGCGTAGCCGAACATGGTCGCCAGTGGAACTTTGGATGCCACCTTAGCGAGTCCCTGTTCAGTGCTTTGGCTTTCAATCTGCCCCCGGCGGGAGATGAGGTCGCCAATGACGTTCCCGATAAAGTCTTCAGGAACTTCCACTTCAACTTTCATCATAGGCTCTAATAGTACTGGTGAAGCTTTAAGCACAGCTTCTTTCATTGCCATTGAGCCAGCGATTTTGAAAGCCATTTCCGAAGAGTCTACATCGTGATATGACCCATCAATTAGCGTCGCTTTGACATCAATCAACGGATATCCAGCCAGAACACCGGATTCGCAGCTTTCTTTCATTCCTTGTTCTGCTGGGCCGATGTATTCTTTAGGCACACTACCGCCAACAATTTTAGAAACAAATTCAAAACCAGTACCAGGTTCTCCAGGCTCCAAATCGATCACAACATGACCGTATTGACCTTTACCACCACTTTGGCGGATGAATTTGCCCTCGATTTTGTTCACAGCTTTCCGAATTGTTTCTCGGTAAGCTACTTGTGGTGCGCCAACATTCGCTTCCACCTTGAATTCTCGTAACATTCGGTCTACTAGAATTTCGAGGTGTAGTTCTCCCATCCCTGCAATCACGGTTTGGTTTGTTTCCGGATCGACGTTGACACGGAAGGTAGGGTCTTCTTCCGAGAGAGATTGCAGAGCCTTGGATAATTTATCCATGTCATTCTTGGTTTTGGGTTCAACCGCTACCGAGATCACAGGCTCAGGAATGAATAGGGATTCCAAAATTACTGGCGAAGCATCATCACAGATGGTGTCACCTGTCAAGGTATCTTTCAATCCCAAGGCAGCTCCCAAATCACCCGCTCGCAGTTCATCGACATCTTGTCGATCGTCTGCTTTCATCAGAACTAAGCGGGAAATGCGTTCTTTTTTATTCTTAGTAGCGTTGAGGACGTAGCTACCCTTTTTCAGCACACCAGAATAAACACGAACAAATGTTAGGCGACCGTAAGGGTCAGCCATAATCTTGAACGCCAAAGCCGCTAGGGGTTCGTTGTCATCAGCCCGCCGCTCAACAGTATCACCATTGGGCAGTATGCCTTGAATTGGCGGTACTTCACTTGGTGCTGGCAGGTAATCGACAACGGCATCCAACATCAACTGTACACCTTTGTTTTTAAATGCCGAGCCACAAAGTACTGGTACGATTGTGCCAGCAATTGTGCCTTTACGCAGAGCAGCAGCAATTTCGTCTGCTGTAAGTTCTTCGCCATCGAAGTACTTAGACATCAGAGTATCATCTGTTTCTGCCACTGCTTCTACTAGCTTGGTGCGGTATTCTTCTACCTGCGCTTGCATCTCGGCTGGGATATCGGTCTCTTGGATATCAGTTCCTTGATCGTTTGCGTAAATATACGCACACTGCTTTACGAGGTCAACAATACCTTGGAAGTCGTTTTCGCTACCAATTGGCAGTTGAATGGCGATCGCATTTGCCCGCAGGCGATCGCGCATTTGCTCGTGAACTTTATAAAAGTTCGCTCCTGTGCGATCCATCTTGTTGATGAAGGCGATCCGAGGAACTTTATAGCGGTCTGCTTGTCGCCACACTGTCTCAGACTGCGGTTGCACACCACCCACAGAACAAAATACCGCGATTACACCATCCAACACGCGCATGGAACGCTCAACTTCAATTGTGAAGTCTACGTGACCTGGAGTATCGATAATGTTAATTTGATGATCTTTCCAGCTGGTACTAATAGCAGCAGCAGTGATGGTAATTCCCCGCTCCCGCTCCTGCTCCATCCAGTCTGTGACGGCAGTTCCTTCATGAACTTCGCCAATCTTATGAATTATCCCAGAGTAAAACAATATTCTCTCTGTTGTTGTTGTTTTGCCCGCATCTATATGCGCCGCAATACCGATGTTGCGTACTTTCTCTAGCGGGATCGTGCGTGCCACAATTACCTCCTATAGTTTTTGCCTCATGATATCTTGTATATTACTCTTTGTTAAGATTCTATACTTTTACGGAAAACCGTCTTTTTTGTAAATCCACGATATACCGCTTCAGAAATGCGATATATCGTTTTTCTACCTAGTAACGATAATGTGCAAATGCTTTATTCGCTTCCGCCATCCGGTGCGTTTCTTCGCGTTTGCGAATGGCGTTTCCTGTTTCATTGGCTGCGTCCATTAACTCATTTGCCAGTTTGCTGGCCATTGTGCGCCCTGGTCTGGATCTAGAAAATTGCACCAGCCAACGCAGTGCTAGGGTAGTACCCCGCTCCGAACGCACTTCCATTGGTACTTGGTAGGTTGCTCCGCCGACTCGCCGAGCCTTGACTTCTACTAGAGGCGTAGCATTCCGCACTGCTCTTTCAAAAGTTTCGAGGGCATTATTGCCAGTGCGTTCCTCAATGGTTTTTAATGCATCATAGACAATTCTGGCGGCAAGCGATTTCTTGCCATGACGCATGATCCGCCTGATAATCATGCTCACAAGGCGACTGTTATATACGGAGTCAGACGGAACTGGGCGCCTTTGAATAACACCACGACGAGACATACTTCACCTTTAATTCGGATTTGGCAACGAAATTATATGCTATCAGACACCGGAAACTAAAAGCGGTGGAACCCAACCCTCAGACTTCCTCAATTTTTTTCGAGCGTTGCACGTGCCAATCTGGGATTTTGCGAAAAGTTTGAGTGCCGACTTCTGGCTTAGAGCGCTTTGCGACTTGCCGTAGGGCATCAAAGCTTTTCAAGATTTCAAGACGGATTTTAGATTTTGGATTAAAAATTTTTGTTGATATGCCCCTAAACTTGTGGTCAGAACAAATCAAAAATCAAGAGTCTGTAAATCTCATCCCTTTGGGGATTCGATAAATTAAATCCAAAATCGCAAATCTAAAATTGTTTGACTTGCTACGTGCAACTAGATACTCAAGACGACAAGATTCTAAACCTTAGTGTCCGGATGAGAATTCTGTTGTTTTTACAAGATTCTCCTCAGAAATTCTACACTTGCTCGCTGAGTGTAGGGTGTAGCTTGCTTGATTGCTTCAAACAAATACAACAGTCTTCATAACTGCTGCTAGAACATAGGTACTGATCGTTTTTTGTCCCTGAGCGTTTCTAGGGTGGACGATTAATCGTGTTTTAATGCGATTAATCGCCTGGTCCTATTTTTTAGCTTCTTTTGGACGCTTGGTTCCATATTTGGAACGGCCTTGTTTGCGGTCTTTGACTCCGGCTGTGTCTAAGGTGCCACGGATGATGTGGTATCTCACGCCTGGTAAGTCCTTAACCCGACCGCCACGAATCATTACAACTGAGTGTTCTTGTAAGTTGTGACCAATCCCTGGAATGTAAGCTGTAACTTCAAACCCAGAGGTGAGTCTTACCCTTGCTACTTTGCGTAGAGCTGAGTTAGGCTTTTTTGGTGTGGTCGTGTATACTCTGGTACAAACTCCCCGACGTTGGGGGCATTGTTTCAGAGCTGGGGACTTGGTTTTCTGACGCGCTTGTTCGCGTTCGTTACGTATTAGCTGCTGTATTGTTGGCATGAGTTACAGCGCGTAAAGCTGCTTATGGTCTAAGTTTTAACAAATCCTGATTATATCGTTTTTTAAGGGTTTATGTCAATTGTCATTTGTCTTTAGTGTTATTGGCATAATCATTAGTGACCTATGGAGAAGGAATTGCCACAGGTACAGGTAGCGATCGCCTGGGGGTTATGGAAGCGAAAACCACCACCCATTAAGTCTTCTGAATAATCTACTGTCAACCCGTTGAGTTGATTTAAACTTTCGGCATCTATGATTACTTGAATCTCGTCGAAGTCAAAAAGGCGATCGCCAACTTTTATTGCTTCATCAAAGGACATATCATAAAATAACCCGGAACAGCCACCTGGTTTTACTGCCAATCGAAACAAGATATTTGGCTGTTGCTTGGACTTGATTCGCACGATTTCAGTCGCGGCTGCTTGACTCAGATGAATCATGAAATTCGTTTGTGCAATTGAATAACCTATCTTAATTCTACAAAGCGGTTGACCAATGCTCTCTATTCAGATGCTGCGTGAAGCTTACTTCTATGTAAAGGTAGATTTGCACTCAATAATTTATACAGCAAAATTTCAATTTCAAAGGACGAATGAATATTTTTATTGACTTTTGATTGTTGATAAATATTTTTGTCTCCAGTTAGCGAGCAATTTTGTTTTAGATGGTTGGGAGGGTCTAGCTATTTGCTTTATCTAGATGGAATCGCCAATTTTAGGTTTACCTAATGTTCGTCTGACAGGGCGATCGCTCTTAACTACATACTACTACATTTAATATGACTAACAAGGTTTAGTCCCTACCTCAACTAGGTAGGGACTTCTGGTGTGCAGTAGCTACTAAAGACAGTTTGCACAAAAGCCTATTCAGTTTTCGGGTTAGAGCTTTTATCTGGTTGTTTTGGTTTTAATCCTTGGTACGAGCATAATCGTCTTGGTAGCGAATAATATCATCTTCACCCAAGTATTCGCCATTTTGCACCTCAATCAACACCAAAGGAATCACACCAGGATTCTCTAAACGATGAGCTGTACATTGAGGTACATAGGTTGACTCATTATTGCTCAGTAATACTTCTTGCTCACCGCAAACTACCCTAGCTGTACCAGAGACGACAATCCAGTGTTCACTGCGGTGATGATGCATTTGTAAACTCAGGCGGTGTCCAGGCTTAACTTCAATACGCTTGATTTTGTATCCGCGTCCTTCTTCCAATACTGTAAAAGCACCCCAAGGACGTAACTCAGTTGCAGCAACACCTTTGGAACTAATAGCTGGAGGTAGATGTAGAGTGTCAGTCTGTACAGTTTCTTGATATCGAGCCATAGTTACCTCATTTGGAGACATAACAAACCGTGGGTACTCTTAAACTTATTGATGAAAAAATTTGGCGCTATCTTGCAACCTTGAAAATCAGGAATTTTGTAGCACCTTGCTAAAGATAACAAAACTAAACGTTATGGTGTAAACCATTACTATTAAAACTTTTAGGTCTACATTAAGTCTTCATCAAGCAAAAGGGCAGCTTGTTCTAAACTTTAAAAAGGGATTGGGGACTGGGGACTGGGGACAGGGGAGATGAGGGGAATAACGAATGCCCAATACACAGTCCTCAATCCCTAATCCCCAATCCCCAGTCGCTTATTTTTGCAGGAAAATACCAATGCCATTGTGGACACGAGCAGCGGTACTGGGGAAACGGTCAAGTAGTTGTCCTCCTAAGTAAAGGCTGGTAGAACTACCACCGTCCAAATTTAGAGCGTCCACACACCCCATCTGTTGCATTAGTTGGGCATGTTCTGCCAATGTAGGGCCATAACCGCCGACACGATTATGAGTGGCAGTAATCATCAGTGTGCCTGTTGGTGTTGTGCAAATACCGCTACGAATAGCTTTTTCTGCAATAAAGGCGTTGCTGAATTTTTCGGCTTTGGCATCAAGGACAATTTGACGATTTTGGATTAATAGCGGTCCTGCTCCGATAATGTGGGGATAACGACTAAAATCAGCGGGAGCAGTAGCGCTGGAAATACTGAGTCCGGTACCAATAGGTAATTGTGAGGCACTAGCAGTAGTGCTGGCGCGTAACGTTAGCAGGTAGCCATCCTGGGGAATAGGAATCGCCTGCTCACCAACTTTGCCGCCTGGTAATTGATTAGTAATTTGGTCTTTCTGTACCACCAGGATAATTTCGTTGTCGGTTAGAGGTGTGTAAGTTGCTCCCCAAGCACGGGTATAACGAGCAATACCACTCTGGACGTACCCACTATTGAGAAACAGAATTGGTAAGCGCTGGTTATTTGTAGTGATTAAAGTTTCTTCTAAGGTGAGGCGGCCAAAGTAAAATTGACCAGAATCATTCCAGGCGATCGCTCCTCGGTTGAGAATAGGCCCTGATAACCACTGACCATCTCGGCGAATCGCACCCAAAGGCAATCTATTATTACGGTTAAAATAACCACCATTAATTCCAGCTACTGCTAAGTAGCGTTGTGCTGTTTGGATTAAGGGAGCAGTACCCATAAGTGTATCAGGGCTAACCCACATCGGTTTCAACGTTAGCCCAACTCTCCGGGGATTAACTTCTAACCAAACCACTGGAAAGCGTTCTGTGCCTAAATTCATATAATGCTGTCGCCAGCGCAATCCCGGTGCCCAAGTAATATCCCGCTCTTCTAGAGGATCGGATCGAATATCGATAATCAGGCGATGGGGGTCTGCTACAGTACTAACTTGAGGCGATAGGCCAAAGGGAACACTCAGACGAATAATGGTTTGGTTTTTCACCACTTCCACTTTTTGAATTAGTGGTTCTGGATCTGGTAATACTGGTGGTGTTGCTGGCGATAATTGTTTGAGTATATCTGGTAATGATGTTGGTGGTGCTGTTGGTGGTGGCTGGGGAGTATAGCGTTCTATTAAAAGAGGATCGGCTATTGCATCCAGGGTAACTGTCCACTCTCGATTCGGTGGTGTAGTCGATTTGGGTGGTGGTGTGTCTGGATCGAGGGATGGAGTCGGAATTGTTTTAACAGTTGATCCTTGTGCAACTTGCCAGGGAGTTGGACGATTTAAATCGACAAGAATTCGAGTTGGTTGCAAGGAAGTAACACTTGCGTCTGAAGGTTGCTGGCTTTGAACAATGTTTGTGACTTGTGCTTTCGGGGTGGCGATCGCTAAGGTGTTACCATTGGCTTGGATCTGCCATCCAGCTGTTTGAGCAAAATTAGTAATATCCAGATAGCGATATCCCTTTAGTAAGGTAGTGCTTAAAACTAATGGGTTGCTCACCGAAGAAAACCACTGTATTGGTTGCCTAGTCCAGTTGCTACTGTTTAAAAAATTTACTCCAAATAATTGCCGGAATGCGCCGTCACTGAGATGAGTCGTGATTTGACCAGATGTTCCAGTCCGCTGCAACCAAGTTCCTGGTAAGGTTCGCCCATTGAGGGATATTTGATTACCAACAGAAGGCGATCGCACCGCGGGTATTGGAGATGTCGGTGACTGTGAAATTAACCTTGGTATTGGTTTACTATTTTTAGGGGACTCCTGGGCGTTACCATAGGTAGTAGCTAAGCACACCACTGTCAAAACTATTGGTGACACACTAGCTCGGATAAACCTACTATTCCCAATCAGTGAAATAACACTGGAGTATTGTTGTTGGCAACAATTCGGCATTTTTACCATAATTTACTAGGTATTTTTCAAAACTATCACCCAAGGTATAAACTAACTAATTATTTGCAAATATCAAAAACATCATTTATTTGGCGAAAAAACATGATAATGTATATATTGGATTGTTATCTCTTTTAAAAAGAAACAGCAATTTAGCCGCCTAAGCGACTGTAACCAAGTGTTGTAACTGGCACTAATACCAATCACACCATACACGGTAGTCTTAGTTATCAAAACTGGATTAAGATATTCAATCCTCACTGCTAGTTGCAACTCTTCCTACTTCAGTGGAGTGTAATTACTAGTGAGAGAGGTGGCAACTGGATAAAGAGGAATTTTTGGGAATTGTCAAATGAGTATATATTGTAATACGCTGATTTTATTGCCGTATCGGGATAATTTTGATTTTCAAACCTAGCGCAGTTTTCAGTTTTAATTATGTTTTAGGTAAGCCAAGACAGGCTCTATGAATAAGTAGTGTGCATCTGGAACAAGGGAATTGAGAAAATACTTAGCTTCACAATATAAAAAAGAAAATGTCAGGGCAATAACAATGTCTTGGCTAAATTAGCTTGTCTAACAACTGCATAAATACATAAAAAATACGTAACTATTTTAACACAGGTTAACTAAAAAGTAAAACCGAAGTTAAAATTTTTTTTCCCTAAAATTCAGTGCTGATGTGTTTCTGCATCGCTGAATTGAAAATTTTTTCTCATAAGTAGTGGCAAAATTGGTAACTCAATAGTTCAGGTACAGGGTATGAATAATCAATCGATGAATCAAGACCAGAAAATCACAGCGGATATTGACTCAATAAATACCTGTCAGGGGCAAAGGTGGTTAGTAGAGGAACGAGATGCCTGTGGTGTGGGTTTTATTGCTCATCGTCAAAATCATGCCAGCCACGAAATTGTCGAAAAATCTTTAGCTGCTTTGACCTGCTTAGAACATCGGGGCGGTTGTAGTGCTGACCAAGACTCTGGCGATGGTGCGGGACTATTGACAGCAATTCCTTGGGAGTTGTTTCAAGAAGAATTTGCCCAAAGAAAAAAGGAATTTTCATCCACCAACAATACAGCTGTGGGGATGATATTCTTACCACAAGACCAACAAGCAGCACAAAAAGCTAGAGCAGCAGTTGAGGAAATCGCTGCACAAGAAAAATTGATTGTACTGGGATGGCGAGTAGTACCGGTGCAACCTGATTTGCTGGGGGTACAAGCAAGAGAAAATCAACCCCAAATTGAGCAAGTTTTGTTAGCGTCTGTTGACAAAAGCGGCGATGAACTAGAACGAGAACTATATATTACCCGCCGCCGAATTAGTAAACTTGCAAATAATATTTCAGAAGAATTTTATATTTGCTCCTTATCAAGCCGGACAATTGTCTACAAAGGCATGGTGCGTTCTGCTGTATTGGGAGAATTTTATCAAGATTTAAAAAATCCACTTTACAAAAGCGCCTTTGCTGTCTACCATCGTCGCTTCAGCACCAACACGATGCCCAAATGGCCGCTAGCCCAACCAATGCGGCTTTTGGGTCACAATGGCGAAATCAATACCTTATTGGGTAACATCAACTGGATGATGGCACGAGAAGCTACCTTAAATCATCCAGTATGGGCTATGGGTGCAGGTTCTTTAGAAGAGACTCGCATCAACGAACTCAAGCCATTAGTTCACATTGACAACAGCGATTCAGCTACTTTAGATAATGTGCTGGAATTGCTGGTGCGTTCTGGACGCAGCCCCTTGGAAGCCTTAATGATTATGGTTCCAGAGGCTTACAAAAATCAGCCTTCTTTAAATGACTATCCGGAAATTGTTGATTTCTACGAATATTACAGCGGTTTGCAAGAAGCATGGGACGGCCCGGCACTTTTAGTATTCAGTGATGGTCAAAAAGTTGGGGCGACACTAGATCGCAATGGCTTAAGACCAGCTCGTTACCTGATTACCGAAGATGACTACATTGTTGTAGCTTCCGAAGCTGGAGTAATAGACTTCCCAGAAGCCAAGATTATAGAGAAAGGTAGACTAGGACCAGGGCAAATGATTGCCGTGGATTTAGAAAATCATGAGGTGCTGAAAAATTGGGATATAAAACAGCGCATCGCTAAGCAGCATCCCTATGGAGAATGGCTGCAACAGTACCGTCAAGAATTAAAGTCATTGACCATTAGTCACACATCAAATGGAAATGGCAATGGCAAAGGACAATCGACAAATGACCAAGGTCTATTGACGATTGACAAACAAACCTTACTTCAGCGTCAAACTGCCTTCGGTTACACCACAGAAGATGTGGACATGGTGATTGAACAAATGGCGATCGCCGGATCAGAACCGACTTTCTGCATGGGAGATGATATTCCCCTAGCAGTATTGTCAGAAAAACCCCACCTGCTTTACGACTATTTCAAACAGCGTTTTGCTCAGGTAACCAACCCGGCCATCGATCCCCTACGGGAAAAGCTGGTGATGTCTTTGAAAGTCGAACTGGGTGAACGGGGTAACTTATTAGATCCAAAGCCAGAATATGCCCGGAGACTGAAACTTGAATCGCCGGTGTTGAACGAGGCAGAATTAGAGGCGATTAAGCTGTCAGGATTTGCCACAGCCGAGTTATCAACTTTATTTGCGATCGCCACCGGTCCAGAAGGATTAAAAGCTGCCGTCGAGTCTTTACAAGCACAAGCAGCTGAATCAGTGCGGGCAGGTGCAAAGATTTTAATATTAAGCGACCGCCCAAGTGATAGCAGTATTAGCACAGAATACACTTACATTCCTCCCCTACTAGCAGTGGGTGCTGTACACCACCACCTGATTCGGGAAGGGTTGCGAATGAAAACATCCCTGATTGTCAATACTGCCCAATGCTGGAGTACCCATCACTTTGCTTGTCTCATTGGCTATGGGGCTGGTGCAGTTTGTCCGTATATGGCTTTGGACACAGTGCGTGATTGGTGGTCCGATCCCAGAACTCAAAAATTAATGGAGGGGAAAAAAATTCCCACCCTCATCCTAGAGCAAGCTTTAGGAAATTATCGCAAAGCAGTAGAGTCGGGTTTGCTGAAAATCCTCTCCAAGATGGGAATTTCCTTGCTCTCCAGCTATCAAGCAGCCCAAATTTTTGAAGCGATCGGCATTGGTAGGGATTTAATCGAATTGGGATTTCGTGGTACGACTTCCCGCATCGGCGGTTTGAGTGTCAGCGAACTCGCCCTGGAGGTGCTTTCTTTCCACAGCAAAGCTTTCCCAGAACTGACAAACAACAAATTAGAAAACTTGGGCTTTGTGCAGTACCGTGCTAAGGGCGAGTACCACATGAATAGCCCAGAAATGGTAAAGGCGCTGCATAAAGCTTTAGATGGCAACAACTACGACCACTACGAAGTTTACAAAAAACACCTCCAAGGCAGACCAGTAACTGCTTTGCGTGACTTGCTAGATTTCCAAGGCGATCGCCCGTCCATATCTATAGAAGAAGTAGAATCGGTATCTGAAATTGTCCACCGCTTCTGTACTGGTGGCATGTCTTTAGGCGCTTTGTCAAGAGAAGCACATGAAACTTTAGCGATCGCCATGAATCGCATCGGCGGCAAATCTAACTCTGGGGAAGGCGGCGAAGATCCAGTGCGCTATACAGTCCTAGATGATGTAGATGAATCTGGGCATTCGCCAACCCTACCTCATTTAAATGGATTGCGAAATGGCGATCGCGCTTATAGTGCCATTAAGCAAGTTGCATCGGGACGCTTTGGCGTCACCCCAGAGTATTTAGTCAACGCCAAGCAAATTGAAATTAAAATTGCCCAAGGTGCCAAGCCTGGGGAAGGTGGACAACTTCCAGGGCTGAAGGTGAGTGAATATATTGCCATGTTAAGGCGATCGAAACCAGGTGTGACGCTGATTTCGCCACCACCGCACCACGATATTTATTCCATTGAAGACTTAGCACAGCTGATTTTTGACCTACACCAAATTAACCCGAAAGCAAAAGTGTCGGTGAAGCTAGTTGCAGAAGTCGGCATTGGAACGATCGCTGCGGGTGTAGCCAAGGCAAATGCTGATATTATCCAAATTTCTGGTCATGATGGTGGTACGGGTGCATCGCCACTCAGTTCCATTAAACATGCAGGTTCACCTTGGGAACTTGGTTTAAGTGAAGTCCATCGCGTTTTGATGGAAAATAGTTTGCGCGATCGCGTTATTTTACGGGTCGATGGCGGACTGAAGAGTGGCTGGGATGTGGTCATCGGGGCATTGATGGGTGCTGAAGAATTCGGTTTCGGCTCCATTGCGATGATTGCTGAGGGCTGTATCATGGCACGAGTTTGCCACATGAACACCTGCCCTGTGGGTGTTGCGACTCAAAAAGAAGAACTCCGCAGACGGTTTACAGGAATTCCGGAACAAGTTGTCAACTTCTTCTACTTCATTGCCCAAGAAGTGCGGAGTTTGTTAGCACGACTCGGCTACCGTTCTTTGTCAGAAATCATTGGACGTGCAGATTTATTGAAAGTGCGTCCAGAGGTAAAACTTACCAAAACGCGATCGCTAAATCTCAACTGTTTACTTCAGCTACCAGATAGCAAAGAAAATCGTAACTGGTTAGTCCATGAAGAAGTTCACAGCAACGGCGTGGTTTTAGATGACAAATTCCTTGCCGATCCCGACATTCAAGCTGCCATTGATAATCAATCTGCTATTACCAAGACCTTCCCCATAGTCAATACTGATAGAACAGTAGGCACTAGATTAGCAGGAGCGATCGCTTCCCAGTACGGTGACAGTGGCTTTGAAGGACAAATTCATCTCAAATTCACAGGTAGTGTTGGGCAAAGCTTTGGCGCTTTCAATCTCCCCGGTATTATTCTCACCTTGGAAGGAGAGGCAAACGACTACGTAGGCAAAGGAATGCATGGTGGCGAAATCATCATCAAACCCCCATCTGATGCCACTTATAATTCATCACAAAACGTCATAGTTGGTAATACCTGTCTTTATGGCGCTACTGGTGGGACATTATTTGCCAACGGCTTAGCAGGAGAACGCTTTGCGGTGAGAAACTCCAAAGGTATCGCAGTGATTGAAGGTGCTGGGGATCACTGCTGTGAGTACATGACTGGTGGTGTAATTGTCGTTCTTGGTAAAGTAGGGCGTAACGTAGCTGCTGGAATGACTGGTGGACTGGCATACTTTTTAGATGAAGACGGTTCATTTCCTGAGTTAGTCAACCCAGAAATTGTCAAAATGCAGCGAGTGATTACCGAAGCGGGTGCAAACCAATTGCAAGAGTTAATCAAAACTTATGTAGAACGAACTGGTTCACCAAAAGCGAAGAAAATTCTGCAAAACTGGCAAGAATTTTTGCCGAAATTCTGGCAGTTGGTTCCGCCTTCTGAAGCTGATAGTCCCCAAGCCAATCCTGAAAAAACAACTGAATTCAGTTTAGTAACTACTAGTCATTAGACCTCTTGCATAAATCAAAAATAAAGAACCCCACCCCGCATTTGAGTAAAGCAAACGCACCCCTCCCCAAGGCATCGGGGAGGGGTGTTAGGGACTTTTGCAAGAGACTCCATAAGTTGCACTCACAAGAAGCAATGAAAATTTCTTTTCCCTACTCCCTACTCTCCACTCCCTATTTTCAAGGCAGGTCTATTGACAAATAATAAAGATCCCCGACTTCTATAATAAGTCGGGGATCTTTGTTATAACTTCAACGAAATCAATTAGGATTGCCATCTAGCATTTTAGCCAAAAAATATAATTTTAGTTGTTAGTCAATTTAGTGTTGGCCAATAACTTATAATTAATAATTATTATTTTTTGTTAGCAAGCAACTTTATTTCTCTATCTTCAATTTCTAAAAGTTCTGGAACAGTAACAAAACGATAGCCTTGATTTCTAAAGTTACTAATTATTTCCGGTAAAGCTTGCACAGTTCTGGAACGGTTACCACCACCATCATGCATTAGCACAATGCCACCAGGCTTTGAATCTTTAATTACATTATTAATCAACTTTGGGACAGCTGGCAGTTTGTAGTCTATTGAGTCAGCTGACCACATTACCACAGTATATTTTTGGCCTTTGGCATAAGCAACTAGCCCGTTGTGCATCATACCTCCAGGAGGCCGGAACAAAGTTGTTTTAACACCTGTAACTTGATAAATTAAGTCTGCTGTCCGCTCAATTTCAAAGGCAGCCGCTTGTTGATTAAAGGCGTGATACCAGTGATGCCAAGTATGGTTGGCAATCACATGACCTTGAGCTACAATTTCCTTTCCTAATTCTGGATAATTTTTCAGGTTTTGCCCAACAACAAAAAATGTCCCTTTAATGTTATTTGATTTTAAGATATCTAGTACTTGCTTTGTAGTTTGAGGCCAAGGACCATCATCAAAAGTCAGAGCGATGACTTTCTCTGCTTGAGTCAGTTTTGCCGCTTTAACTATCGCCCCTTGAAAACGTGATGGTACGGGGTAGGAGACGCCTTTTACTTGTGCCTGTTGTTGCCAACTCATCAGCATCGCTCCCTTTAATTTCTCAATGCGCTGCTGAGTTCCTGTGTTTGCAGATACATTGTTTACATTGATATTTGGTCTACTCTGAGCTTCGGAAGTATTTGGTCTCAGAAGCATCATCAAACCAACACTAAAAACACCACCCAAGGCAAGCAGCCCAATTAATATTCCTTCTGGCCACAAAAACGACTTATTATTTTCCACTATATAGCTCCTTCAACGATCAAACCATCAGCTACGTATATGACAGTAAGTTCTAGCACAAAATTCTTTAGATATTTAAAAACCGATTGCTTTGTATAATTAATTCTGAACATTAGAATCGAGAAGACAGACTCTACAGCTTTTACTAAAAACTAGATGTTGAATCTCAACCCCACTTATAAGCAGTAAAGTCTGCACTTAGGGATTCTGTCCACTAGCTCTAAGAAGGAGCATAATTTAGATGATTAACCACACCTCCTATATAAATCTTCTTAATCAGAGTTTTGAATTAAGTGTTCTCTCACCTGGCTGCTAGCTACAGTAGTACTATGCTTTCAGATTGGATACCTTTGCATTAGCTAAGCTGTCAGGGCTACAAGTTGCATGTTTTCCAGGTTAGACATTTGATAGGAAAGTTCTAGATTGACAGCTTAGTGAATTATTTAATTAATGTACAAAACTATTAGCAACGGGCGAGGTCTTTTGAAAAAAGACTCTAATCAACTATGTCGTTATAAAATTGATAAAATATATTTTACTGCCTAATGCCATCGCTTCCTTTTTAAGAAAAAATTAAATTTTCAACAGAGAGAATGTTGCTTTATAATTTCTATCAAACAACTAGACGGAAATTATTTAAATATAGTTTCTCATTGCCAAGGGGCACTTAGTCGTTAATCTAGATACTTTTTACTCGTTTAGCAAAAATAATTCTATTGGCAGATTCACTCTATTTTTAATGGTGAGATTTTAGTCAAAATTGCCACTGACTTTTTATCTCTATCGTTCTTCTTGATAACTAAGGAGGTTCATACATCATTAATATTACAAATTAATATGGTTTGTTACCGTAAAATTACTTAAATAATTCGCATTTTTATCAACAATTTGTTAAAATCTTAATAGTCTGTCACACAACTATTAAAACATTAAACATTGTATTTAAATCAAATGTTTCTTGACTAATTATACTGGACGCAGTTAATTTTTTTGCTGCCCACAGAAAAAACCGACTGTTTATATAGCTTTACAGTCGGCAACTAATTTTTTTAGCAGAAGGAAGCAAAACTGAAAATTATCTAGTAACTTGCCTTATAATTGCAGCAATTAGAATTAGGATTTTTAATTATCTAGGAATCCTAATCGTTATCTTATGTTACTTGAAACGAGCGATAGTTTATTTTCAGCACTCTTGCATAGCTTTGGTAGATGCAATAAATGTATTATTTAATCTATGTATTAATTGGTGAAAAGTTCAGCTTGCTTATTAGTATACCTTTGAAGCCAAAATAATCAAGGTATTTGTTCCACTTCTTTAACTGGCTAAAAATTTCTATGATTCCTCAGGAAAGTGATGCAAAGCAAGAGCGTGCGTCGTTAAAAGTATGGCGTAGTTGGCAGGAAAATCTAATTTTAGTGGCGATCGCTTTATGTTTGGCACTCCTAATTCGGACTTTTATCGCCGAACCTCGTTATATACCTTCTGACTCGATGTTACCCACCTTACATACAGGCGATCGCTTGGTGGTGGAAAAAATCTCCTATCATTTTCACCCCCCCGTAACTGGAGACATTATTGTTTTTGCGCCACCCGCAGAACTACAACGTCGAGGATATCCCAAAGACCAAGCCTTCATCAAACGAGTGATTGGCCAGCCTGGTGAGGTAATTAGTGTTATTCAAGGCAAAGTCTATCTCAACGGTCAATCCATAGCAGAAGACTACATTGCGGAACCAGCAAATCAGCCGTTTCAACCAGTGAAAGTTCCAGAAGACCAATTTTTTGTCATGGGAGATAACCGCAACGACAGTAACGACTCTCGTTATTGGGGCTTTTTACCCAGAAAAAATATTATTGGTCGGGCAACATTTCGCTTTTGGCCTCTCGATCGCATCGGGTTTATTTAATTAGTAAGTAGTCAGTTGTTTGTTTCTCACAACTGGCTACTTATAAAAGTTAAGTGTAGTTGTGTTCTGCATAGCCGAAATAGCCTGTTAAAAACGAAGAAAATACATTAGCTGAGCGATCGCATCACCAGGTATGTCTAACCGTCGCTGGAAGTCAGCCAGGTTATGATAAGGGCCAGCAGATTGACGATTTTGCACCACTGCTTGTGCTAAAGACAAATCGATAAAGGGAATTTGTGCTAAATTTTCAACTGTTGCTGTGTTCGGATTAACTAAATTTGTCGGATGAACTAAAGATTCGTGGTCATAATAACTAAAATTTAATAGAGGTTTTAATGGTTCAAGTCGCGGGGAAGGCATACCCAAAGCCGCAGCAATATCTTCAACACAGTAAAATTTCACACCTGAACGTGAAAGTTCCACAAGCGATCGCGCTTGGTGAATTGACAAACCTGGTAGGCGTAACCAATCATCTACAGTTGCTTGATTAGCATCAATGCGGATACCTAATTTTGCCGCGAGTTGAATTTCTTCCCCAGATTGCAGGCGATAGTAGGGATCGTTGAGCAGCTTGGCACGGAGTTTTTGCAGCTTCAAATTTAAAGGTAGCCAATTGTTCATGATTGTCGCTCACCTCAGGAAATCTGGTCTAGCAGTTGGCGGCGTTTTTGCTCAAATTCATATTCTGAAATTAGTCCATCTTGGCGTAGAGCATCTAATTCTCGCATTGCATCAGCGATAGCTCCTACCTGATTACTCACGCGCTGTGAATTCGTCGTAGCTGACTTGCCTAGATTAAAATTGCGATCGAAAGCTTCTTCATCTTGGGCTAAATACCAAACTCCTTCAATAGCACTAGCTACCTTGGGGATAGGCGTCCAGGAAAGCAACACGTACAAAATACCCCATAGGTGCTGTCCCAGATAAAATTTATGTAATCCGGAAATTGTCAGCGTGCCAGAAAAAGCTAGAACAGCGGCAACACTTCGGCTTTTGCGCTTAGTCAACATATTTCTAACAAATATACCAGTACCACAGTTCCTACAATAAGACAGCCATCAGTAATTCCAAATTTCAAATCCAGAAATACAATGGTGGCAACTATCCTGACTATATTGCTAAATTTTTACTTAAATAGTGGCCATATAATTTTATTTTAGTCAACTCCTCTACCTTGCCTTTGTGACTTTTGGGTGGAAAGTCCCAGGATTTAGCTTTTGAGAAGAAACTTGAGTAAGTGTCACATGAGTGTGCATTGAGCTTTGATGCTAATTTTCAGTTTTTAAGCGATCGGATTACTACGATGTCACAGACTTTCCTACCGCCGAAATGGCTTGAACAGCTTTGCGATCCTTATGCTGTGCTAGGAATTTCTGTGACTGCTGACGATCGCCAGATTCTCAAACGCTATCACACTTTAGCAAAACTGCTACATCCCGATCGCCATACCAAAAGCAGCAAAAAAGACCAAGAATTAGCAACGGCAATATTTAGCCATTTAATCAACCCAGCCTATGAACAGTTGAAAAATCAACACAAGCGCTTTAGCGCCATAACTATGCTGTTGTCACAAGCAAGAGTCCTCAAGCAGCAAGCTTTGTCTTCTGAAAGTGCCATAGTCCAGGAAATTCGGGAAATGTCTACACCCGAGGCAGAATTATTTTACGAAGAAGCGATCGCTTGCTATGCAGAAGCTCAATACAAATCACTACATCAGTTTTATCAAGTAACGCGACAAATTAGTACACTGAATTTAGCTTACTTACAGTTGCATAAATCTCATCTTTTGCTACCTCAAGAACCTCTCTCCATCATTCCTAAGGTAGAAGTCAAGCCAGTTGAATTGACATTATGTGAAAAAACTAATGTCAAACCAGTTTTGAAAAACTACGCTCAACGTCACTACGAGCGAGCTATTGAGTATACTAAATTAACCAAATGGACGCTGGCTGTGCAAGAACTCCGCGATGCCATCAAGTTAGAGCCGAATAACAGTGATTATCACGCGTTATTAGGTTTTGTACATCTCCAACAGAAATTACTAGGGATGGCCAGGGTTTACATCAGTCAAGCATTAAAACTTAACCCGCAACATTCACTAGCTTTGAAATGCGCTACTAGATTGAAAATTCAACCCGGTGAAAATGCTAATCCGAAATCAATTGCCAAAGCTTTGAGTATTGCGGCTTTATTAAGTGGTTTTAGAGACGGCAAACGTTCTCAAGTCAAGTGTTGAAATTTC
Organism: Nostoc sp. FACHB-973; assembly: GCF_014698115.1. GTDB lineage: Bacteria > Cyanobacteriota > Cyanobacteriia > Cyanobacteriales > Nostocaceae > Nostoc > Nostoc muscorum. The sequence continues at coordinate 32,740 of NZ_JACJSJ010000052.1, forward strand.
GGTAAGAAACCGTACTCAAACCGAAGCTTGTCCACTACATTACTCTCCTAGACTAGAATAAAAATAGAAGTCAAACTATTAAGCTACTGAGTCTGGGCGCTCAGTTTTATATAGGGAACATGGGATTCTTCGATTCTGAGATAGTTCAGCAAGAAGCAAAGCAGTTGTTTGATGATTATCAAGCACTTATCAAGCTTGGCAACGGCTACGGTAAATTTGACCGTGAGGGCAAAAAGCTGTTTATTGAGCAAATGGAAGCAATGATGGATCGGTATCGCATCTTTATGAAGCGCTTCGAGCTATCAGAAGATTTCATGGCACAAATGACAGTAGAGCAACTGAAAACCCAGTTAGGCCAGTTCGGTGTCACCCCCCAACAAATGTTTGACCAAATGCACCTCACTTTAGAACGGATGAAAGCCGAGCTAGAGAAACAGCCCTAGCAAAAGTTAGGAGTTGGGAGTTAGGAGTTCTCAATAAACTCATAACTCATAACTTATCACTCCTAACTTTAATTTGACTTGGGACGAGGAAACTGGGAAGGTGACTTGAAGTTTTCTACTGGTACATTTTTGAGTGCCTTTTCCATAAAATCTTTCCAAATAGGAGCAACCATACCGCCACCTGTAGCACGGCTAGCTAATTGTCTGTTGTCGTCTCTCCCCACCCAGACAGCAGTAGTTAATTGTGGCACAGTGCCAACAAACCAAATATCCTTTTCTGAGGAAGTTGTACCTGTCTTTCCAGCGCTGGGGCGGTTTATGGCAGCACCTTTACCTGTACCGCTAGTAACTACCGTTCGCATCACATCGATAATGGCTGCCGAAGCCCAAGGGTCTAGAACTAGCTGAGGTTTAGGGGTATTATCTAGTAATACATTACCACTACTATCGCTGACACGCGCAATTACGGTGGGTGGGGACTGCCAACCATAATTAGCAAAGGTAGCATAAGCACTGGCCATTTCCAGGGGAGTGACACCAATTGCACCCAGAGGTAGTGAAGTCACAGGTTCCATTGGACTCATAATGCCCAAGGTACGACAGGTTTCGATGACTCTATTCATCCCCACAGCCTTACCAATCTTAATCACAGGAATGTTACGTGACTGGGCTAAAGCAGTACGAATTGGCATAGGGCCGCTAAAACCTCCATCGTAGTTTCTCGGATAGTACCAACCGTTACCATCTCGATAGCTGACTGGAGAATCTACCACCGTTGTGTCTGGGCCATATTTCCCGGTAGCAAAAGCAGTATAGTAGACAAAGGGTTTAAAAGAAGATCCGGGCTGCCGCTGAGCTTGAGTTGCCCGATTGAATTCACTGATTTTAGGATCTACACCACCCACCAGTGCTTTGATAAAATGCGTGCGCGGATCAATTGCCACCAAAGCGATTTGATTCTTGGACAATCCCTGCCCCAGCAGTGATTTATGCCATTTAACAACAGTGTCTTCTGCCATAACCTGGAAATTGGCGTCAACAGTAGTTTGCACGCGCATTCCGCCCTTGAGTAGTGCCTCACGCCCAAACTTTTTAGCCAACTCCTGCGCTACAGTATTGGTTATATAAGGTAGGGCACTACCTTGAAAGGATTTGATTTTACCAAGTTTAATTTCTTGCTTGAGGGCATCGTCGTACTCTTGCTGGTTGATCCAATTCAATTCCAGCATTCGTCCCAGCACTTCTTTTTGTTTCTGTTTTGCCAACTTCATGCTGGCAAAGGGGCTGAATTCTTCTGGTGCTTGAATCAAACCCGCCATCATTGCTGACTCACCCAAGGTTAAATATTCTGCTGATTTATTAAAGTAACTGCGTGCCGCCGTCTGTACACCATAATTATTATGACCCCAATAAACTTGATTGAGGTACATTTCTAAAATTTGATCTTTGGTGAGAATTTGCTCTAACCGAATTGCCAGCACACCTTCTGCTAACTTCCGGGTAAAGGCACGCTTGCGAGTCAAAAATAGGTTTTTTACCAATTGCATGGTAACAGTAGAGCCACCCTCTTTGACTCCACCTGCTACAGCGTTAACTACTACAGCACGTCCAACACCAGTGGGGTTAATCCCGTGGTGATCGTAGAAGTGGCTATCTTCACTTGCCAATACTGCCCGTTTGAGATTCGGGGAAATCCGATCCAGGGGAACTACTTCCCGATTGGCTTCTCCGTGGACACTGGCTAAGAGTTTACCTTTAATGTCATAAATGTAAGTTGTTTCTGAGGGAAAGAAGTTGCGTAGCTGTCTTACATCTGGCAAATTACGGAAACTAATTGCTAAACCAACCAGTCCTCCGGCTACAATGGAACTTGCCAGCATGGTGATTGAAAGAAGAGTGCCGCCAGTTACCTGACCAACTCCTTTCAAAAACTCAAAACCTGATGAAGCCCGACGTTGTGGCTGTTTCTCTTCAAAAGTCCTAGACGACGACACGGCGATTTCACTTCCTCACTTGTAAATTTAACTGTAATTCATTGGGCGAAGCAAGGCGGTTAATTTTTTGCAATTATAGTAGTTTGGCAGATGAGAAAGTGGATAAATTGCAAGTGTTTATAACCAACTTAACTTCTAGTGTACAAAGCATAGCTAACAGTGGATTTTCTAGTATGACGCCAGATATGAATTGGCTGCATCGTGGTGTAGTAGAAGTTTTCCCACAACCAGTTGATGTTAACAGTGAAAGTCTAGAAAAGCGCTTATTAACTACAAACCAACCTTTGAGGGTCAAATTGGGCATTGACCCTACTGGTACTGATATTCATCTAGGTCATAGCATACCAGTACGAAAACTGCGAGCTTTTCAAGATGCTGGTCATATAGCAGTTCTAATTATTGGCGATTTTACAGCACGCATTGGCGATCCGACTGGTAAATCTGAGGTGCGTCGTCAGCTTACAGAAGCAGACGTAGCCCAAAATGCCCAGACTTATCTTGACCAAGTACGTCCTATCTTGGATTTTGACACACCAGGAAGGTTAGAGGTGCGCTATAACTCCGAATGGCTTTCCCAGCTGAACTTAGAGAAAATTTTGGAGTTACTTTCCACGATGACTGTCGGGCAAATGTTGGCTAAAGAGGGATTTGCCGATCGCTATAAAAAAGAGAATCCGATTTTTATCCATGAGTTCCTGTACCCGTTGATGCAAGGTTTTGATTCGGTTGCAGTTGAGGCAGATGTGGAATTAGGAGGAACCGATCAGAAATTTAACATTGCTGTGGGCAGAGATTTACAGCGCCATTTTGGTCAAAAGCCACAATTTGGGATGCTGCTGCCAATTTTGATTGGCACAGATGGCGTGCAAAAAATGTCCAAGTCCTTAGGTAATTATATTGGGTTATCAGAACACCAGGGACAAAAGTATCAGAAGTTACAAGGAATACCAGATAATCTACTAGAGCAGTATTTTGAACTGTTGACAGATTTACCTTTAGATCAATTGCCAGAAAATCCCCGCGATCGCCAAACACTTTTAGCATGGGAAGTTGTGAAACAGTACCACGGCGAAACGGCAGCCCAAGAAGCTAAAGAAGCCGCCGAAAGCGGTGGTAAGGAAGGTGCAGTTCCAGAATTTTCTCTGGCTGGGTTGTCGCAATTTCCCGTAAAGTTAGCCTATCTTCTCAATGTCACTGGTTTGTGTAAAAGTACAGGGGAAGGCAAGCGGAAAATTCAAGAAGGTGGAGTGCGTTTAAATGGCGATCGCATTTCTGATGTCGATACCACTTTCGCTACTGCTACTGATTTACAAGGTAAAGTTTTACAAGTTGGCAAAAACAAGTTTGTGCGTTTAGTGCTTTAGATGGGGAGTAGGGAATGGGGAGTGGGGAATCGGCAAAACAACGAGTGATAGTGGCTTTGGATGTGCCAGATGCAGAAAGTGCGATCGCCCTTGTGGATCGGCTTGATGATGTTACTTTCTTCAAAGTAGGCTTGGAGTTGTTTACCAGTACTGGACCGAAAATTCTGGAAATACTCAAGTCTAAGCAAAAGCGCATTTTCCTGGATTTAAAGTTTGACGACATCCCCAACACCGTTGCTGGTGCTTGCCGTAGTGCAGCTCGTTTTGGGGTAGATTTATTGACAATTCATGCTACATGTGGTAAAGAAGCTCTCAAAGCAGCAGTTGAGGCGGCGCAAGTAGGAGCGGCACAAGCGGGTATAAAACCACCCAAGTTAATTGCTATTACTTTGCTAACAAGCATTTCTTCGAGGCAGTTGGCATTTGACTTGAAAATTCCCTTAGAATTGCCAGAATACGCTCTAGAAATGGCACTGATGGCGCAAGAGTCGGGGTTGGATGGAGTAGTGTGTTCGCCCCAAGAAGCGGCACAGCTACGACAGAGTTGTGGAGATGATTTTTTGCTAGTTTGTCCTGGGGTTAGACCGACTTGGGCAAATCAGGCAGATCAAAAGCGATCGCTTACTCCTTTCCAAGCTATCAGTGCTGGGGCAGATTATCTAGTGATTGGGCGTCCCATCACTACTGCTGCTGACCCTGAGCTAGCTTGGAAGAGAATTTGTGAGGAATTGAGTGCGATCGCATGAAGGTAGAAATCAGAAATCAAATTTATGGCTTGTGGCTCCTAGTTTGTGGTTTCTGGTTTGTAACACCAAACATCTTCAATAACTCAGCATTCGCCGAGAATTTCACCCCTAACCCCTCTTTGCTAGCACAGAGGGGAAACATCAACATTGGGGTAAAATCTTCGTGTTCTGAGCAAGATTTAGAAACATTGACTACACAGTTATTGCAAGATTTACCTAGTTACACCAACCGCGCTAGTCAACGCGCCCGCCGTCGCAGCCGCAGTAGTGACCTATATAGTTATATGTTGGTAGCAGGAAGACCTGAGTTTACTCCCCTACCCCTTAACCTTGAAGAATATAGTAAAGACGCCCCTGAAAGTTCTGCATCAGGAGTTGAGCAAGTATTTTTTACTACCTTAGAACGCCAGTATATAAGTAAGAAAGCGGTAGAATTACAAGAATTTCACTGGCTATTGTTGACTAAAACTAAAAGTGGTTGGCGTGTAGTGATGATGTTTACTCAAACTGGTTCCTATTCAGAAAAGCAAGCACTATCCCCGCCACGTGATAGTAGTAATGGTGCGATCGCTCAAGGAGTTAAAGCTTGGTTACGCGATTGTCAAGCAGGAGCTGTGCGTAAATAAATTAGGAGAACATTAAATAATGTCAAAAATACCCATTCAAATTCTCTACGAGCAGGATTATCAATTGTGGTTAGAAACTACATTGAAACAATTACAAGAACGAGATTTAGATCGTCTTGATTGGGAGCATTTAATTGAGGAGATTGCAGCATTGGGTAATGAACAGAAACACAAGCTCGAAAGTTATCTACTGCAACTTCTCAAACATCTGCTTTTGTATCAACATTGGAGTCTTCCTGATTGTCGAAATCATTGGGAGGTGGAAATTGATAATTTTCGGGTAGAACTTAGGAAATTAACCAAATCAAAAAACCTCTACAATTATCTGCTCACAGTGGTTGAGGAAGTCTACATTGATGCATTACGACAAGCAAAAAAGAAAAGTGGATTAAATTGTTTCCCCCAAAGTTGTCCTTATAGCGTTGAGGAAATTTTAGATGTGGATTATTTGCCACCATTTACATATTTATAAGTAGGACCCTATCTTTGTATCTTAGAAAAAGTGCTTGGCGTCTAGTGATGATATTTTCTCAAACTGGTTCGTATTCTACGATAGCAGCCACTATCCCGTGGCAGGGATAGTAGTAATAATGTGATCGCTCAAGGAGTCAAAGCTTGGTTACGCGATTGTCAAGCGGGAAGTGTGCGTAACCGGACAATGAAGCCTGGGGTTTAATTCTACCAATTTTCAGTTTAGTCACAGCTACTACTGCCGGAATCACAGCTACTACTGCCGGAATCACAGCTACTACTGCCAGAATCATAGCTACTACTGCCGGAATCACAGCTACTACTGCCAGAATCATAGCTACTACTGCCGGAATCATAGCTACTACTGCCGGAATCATAACTACTATTGGAGTTGTAGTTACTGCTGTTAAAGTTATAGTCACTACTAGGGTTATATATCTGAGCATCACCAACAGATGAACTACTGGTGCTATTACTAGAAGAATTACCAAAGTAGCCTCTACTGCTTTTATGGGAACTCTTTTTAGTGGGTGAAGCAGCACCTTTGATGAGAGCTATAAAGCCCAGGACAATCAGTAAAAATACGATCAAGCTCCACATAGTTCCTCTCCTGTGCTAATCTTCTGAAGATTAATAGGCTGACGAAAATCCGAGTATAACTTCAGTCGTGTCAACCATTTTTCCGGATTTCATGAAGCTTGAGAGGTACTATTTAATTGTCACGCAAAATATACGCAAATAATGTATAATATCTAACTTATACTGAATCTATAAATTTTCAGCAATTTTGTAATTTATTTGCCTTACCTGACTGGACAAGGCAAGAACAGGATTCCCTCCTGAAAAAAGTCTGGTATAAATCCAGTTTCATCAGGTGTCTTTTCTGATTTCGTCTAACTTGGCACGCACTGCTTGGATATCCTGCCACATCAACCATTTAGGCGCACCTCTTTCTTTAGAAGGGTTACGCAACAAATAGGAAGGATGAAAAATTGGCATACACAAACGTCCTTCCCACTCTAGCCACTGTCCGCGAATTTTAGAAATCGCCCGCTTATCGCCAGTCAAACTTTTGAGGGCAGTTGCACCCGTTAACAGAATGATTTTCGGGTCAACTAGGCGAATTTGTTCTAGTAAGTAGGGTTTGCAAGCCGTCACTTCTTGTGTAGTAGGTACACGATTCTCTGGTGGGCGGCAATTATGTACAACACCTGCGGGTGTCACAAAATTGGCTGTGTCTTCAACATCAATACAGTAAACTACGTCAAAATCTGGCTTTGGTGGTAATAGTTTTTTAATAACTGGTTTCCAGTAGGTGACAACTGCTTCTTCTTGATAAACTTCTATGTTAAAGGGAATGCTATGCAGTTCCTCTGGCAATTTATATCGCATAGAGGCAGGAATGTATTCAGCAATATTTTCTAAAAAGCGAATGCCTTCACCATATCTAAAAAATAGTCTCCAAGTAGACTTAAAAACTGCGTATGTTCTGTAACCTTGAGTCTCAAAATATTTAACAACTTTTTGAGCCGTTTCTGGTGTGATGTTTCCTAAAGCAATTTCAACATCAATACTTTTTCTTATTTGCCCATCTTTGGTCTTTCTTCGCCAATAACCATCATCCATGTACCAAATAGCTAACCCAAAGTTGTCTAGTTTTTCTAGTGCTGTTATGGGAAAATCTTTTCTATTATTGGGATACCATTCCTCGCGTAGGTCTTGCAAATAATAGGTTTTTGCCAGTCCCATGCTCAGAGATTGATAAGTTGTGCCATTTTGTGACTTGGCTAGATATTCTTTTACCTGTGGTCGAAAACCATTTAATACTCTTGCTTTGAGTTTTAAATAAGCTGCTTGTTGAATACTATGATTTTCCAAAAACTGACCACTGGAACTAATACAAGCATCACCTAGTAAAGACCCTAGTAATACTTGCAACCCTCTGCTTCCAGGAGCAGGTGTACCAGTTGCAACTAAGTCATCGTCTTGTAATTCTTCAACGGTAATCCAGCCTCTACGGGTAAGTACTTGATGATCTGCTGTTGCAATATAGCCAACTTCACCTTTGTTGTTACATTTACCATCTGGAAAAAAGACTTTGTAAAGCTGCCTTCCTGCGAGCTTAGACCGATACCAACCAGTTACTTGTTTCCAAACCAAGCTGCCATTAGAATCAACACTCAACACTTTACCTGACCACTGATTTTTGACAATCCAGTTAAGTCGTTTAGAACCTTCTTCTGTGATGATTCTCGTATAACCAGCGAGACATTTATTGATATTGGCAATGTATACATCTTGCTCAGTACTCAAATTCACAGATGCCAGAATTTTCTCTAGCAATTGTCCTGATTTGCCGACAAATGGTAAACCCGTTTCGTCTTCATTTTGGCCAGGGGCTTCTCCTACAACCATTATTGGGGCTTTGAGGTTACCGCGTCCAACGACGGCGTGGGTACGAGTGTTTCCCAGTACACATCGGTGACAGCGATCGCAATGCTGCACCAACTCGGTCATAGTCGAATAGGTTCCTGGAGGGATAGGAATTTTAGCGTCTGTGGGAATAAGTTCTTGTTGGTTAAAGTTTGAGTCGTCAAAGAGGCTGAGTTGGTTTTCGCTGCTCATGAAAATTACAATTTTGGTATCAGCACCAGCAGTCTTATCTGATTCAAGTACGTCTTTGATTAGGCACCGATCAGAAATAGACTTCAGAAATAGACTTTTACTGAATACTTATTATTTATACAAATCTTATTTTATCAGTTAATTTGAGACAAAATTCAGTCATGATAAAAGCAGTGCCGTCCTGAGATGCTGGGGGAAGCCATGTCATATACCCCACTTTTTGCCGATCGCATCCATGCGGGTGAGGAGTTGGCGCAAGTAATTTACGATCTTTTGACTCAGCAAACCATTGATTCTGGGGTGAAGCCTGTACCAATTGTTTATGCTTTGCCAAGAGGTGGTATACCAGTGGCAGCACCAATAGCACGTCTTTTGGGTTGTCCGTTAACGATAGTTGTAGCCAAAAAAATTAGCCATCCAGAAAACCCAGAGTTAGCAATTGGTGCAGTCACTAGTTCCGGAAATGTTCTTTGGACTGAGCAAAAGTTATTTCGCCCCAAACATGATGCGCGGTGGCGAGAAGGGGCTTTAAATAAAGCTATTGGGCAAGCTAAGTCTTTGGAAGAGCAATTAATTTCTGGTTGTCCCCAGGTGAATGTAGAGAATGCTACGGCGATCTTAGTTGATGATGGCATTGCCACAGGTATGACTATGGCAGTTGCTGCTACTGCCATCAAAGCCCTTTCCCCGGCAGCAGTTTGGGTATGTACTCCAGTGGCGCCACAAAAATTGCTGCCCTGGTTGAATCAATGGGGCGATCGCATTGTTGTCTTGAAGACACCGGAACCTTTTTGGAGTGTGAGTAATTTTTACGCACAGTTTCCCCAAGTAGACACATTAGAAGCTCTCGCATATCTCCAGGAACAAAAAACAATCGGCAACACTGATTCGTCCGACTAATTTTTATTTTTATCTTCTTGCAAGAATTCCTGGGGCATAAGCCTCAATTACTTTGCCAGTGCGAGTGCAACTAATCATCAAGTAATCACAACTTGGGCATTGTGTCCGAGTTAATTGATTATCAGTAATATAATAACGCTCAGCTTGACTACCACAATTTGGGCAGTAAATTTTTTGTACTGTCTGCATTTGAAAACCCCTGGTTCTAATTATTTTGTATTTGGTAAAATTGCTAGTTAAACCAGGAAAAATTCTGGTTCGACCCAACTTAACAAACTGCCGTGAAATTGGCTGATTATTTTAAACAAAATTTCATGTTTGAAAAATTTTGGATATCTTTAATCTATTATCCTCAAATTTACGTGATTTTACCCTCCTACTTTAGATACATAAATTAATTTTTTAATAAATTTTGCTTAGAGATTCAGTGATCCCTATGGCTAATGCGTTGAGAGAGGCTTATTTATAGTCATTTTAGACGAATGCAAAAAAAGCCGTTCTTGTATTCAAAAATTAAAACCCAGAAATTACTGTATCTTTGGTTACAAAATCTCTCTCTTAAGATTTAGTTAATATTTACCGATAAGGTTGATTACTCCGTTTCAATTCATGGAGAGCGATCGCTTTAGTATCCCCAACCTCCACCAGTTCGCCATCGTTGTTGGCAATTTCTTCACTAGTGCGATCGCTTTGAGCCAGCCCTCACTACTGATGGTGTTCTGAAATTTCCGGCTGATATCAAAAATCCTTAACTGAACCGTATTGCTTTTTAGATGCTATTTAACTTAATAATTTCATTGAAAATACTTTACAAAATTGTGGACATCCCCAGTGAGAATTTCCTCTATTAAACAACTCAAAAATATTGGAGAGTAATAATGGCAACCATAACAAAAAGGTATGGGGTTACTCTAAAATCAAAAATTTAAAATCCAAAATTGTTTGACTCATATCAAGACGGATGAAAATAATCGTAAATTTCTTGAGCCAAACGCGGTCCGATTCCAGGAACCTCAGCGAGTTGGGCGGTTGTTGCTTGTCGAATATAATCAACTGAGCGAAAATACCCTAGTAGTTGCTTTTGTCGATGATGTCCTAAACCAGGAATTTCATCTAAACGCGATCGCTTTAATTTATCACTGCGTTGCTGACGATGGAAAGTCACTGCAAACCGATGCGCTTCATCCCGCAGTCGCCGCAATAACTGTACCCCTGGCTGTTCTGCGTCAGTCGTCAACGGTTGAGATTCTCCCGGTAAAAAAATCTCTTCTCGCTGTTTCGCTAAACTCACAACTCGCAAGTCTTCTAATAAATTCATTTCTTGCAAAACAGCAACAACTGATGATAATTGACCTTTACCGCCATCAATCATAATTAAATCAGGCCAATCAGGATTACCCAAACGTGTTAATTGTTGATCTTCGGCATACTTGCGAAACCGACGCTGGATAACTTCAGCAAGACTTGCAAAATCATCTGAATGTCCGGCTGTGACTGTGGGATTTTTAATTTTGTAGTGGCGATAGTGCTGCTTAGCGGGTAACCCGTCGATGAACACGACTTGGGAAGCTACAGCATTTGAGCCTTGAATGTGGGAAATGTCATAACCTTCGATGCGGTGAGGTACATCTGGTAAATCCAGAATAGCTGCTAAATCTTGCATTGCTTGGTGATTGCGATCGCCTAATTTTTGCATTCTTTGCAATTCATACTGGGCATTTCGCTCTACCATCTCGATTAATTCTGCCTTGGTTTGCCGCAAAGGAGTCAAAATCGTCACTTTTCTACCTTTACGTTCAGTTAAGACATCTGCCAATATTTCTGCATCCGGTAATTCATGCTGCACCAAAATTTCTATCGGTATTTCCACAGAGTCAGCAGTTTGGTAATGTTCTTCTAAAGCTCGTTGTAAAATTGCTCCTGGTTCTGCGTGAGCATCCGCCACAAACGCCAAGCGTCCCACTAATTGTCCAGCGCGAATCTGGAATAATTGAATGCAGGCGTGTTGTGCGTCGGCTGCTAGAGCGATGGCATCCCGTGAAACTGTATCATCTGGTAAGGATACTTTTTGGTCGGCTGTCAGCGACTTTAACCCAGAAATTTGATCGCGAATTCGCGCGGCTGACTCAAAATTCAAGTCCTCAGCAGCAGCGTTCATCTGTTGGGTCAAAATATCAATTAGTTCTTGAGTCCGACCTTGGAAGACCATCGCTATTTTTTGCACAATTTTGCGATATTCTTCTGGTGAAATTAGCTGTTGGCACACACCTGGACAACGCCCTAAATCATAATTCAGACAAGGACGGTCTTTGAAAAGCGGTTGAGGTCGTTGTCGCTGGGGAAAGATGCGCTTACACAAACGTAAAATTTCTCGCAACAACCCAGCATCAGTATAGGGGCCATAAAATTTATCCTTTTCTTTGCCTAATTGGCGTTTCCGGGTGATAAAAATCCGTGGATAATTTTCCGACCATGTGATGCAGAGATATGGGTATTTCTTATCATCCTTCAGCAGCACATTAAAATATGGCTGGTGCTGCTTGATTAAGTTGGCCTCCAGCGCCAAGGCTTCCGCTTCAGTATCAGTGACGATGAATTCAATTTCCGTCACTAATTTTACCATTGTGGCAATGCGTTCACTTTTGTTGTACCCGTCCCGGAAATAGGAACGCACACGCGATCGCAATTTACGTGATTTACCTATATATATAATGCGATCGCTCTTGTCCCGCATGAAATAAACTCCCGGTTCCGGTGGAATTTCCGCTAACCGATTTTCCAGTCGTTCTGGCTCTTTAACCAGTGGTAGTATTTGAGTCGATATTGTCACAACTAAAATTAAGTAATCTTTCCCTATTTTAAGAAAAATAATTTTTTCTTGCCGATTTAACGAAGTATTATCAAGTAAATATACTGTAGCTAGACTTTTAGTCCGCACAGAGAACAGTCTATTGGCAGGTTTCCTCCACCCAGAGCTTAGACTTCAACTGAGTTTGTGTAGCTGCAACTTTAATCGTCAGCAGTTGTCAGAATTAAAAGTTTACTTTTTGTGTTTTTACTTAATATTTTAAAATTATGATGTTTTATTATTTGAAATTATATTTTTTTAGAGAAAAATTATTTTAATTTCTTGACTGTATTAACTTTATGTATTTATTATTAAATTCACTAATTTATTGAAGTTTCCATATTAAGGGAATTAACTGATTGAGTCAGTTAAATTTATGCTTATTATTGAAAATATAACTATTTTAATAATTACAAAAAATTAAATTATGAATCTGCAAGACTTTGAAGCACAGTACCGTGAGGCTATGGCTGAAACGCTCAATGAGTTGCAAGCAACAGTTTTATTGTTAGCAGAGGTACAAAATAAAATTTCAAAAATTGGTAATTCTGTGCAAAATCTGAGTCAGCGTGTTGAAGAGTTCATTGCTGAGCAAAAAGTAGAATAAATATCTATATCTATTAGTAAACTTTATCTGTGACGATAACTAAACTCTTGTTCAATTGTCAGGATCAGATCCTTGAGTTTTAGAGGTTTGACAAAATAGTGGCGTGCGCCCAAACTGAGAGCTAGTTCTCGATCTGCTTTAAAAGCAAAGGCTGAAACCACAATAATAGGTATTTTTGACAAATCAGGTTTTTGTTGGACTTGTTTTAAGAGCGAGTAACCGTCAACATCTGGCAATTTCAAGTCGAGTAACATTAAATCTGGCTGGAATTTCTCAATGGTTGAAAAAAAACCAGAACCTTCCGATAAACTCTGGACATCGTACCCACAATAATTCAGGTAGTCACTGAGTAACATCCTATTGAGATCGTGGTCTTCGATTAATAAAATTCGTCTAGCTTGATTTGACCGGAATTCTTGATTTATATTCAGTAATTGTGCTGTCATTGGAAATCATTATTTTAAGTTACAAGCCAATTATTGCCAGATGAATTGTCAAATGAATAGAAAGTTGAGTTATGTAATAATGTAGTTAAAGCTTATAATATAGTAATTTTAGCTATAGTGGTATAATTAAACCATATTATTTAAAAATAAAATAATAATAAAAAATTAAGCTTTTCTTAACAAAACTTTTATTATTCATCCGATTAAACAATCTGCTGTTAGGGTAAATGCCCTCCCAGAGCGGTTTTCATCTGGATATTGTGGAAAATCCCAAAGGGAATATAACGTCTGAATAATTGGAAAAATATTCATAAAAAAGGGAGCTAATAGCTCCCTAATCAGTTTGTACAGTTGCGCCCGCCGTCTCAAATAGATGCTTTTTTTACTTGGCGTCGGGTAGTAAAGACACCAGCAACACCCAGCAAACCAAGTATTACTGATGGTTCTGGGACTGAGCTTGAAGGAGGTGGGGGAGCGATGTATCCAGGTGTGTTCCAGGTATAATATGCACTGTAGGATACACCATCATCTGAGGCTGTAATTCCGGATGCAGTGGGGTTAAAGCTATAGGCGTAGTAAGTTTGACCACCAGTAACTACTTTGGCAATTTCACTAGCTCCGATTTCACCTTGGTAGGTGGTTAATGTCGCTTGCAAGCTCAGTACTTCTTTGAATGATGTCAGTTGAGTTATTTGAGCTTGTAGCATTACTTTTGTAGCAGCAGGAGTTAGAGACGAGTTCAGCGCTGCTTTAAGTGTTAAAAGCTTAGCGTCAACATCTGAAACGTTTACTAGAGTTATATCTTTATTACCCAATAGTGATTTCAGTGTTATTGTACTTGTACTACTCACTGGTGTAGTATACGCAGCATTAAGCTTATCAGAAACTGTAGCTAAGAGTTTAGTCTTGACATCCAAGTGACCAACCAATGTCAGTCCTACACCGCCATTTTGACCAAATTGGAAGCTACCAACGTTCGGATCTCCCATCCCCAATAAAGAAAAAGAGCTTGTTATTATTGATTTGGTATTTGTTGAAAACCCATTCCACACTGACTGGAATGGAGTATAAGTACTCAACAAATCACCCAGCCACTGGGAACCAAAACTATTCCAGTCACTAGCGGTGACACTGCTAACGGTAGCGCTGTAGTTTCCTTGTGTGGCAGTGAAACCAACGTTAGAAGTGGGATTTTCGGTACTATACCAAAGTTCGACGTTAGACGAAGCATTACCATCACTCAAAGCTTGGGAGGCAGCTACAGTATTATTTGCAATAAAACTACCATTAGATCCACCAGTATATGTTTTAATTTCATTTGCATTGTTGAAACTAAAAGATGTAGCATGTGCTGGGGCACTTGCAAGAGCGCTCACACCAATAGCCATCGATGCACCAATCACAAGTTTCTGAAAAGTCATTTTCATTTTTTTCAAGTCTCCGTCGGTTTGAAAGTTAAGGTTTAAAGTACTGCTGTTTCTAGGCTTGGACTGTCTTGGCTACAGGCTTTTTGGCAACATTGTTGCTTAGAAAAGCGACCTGTATTGTTAGCCATCTTTGGTAGCTGAGCGTACAAACCCAGTTTAAGAAACGGGGAGACTTGATTGGGTAAAGTTACTGCTGATTATCAATGAAATGATGACGAATATTTCTCGATTTTTATGCGTAAAATTACATATTTAATAAAAATTAAATAGTAATTTAAATTACATATATTTATTTTAGTAAAAAATAGGTATTTGTCGGTAGGTACAGCTGTGCGACCCTACCGCACATTCTAGCCATAGACTTTGCCGCAAAAAATCATTAGCGTTGACTTTGAGAAGAAATTCAATTCAGGAATTTAGCCATTCTTTCCACAGCAGTTTCTAACAAATATGGCTCATGAACTAAGGCAAAGCGGACATATCCTTCTCCGGATTTGCCAAAACCTGCACCTGGGGAAGCGGCTACACCAGTTTGTTTGACTAGCTGGGTGCAAAATTCGATGGAGTTTTGACTCCAAGGTGAAGGTAACTTTGCCCAAATGTACATTGTGGCGTGGGGAGTGGGAACATTCCAACCAATGCGGTGTAAAGCACTAATGAAAGCATCGCGGCGCTGCTGGAAGGTAGCGACAGCAGTTTTGACTCCAATTTGAGGCCCAGTCAAAGCAGCGATTGCTCCATTCAAAATTCCCCGATATTGGTTAAAATCAACAGCAGCTTTTACCTGGCGTAAAGCGTTAATTAACTGGGCATTGCCGATGGCGTAGCCAATGCGGAAGCCGCCCATATTATAGGACTTGGAAAGGGTAAAAAATTCAATGGAGATACTTTTCTCGCGATCGGCTTGCAAAATGGAAGGTACTGGGGATTGGGTATTGGGTATTGGGTATTGGGAAAACTCTTTCCTAGTCCCCAATCCCCAATCGCCATTCTCTTCAAATACCAAATCCACGTAGGGGAAATCGTGAACTAAGGCGAGATTGTGTTGCTGACAGAAGGCGACAGCTTCTTGGAAGAAAGATAAAGGAGCGATCGCCGCTGTGGGGTTGTGGGGATAACTTAACACCATCATCCGCGACTGAGCCAAGACTGGGGCGGGAATATCGGCAAACACTGGTAAAAAACCGTTTTCTTCCCTTAGTGGCATTGGGTATATTTGCCCGCTAGCGAGGTAGACTCCTCCAGCATGGGAGGGGTAACCGGGATCGAGCAACAGGGCAAAATCTCCGGGATTGAGCAATGCTAGGGGTAAATGGGCGGTACCTTCTTGAGAACCAATCAGGGGTAGTACCTCTGTTTGGGGATCGACTGCGATGCCAAATTTTTGTTGGTACCAGTTGGCTGCGGCTTCCCGGAAGCCTTGAGTGCCATTAAATAAGAGATAGCCGTGGGTGGTGCGATCGTGAAGAGACTGGGCGATCGCGTCAATCACATGTGCCTCGGCTGGTAAATCAGAAGACCCCAAGGACAAATCAATTAGCTGTTGTCCAGCGGCCAAGGCAATTGCTTTGGCTTTGTCCATATCAGCAAATACATTAGATTGTAGGGGCTGTAAACGTTTTGCAAACTGTATTTTACTCATTGTCATTTGTCATTTGTTACAAAGTTCTGTAGCCTTCTTTTGATGGAGACACTCTTGTTAGCTTGCTTCACCGTAGGAGTACGAGATGGCGTTTGCGGAGGGTCTCCAAGAGTTGCCAGACGCTCGGTGACACGGCGAATCGCTACTCTATCGGAAGAAATATTGTAAGAGACTTTGCGCTTTGTCATTTGTCCAAAGTCGAATGGTCAATAACCAATAACCAATAACCAATGACCAATGACCAATGACCAATGACTAATTACTATCTAAATGCTTGGCTAGAAGGCTGAGTAATTTTTCTTTGCCGATGACTCCCTCAGTGGATTCTAGTATTTTGTCTCCTTGAATTAGCCTGAGGGCGGGGACACCTTCCACTTGGTACTGTTTAACCGTGAGTGGGTTGGGGTCAATTTCCATTTTAACGACTTTGAGGCGATCGCTATAAGCACTGGCAGCTGAGTTAATCATGGGCGACATCAATTGACAAGGGCCGCACCAGGAAGCCCAAAAGTAAACTAATACAGGCTGCTCGGCTTTTAACACTTCAGTTTCAAAATCAGCATCAGTTATGGTGGTTACAGCCTTACTCATTGCAGTCTCCATCAGGTGGCGATCAAAGTTGGCACACACAATACTCTATCCCAAACTGAGTCCTGAGTCACCGAAGTTCTAATCTCAGTAAGTCTGAAGTCTAAAGTTCTTGCTGAGTGCTGAGACAATAGTACAGATCATCGTAGGGATACAACATTAGTCATTGGTGTGCCTTACTTATGTACCTTATTCAAATGAGAATTGTTATAGATTTAAGTTAATACCAATTCAAACAATCTTTGCAACACATCGATCATCTGTAGGGGCGTACAGCTGTGCGCCCCTACCCAATGTATTTGTCGCATTCTTTTTTCAAATTGGTATAAAGTGAAATGTAAATATTAAAGGCTGATGCAAGTTCAAACAGCCAAATAATAGCGCCTGGATACACTCTGTTTAATTATCAGGAGCAAAGCGCGATTCTCTTGCCAAAAGGCTGCGCCCGTGCGTGCAAAATATTTACAGTGTTGCCTAAAATTATGGATAATTTCCCAGTGGTCGCTCAAGCGGATGCATCCCTACCCAATTACCCTCAGGAAAATACACCTTTAATGTGGCTGAATACCGATTCAGAGTCACCACCAAAGGAAAAAGTCGGAAGTGACTTTGACTCTCGGATGATGCAGCGGTGTTTGGAACTTGCTCGCCGCGCCTTAGGGCGTACTTCACCAAATCCGCTAGTGGGAGCGGTGATTGTCAAGGATGGGGAGATTGTCGGCGAAGGGTTTCATCCTCGTGCAGGTGAGCCTCATGCAGAAGTGTTTGCCTTGAAAGCAGCAGGAGTTCGGGCTGAGGGCGCAACAATTTATGTCAGTCTCGAACCTTGTAATCACCACGGACGCACTCCCCCTTGTTCGGAAGCCTTGATTAAAGCAGGATTGGCAAAGGTGATAGTGGGTATGGTTGATCCCAATCCACTAGTAGCTGGAGGGGGTATTGCCCGTTTACGTGCGGCGGGGATCGAAGTCGTGGTAGGAGTAGAAGAGGAAGCTTGTCGTCAGATTAATGAAGGCTTTGTTCATCGCATTCTCTACAAACGACCTCTGGGAATTTTAAAATATGCCATGACTTTAGATGGCAAAATTGCTACTACCTCTGGTCACAGCGCTTGGGTAACCAGCCAAGATTCCCGGACTGAAGTGCATCAACTGCGGGCGGCTTGTGATGCTGTAATTGTCGGCGGTAATACAGTACGACTGGATAATCCTTACTTAACTAGCCATCAGGTGGGGGCACATAATCCCCTGCGGGTGGTAATGAGTCGCCATCTTAACTTACCGGAAAATGCCCGCCTGTGGCAAACTGCGGATGCTCCAACTTTGGTGTTGACAGAGGAAGGCGCTAACCCCGATTTTCAAGAACTGTTGCTCAAACAGGGGGTGGAGTTAGTGCAATTCACGTCACTTACACCAGATAAAGCAATGGCGTACTTATACGAACGGGGTTTTTGTAGTGTGTTGTGGGAGTGTGGTAGTACTTTAGCTGCTAGTGCGATCGCTCAAGGAGCAGTGCAAAAAGTCTTAGCATTCATTGCCCCGAAAATCATTGGTGGTAGCATTGCTCCCACACCTGTGGGCGATTTAGGTTTTACTACCATGACTCAGGCACTATCTTTAGAACGTGTTCGTTGGCGTGTAGTAGGCTCAGACTGCTTAGTGGAAGGTTATTTCCCCCAAATAAGTCAATCATGAGAAGGAATCAGAATTCAGAATTCAGAATTTAGTGATTTTGCTGTTATCAACACTGACGTTCATGAGCAATATCACGTATGAGTGCTAGCCGAGATTGAATGTAGTGGCACAGATAATCAGTTTCGTTAGAATTTAACAAAATTTGGGTTTCGGTTTGTTTCACCAACCACTGCACCAAGCTAGCATCATCAAGTTGTAAGAGGAGCTTAGCTTGGGCGGTTTCAACCACAGACCAAAGCTGACGCATAATTGTAGGAGTCATCAGACCTCAATAGAATCATTAGCTTAGCTGTTTTCAGATTACACAATTTTGATCGCACTTTACGACATGAATGTGGAAGCTGAGACAAGTATTATTAAAAACTTAATAATGGTATTTATAACTTTATGAAGATTCAGAATTGAAAATGGGCATTGGGCATTGGACGTGGGAAAGATAGAATTTTATGAGTTTATTCCCAAAACCTGGAACAAAAATTTACTAATCTTAAAAACCTAGTTTTTGTGCTTGGGAAGACTGAAATTGTGTTGATTTCGGCTCAAGAAGCAGAATTTTTTAAGTTCTTTCTTGAATAGTTTATCTGTGTTGTAGGATACAAAAATTTTAATGATTTAGAATCTAGAATCCAGAGTTGGTGAATTAGGAAGACTTTGATAACCAAGCTTAATAATCAACCAGAAAATCAATAAGTCTTACCAAGGCTGATTTTCCAAAGATTCTGGGTTATGGCTACTGATTTTAATGTTTTAAACCAATTTCTGCCAAAAAATTAACATTTTCTACCTGTAGATGGACTCACAAAATCATGTAAATCTGCATCCCAAATACTGATGTAAATAAAATCACATTCTTGGCGGATAATCTGACCCTTAACTGAGCCATTCTTGAAGCTAAAATTATCAGACTGGCGGTCTTGTACCTGTTTCAGTCCCTGCTTAATATCTTCAGTAGCTTGCCCATTTAAGAGTCCATTTAAGGTAGCTTCCATTACTTGTGGGTCTACTGTTTCGGCAAAAGATACCTCCGTTTGACGCAGCATTTGGGAATTGCGATCAAATAAGTAGCCAAGGTCTATTTTGTTTGGTACGAGTTTGTAAACAACAGCACGGGTATTACCCCACGCACCTCTTAAATCTTTCCTTGGTTTGCCAAGGGTAGCTTCTACAATATTTCTGGATGTACCTGTGGGAAATGCGGGAACGCTTTGTCTACTGGCAGTAGCAGCTAATTTACTGCGCGGCTTTTTCTGTGGTGTAGAACGTGCTTCTGGTGTGGGAACCGCGGCTTGATTCTCTGGTTCTGGTGTTGGTGTTGCTACTGGTGTTGGAGTCTCTAAAGGCACAGGCTCATTTTCTGGCTGTGGTGTGGATGCAACTGGGGGATTAAAGGTTGGCAGAGGTTCGGGAGTTACTTGTGGCTGTGGTGGTGAGATGGGTACAACTGGGACTAGAGGAGGTTGGGAAGAAATAGCTGGATTGGTAAGTGTAGGAGTGGGAAGAGATTCTGGGGATGGAGTGGGAGTTGTGGCAATGGTTGTCTGTAGTTGTTGCTGACGATTCATGCCAGAAATGGCAAATGCACCAATCAAGCTGCCTAGTAGCAAGCTACCAACAATTACAGCAGGTTTTTGCCAGTTTCCAGGAGTGGAAATTGGAGTTTTTTGCGGGGAATACAATGGCTGGGTTTGTCGAGTTGATGTAGCAGTGCCAGACAAGCTGATTGTGTTGGCAGTTGTAGGTGATTCTGGGACAATATAACTAGGAGACTGCAATGCATGTAGCATTTTACTCGCAGTACTGTAGCGATCGCCTGCATGAGGCTTAATTGCTTGATTGAGTACCGCCGCTAATTCAGCAGACACATTAGGGACGTGGTGTTGCCAAAGTATTTCGCCACTTTGCAAATCGGTTTGTAGTTCTTGCGGGTGTTTGCCAGTCAGCAAATAAATCGCCGTCAAGCCTAAACTGTAGATATCAGTGGCGTAAACTGGACGCCCAACGGCTTGTTCGCTAGGCATATACCCAGGCGTACCAATGACGAGCGATCGCGTGGGGTATCCTGGAGAAGTCACCACCGAACGAATTGTTTCTTTAACTGCACCAAAATCAATCAAAACTGGCTTGCCATCAACAGAACGGATAATGATGTTCTCAGGCTTGATATCCCGGTGAATGATGCCCTTGCTGTGGACATAATCCAAGACTGATAGCAGACTCAAGAGGATTCCCCGAACAGCAGTTTCACTTTCAAATCCTTTAGCTTCAACAACTTTCGTTAAGGTTTGTCCGTGAATCCATTCTTGGACAAGATAAAATTGCCCATTCTCAGAAAAATAAGCATAGAGTTTGGGAATTTGGTTACAACTTTCGCCCAAATACTCCAAGGTTGCTGCTTCTCTCTTAAACCGTTCTTGGATTATTTGGTAAGTTTGCGGGTCATTATTGGTTATCGGTTTGAGTTGCTTGATTACACACCGACGTTGAGAAGGCATATGGGTGTCTTCTGCGAGGAAGGTTTCGCCAAACCCACCAGCACCGATTACCTGGATAACTTGATAGCGATTGTTTAGCAGCGTTGTTGTCATGAAAAGTTACAAGCGTGCGCCATTCTCCAATGTAACTCAGTCGGCACAATTGTTAGAGGTTGTTTGAAAAGTCCTCTTGTCGGTATCAAAAGTTTTAGATCCTCCTAAATCCTCCTTAAAAAGGGGGACTTTGACTGTAATTTTGAAAGAATTTGGATTGCTGATGGCTCAACACGCTTAAGTCTTATTCCGTAAGCTAAAAAGCTTGGAAGACTTGAAAACAGGTCAGTTAGCCGGAAAAATCTCTACAGTTATTGATTTGGTTACTCGTTTACCTGCTGAAGTTTGGTTTCACACTCATCCCACAGTTTTGGACACCAATTTTGAAGCGGCGTTACTCAGTTTAGTGACCGCTAAGACTTTAATTTTACTCGACAGAGGTTTCTATCATTTTCAGTTTTTACAACAACTGATTAATCAAGAAGTCCATTTTATTACTCGTTTACAGCATTTACGGCTGCTATGAGGTACAGTAGCAACAACTAGCAAACCAGTTTCTTAAATGTTGAGGATTTATTAAGTCGAGTGCAACTGAGATTAGTTTATCAACCATTTC
>NZ_JACJSJ010000053.1 GCF_014698115.1 Nostoc sp. FACHB-973
ACTTAGGTAATGATGTCACTAGTATAGCCATTCGTAAGCAATGGCGGGAATATCAAGCGGCAGTGCAAAGATGCTGTGCAACCTTGCATCAACCACCAGAACGTGTTCAACTGAGTGGCGTTTATCAAAAGTTGAGAATACCTAGTAGTGAAGCAATGAGGTATAAAGTTCTTAATTGGCAATCTTGCGATGCGGCACTCAAGCAGCAAGACAGTAGTAGCTTCTGGGTGAGTGAGGAGGGTGACTTCCTCGCTTAGGCATCAACTTACAGCTTATTGTACTTGTTTATACTTTAGATATAGGAGTAAAAATGTAGAGACGTAGCAGTGTTACGTCTCTACAAGGGTTCTGGACAACGCATATTTAATTTCACCAGATGTCTTTTTTGCTCAATCAACAGAGAAACACGAACTCACCTATTGTCCATAATGTGTGCCTGCCACTTTCCCTCGAAACACAATGTAATTAATTGTAGATGTTGTAGAACAACATAATGGGAATAAGAAATCCAATGAAGATAATCATGAAGACTAATGCACTAGGTGCTGCGGCTGCCTGATAAATGGTGATGCCTGGGGGGATAATATAGGGAAAAACAACTAATCCTAAGCCCACAAATGCCACCACACTCCAGGGAGCAGGTTGATCGGCTGGACTAGTTTCCCACTTGGCTTCCATTGTGGCTAGCTTGGTGGGCTGATAGTGAGCTACTTGCTCGGCGCTGAGAGGCAAGTGTGAAAATCACGTCTCACCTTCTTGAAACGCTAACTCCAACGAAAATGGTAGGCATCCAGGATTGACAGCCGCCCACTCATTGGCTTCTGCAATTAGAGTTTTGTTACCTGAATCGAGATAAAATTGCATTTTGGCAGTCTGCTCCAGTCTTTCGCGTTCCCTGCCTCCTATCAAGCGTCGCGCAATTAGGCAGTACTCTCTAGCTACACGTTTGGCGTAAGATGCTGCTTGGAGTCGCAACTTAGTCAGATTCTTCAGTTCTGACAAAGCGAGAGTTATTGCTGAATCGCCTGAAGATATACTTTGCTCGCTAACTTCGGCTTTTTGTAACGCTTCAGGCAGCACAATTGTAGGTGTAGATGCAGTAGGTGGAATACTGACAGAATTGATTAATAAGTTTTTATTATTGTAATTTTCAACCGTGCTTGGGTTAGGAAGGTATTTAAAATTCTTATCTGAAGTACTTTCATTAAGATTTTCAGCTAATTCTATAATATTTGAAGAAACTGATGAATTATCAGAATTATTAAAAGATGAAGTTAACGACAAATCTTCTGGTTGTAATAAATTCAATTCTTCAGAATTAAAATTAATTTCGTCAGATTCATCTTGTACCTGTGGTACAAAAAATTCTCCTTCAGACTTAGCAACTTCTTCAAAACTTGCTACTGCCAACTGCCCTGTAGGGGCATCGGCAGCAGAAGGTAAGCAATTACAAAAAACCTTCATATAGTAAAAATGACCGTCATTTTGCTTTTGGTAAAGGTTTTCAACACTTTGTTTTTTAGATGAGTTTTCAAAACTATCAAATTGCCCGTCACTGCTTGATTGATAAGGGTTTGAGCTATTTTCTGCCCACGGATCTAAGATGTAGCGTGTGGGATGCCACAAATGCAAGTGCTTTTGTAGTGTCTCTTGTGAGATAGTTTTGTGAAAGCGGCGCTTGTATTCAGCACGTATTGCTTTACCCCGTTCAGTAGCCCCTACTGGCAAGCCTCTATCCCACTCTATTGCCCTTACCACTATCTGGATGCGTTTTTGGGCTTGTTGGCTGCGTTCCCAGTTCTGTTGCTTACGACGGTCAAATGGAATTACGTTATCTTTGGGTTTATCTATGTTGCTAATGCCTGCTATGGCTTCTGCAAATGTGTTGGCAAATGTACCCAATAGCCTTTCGGGATAACTAATGTAGGCGCTGTACCATTTGTTGCGAATTGTGGATTCTACCCAATGCCGCACTCTAGCTTCGATTTCATGTTGGTGTCGGCAATATTGGCTGTAGCCGGGGGCGTTAATTGCGGTAGTAAGGCAAAATTCGACTAATTTATCACTCTCTAAGTCTAAAAAGACGATTCCGTAGCCTACGAAGATTTGTAGGAGGGTGTTTGTTTGTCCTTTTCCTGTCCAGCCTGTGCTGATGATTTCTTCCCAGTTGGCACGCCACTGTACAATGTCAGCAGATTCTTGCTTGCGATATCTTTCCCGTGAAATTTGTTTTTTGGCTTTGTTCGCTACCCGTTTTAGTTTGGTTAAATCTTGCCGACTAGCCGCGCGATCGCAATAATCGAGGAAGATAGAAACTGAGTCGCTAATTGGTTGTAAGTCATCATTAAGTAAAAATGACCCGCTACCCGGTTGCATGGGGCAACGGATGGCTTTGTAGTTAGTTATTTGTTTGGCACTATATGGTTTGGTATTGGGGAAGATTTCTAGGTGTCCTTGGCGGAGGATAAAACCTGTATTCCTCAAGGTAATTTCTAGGGCGCAGGCTAGGGCAAAGGTGGGCAGGGGAGATGCAAAGGTTAGGATCAGGTGATAGCCTCCACTAAAGCTGGACTGGAGGAGGATGATATCGACTATGCCGATATCCTCTAGCGCTGCTTTGATCCGATTTATAGATTCAATGTTATGGTAGTCGCCTTCTAGGTCTAAATCGATTGTGGCGTAACGAGTTGTGTCGTTAAAGCGCAGACCTACTAGTTTCGACTTGTCTTGGTGCAGGTTCCACAGTTGGGAGGGTTGGAGATAATAATCGATAGTGCGCCATGCTGGTTTTACACCTTGTGCTTGATTTGGGGCAACTATCGCCCCAAATGGATGCCAAAAGCGCTCTACGTAGCGTTTACCCACGGATTCTGCGGGTAGATGGGGTTTGATTTTCTTTTTTGAAGGCTGTGAAAGGCTTAATTGGGGCTTGTTCTCGACATCTGAAGAGAAATTTTCTTGGTACATGAGTGACTGTCCTGATGATTTTTGTGCATCAGGTAGCCTCGCTGTTGGTCAAAATGTGTTAGCCTAAATTTGAAATTTTATTTTGACTTAAGCGGTTGGTTATCCGCTTGTTGGAGGCGACTGGTAATCGTCTCGTGGTTGAAAGCAAACAAAGGTTTATACTTGTTTAGGCTTAGACATACGTAGGCTTAGGCTAAGATTTAGTCCAACACGCTTCACCAACAACAATGCGACTACCCAACTTTTTTTTGGTAATTATTTAAATGAGGCAGTTCTAGCGAAGTTCTCACTAAATCGACAAAAGAGTTTCGGATAACAATGCAAAGCTAGCAACACCTAAAAGTGTCACCGTACATTGGCTTTTGTTAGTACAAGTAGTGAAGATGAAATTCCTCATACTCCACCACCGAGTTTAAAAACAAAAAACAGTCAAATATCTTGATACGAGTTCAGCACTCAAAACAGTGAACTCGTACTGTAATCAGTATTGAGATGCTAATCTAGTAAGTAATGTTAAATTGTGGGATAAATTCTCTGCTAGATTAACTGCTTACAGCTACCTATGCAGCACAAATCTTATCCTTTTTTCTATTTGTAGAAACTTCCATTGCTTTCATTTGGGTCTTATAGTCTTCCCACGTTTTTTCAAATACGTCAGACTCATACATCCGCAATAAAACCTCCTCTTTATCAGTTAAATTTGGCAGTTTCAATAACTCCGCCAAAGACACCTGAACTGGGAAAACATCACTAAACTTTTGCATTAAGTGAAATATTCTCTTCCTCTGTGACGCAGATGGTTCATCTTGCAATTCTGCATCAATCTGTCGCGGACGTAGATTCACAATTTCTAGGCTCATATTCACTAAATTCCTCAATCCAAACACAACAAACTCATTAGTTATACCAATAACCCGTCCCACAATTTCCAACTCGGGCCGCAGTCTCTTTTTGAATTGATATACTTGGTCAAGCTGGAAACGCCGAAACGGATTGCGCTCGCCATTCAGCATCCAAGCAATACCATCGCCTATACTACCTATCTCATCTGCCTCCAGAAGGTCTATTACCTGGTAACAGATATCTTGATTGCAAACAAACTTGTACGCTGCATCAATACTCCGGTTAAATTCCATCTCCAGTGCAACAACTGCCTTAAATTTTTCCATTTCTCGTAATTGAGAAATTAATTCAAAAACTTTCTTACCCTTGTGATAACTACCAACACTTATATTTAGATTCTCCGAAACCTCCCGAATCACAGGTTTACCCTTCTTTAATTGAAACTTATTCTCATTTATCGAATGATTCAAATTTGAACACTTCGATTCATTCAAACGACGAGCGCTCTCCCTTTGTCTTTCTTTCGCTTGTGGACGAAGTACGCTCTCCCAGTACTGCCCCTCGTGAAATTTCTGGTAATGAGTCTTCCCACCTTCCCGGTGGAGATTAAAGTCAAGCACTAGTTTCAAATCTTCTTCAGGCGAACCAGACTCGACAAATTCCACTTTCACAGTGGAAATCCCTAACTGGCGAGCTATCTGCAAGCGACACTTACCTGCCAAGACTACATTGACATCAGTACGTACAGATACCTTTAAAGATTCAAGAATCCCTTTTTCAGAGATACTTTTTTCTAAAGCCGGACGATCCTCATTCTCACCATATATTTCTATCAGCTTCGGATGAACAACCAACTCCGCAGGAGAAATATATACAATTGCCCGATTATGCACCTCAGACATATTTATACTCCGGGTCACAAATTGTCACTCAAAAGATAAGTTCAATCTTGAAAAACCTAAGCAGAAAGCAGAAAAGTCTTAACCAGCAAGACTTATAGCATTTTCATCCCTTGGAAAAAGTGACAATTTTAAAAAATAATTAATTCTTGTAAATAGCAAAGGATTAACTACCAGAAAACCTCTCAAAGAGAATTTTCTCGCGCAGTAAACTATTATTCCCAACCCATTGAAAACCAATACGACTGAAGAGATATTTAACGCACTGGCATTTGAAAAAAAGCATCTATCTAAAGATAGATTTGTCAAACTGGGTAAATTCATGATATGATGGCTCTAGATAACTAAATTGACAAAACAAAGTTCCGTCCTGTTTTAGTAACAGGTGGGGTTGTTTTTTACTCAAAGCCCTGTTTGCAGCAGGGCTTTGAGTGAATCTTTAGGAAAAATGAACGCTACAACAAAAGTATATCAGGCTTGATTCGATTTGGCAAAATTGTAGGTTTAAGCGGGGTAAATACTAAAATGCCTCATATTCAAGTATTGAATCCTATTGAAAAGCAAGTATTAGAGGATATAGCAGCCAACGGCAGCGATGAAATGATCAAGAGAGCAAAGATCCTGCTAGAGCTTAATCGTGGGGAAAATCATAAAAATATAGTAAAAAAACTTGGTATAGCGAAGCAAACAGTAACAAACTGGAAGAAAAAGTGGACATCTTGTACCATAACATCGGAAACCTTGGAAGATGCGATCGCAAAGATAAATAATGTATTAGGTGTGAACGCAGGCAGACCTAAGAAGTGCAAGAGCGCAGAGGCGAGCAAAATTGTCGAAATCAGCGAATGGAGCAAGAATCGAAAACCCAGTCGTTCAAAGCACCATTACCATATGCAAGTTGCTGAAGAAGCTACTCGCAGGGGGTTGCCAGCACTATCGCCAAGAAGTATAGGTCGGATCTTGGAAGCGCAACCCTAATAGCATCAAGCTCAAATCAAGCTAACGGGCAATCCTATCTTTTCATTACGCCAAAATAACAACCAAGTCGCCGAAACTATCAAGTTAAAAGGAATGCCTGAATTGTCGCCAACAACAATTGGTTGCCTCCTATAAGCAAAAGGAGCAGTAAGAAAAATTGATAATTCCCTTAAACCATTCCAACCACTGGGATGGTTTAATTTTTGCATCTCTCATAATTCAGTCAAAATACATAACGTAGTACAGTCAAGCATTGGGTAACAAGCGAATAGCACTAATACCACAGCAGTATATTTAGTAACATTCAGATTGTGTTGGTCTAATGGAAGATTTATCGCGCCAAAGTGAGTGTAGTTGGGCAAATCGAGAGAGAATAGATTTGATATCGAAAAACACCATTTTCGCGCCCAATGCTATGTCTGATACTCCATATCCCCCCTGGCGTGCATCCCCAAAAGCAAACGATGATACCGGATTTGATGATGCGGTAGAGTCATTAAAAAAATCTCTCTTAGCCCCAATTGAGCGGTATTTTGCCGCAACAGAGGATGAACAGGATGTCATTGCTTTGATGCTCGCCAATATTCGCGCATCCAGCACCCGGCGCGAATACCAGAAAGATTTGCGGAAATTCTTTGTGGCGATGACTGGTATTGAGCCGAATGTTGATAGCGTGTTGGAATTTCTGCACCTGACCGAGAAACGGGCGGTGGCGGTGGTGCTGAAATATAAGGCCAAGCTACTGGCTATTGGGTTGAAGGAAGCAACGGTCAACCGTCGCCTCAGCAGCATTAAATCGTTGGTGAAGTTTGCCCGCAAGTTAGGTGTGTGCAGCTACACGCTAGAAGATGTAGAGTTGGAAAAGGTAAAAGCGTATCGAGATACTACCGGGGTGGATGCTCAAAGCATCAACAGTGTAATCCAGCTAATTGAGCGCTCAACTGTTCACGGCCAAAGAGATTATGCGCTATTGCGGCTGTTGTGGGAAAATTTACTGCGACGCAATGAGGTGAGTCAATTAAATATAAAAGACTTCGACCCACACGAAAGCAGATTGCGGATTTTGGGAAAAGGGCAAGGTACGAATGATGAATGGGTAAAACTATCAGTAGCAACAGTTAATGCTATCTGTGATTGGTTGCAAGTTCGGGGCAATATCACCGCCTCCTCACCCTTATTTATCGCCCTTGATAACCGCAGTAAAGGGCATCGCCTCACTGGGGACGGCATCCGCAAAATTGTTGTCAATTATTTTGATGCAGCTGGTGTAAAAAAGTTAATGTCACCCCACCGCATCCGCCACAGTGGGATTACAACTCTTTTAGAAGCAACCCAAGGGGATGTGCGAAAGACGCAAAAAGTCAGCCGTCATGCCAAGCTGGATGTATTAATCCAGTATGACGATAACCGCAAACAAGGTCAGTCAGAGATGACAAATTTGTTGGCAGATATGATTGACTAGGTGGATGCCTAAGCCAGAAAGTTACCTCCCTGACTCGGCTACAAAAGCGATAACAGGCTTTGCTCAAATTGCGCGCCAACGACTCCTGAACAACTCCAACAGTGGCTAACTAACAGTTGCAGACAGTAGTAATCTGACTGCTTTTTGGTAGAGGCGATGACCTCCGGTCGGTCGGAGACCATCGCAAGAAAGCGGGCGCACTCATGCGCTCCAAAATGATAGTGTCAAGGTAGTTATCTTTTCGGGATGACACGCTCACTCAGTCGTGTCCAGTCCAGATTTACCTAGACATTACCTAGACATGAGCCAAACAGGGAAAAACAAGAAACTGGCATCTTTTAACTGTGACCAAAAGATGTGGGAGCAGTTTATCGCCCGTTGTAAGTCGAAAGGGACGACGGCAACAGCCACACTGACCCAATTTATCGAACTCTACCTAGATGATATAGATAACCTTGATGCAATTGGTGGCGATAATTTAGATAAACGCTTGGACTCTAAGATTAAGGCAAGTGTTGAGGAGTACTTAGTTAATGGTAACAATAGTAACGGCAGTCCTACGAATGAAACGATATTAGCTATTTGCTCACGACTTGATAAGCTGGAGTCACAGTTTTCAAGTGACTCTAATAGTAACGAAACCGGAGCAATCCATAATCTCGCCGATTTATCAGAAAAAGTGGAGGGGATAACAGCCCGAATGACACAGTTTACTGAGGCGATTATTAAAATTCAAAATCATCTCAACAACCAACAAAAGCGGGGCAATAAATCGTACAACAACAATTCATCCTATCAAGGGCATACTCCCCGAATCCAACCGTTGACGGAAGAAGGTTTAGCTTCAAGACTTGGTGTAAGCGTAGAAACTATACGTGAGCAGCGAAATAAGCTGCACCCACCGCTTTTTGTGGCATGGTGCAAGGGGAAGGATAAATCGGGTATGGGATGGGAATTTAACGAAAATACGGGATCATATCATTCGGTAAGTTAGTATTTTTATTAATTTTAAATACGCCTACACACTTGTTGATTTTTGGCATAACACCAGCTTAATTTCTCTCACGAGTGCTAGAATTTTTTTTGTTCAAAATAGCAGCTTTAAATATTAATATTATTGAAAGCGTAATAAATATTCTTTTTTACTTAGGAGATAGTTAGGCGATCGCTTTCTGCCTCACCACTTCTCAATCACTTTTAGTCCTGATTCTATTGTTGGTATAAAAGCTGTCTGTACTATACTCATCAAAACTCTAAACACGTTTCTGTGCCACAAATACTACCTTAATAGTACTTAATCGATTAGAATTACCTCATGTTGTTGCTCTCTCAAGTATTTTCATGAGTACCAGCCGCTATCCCCAGAATTGGAAAGAAATCGCCACCTCTATCAAAGAATCTTTTGATTGGCGCTGTACTAGATGCAATCGCGTTTGCCTGCGTCCTGGACAAAAGCCACCAGAGCTAACTTTATCCCAGCGCCGAGTCTATACACTTCAGGTACACCACTTTAATTTTGATCCTTCTGACAATCGCTTAGAAAATCTTGCCCCGTTATGTAGTGGCTGTCATCTTTACTACCATCGATTCCGACGAGGCAATATTTCTCCTGGTCAATTGTCATTGTTCAAATGAGTGATGCACGAACATTACAGAACCTTGATGAACGCACCCTGGCACTACATGAAGTGTGATTGCCCTTTGTAATATCTGCGCTTTCACACTCACGCTATGAGAGTGCAGTTGCGGGAGCAAACACTTGTCGGTCAGTTTTAGGACTGCGATAGCCCAAAGGGGCTGACTCCCTCCAGGAGTATCGCATGGTGGTTGATGAGAGTGGGAGCGGCAAAGCAAATGAGCGCGATGGCGTACCCGCCCGCCAAGAATGCGATCGCATAAACACCTTTGCCACTGTTGTAGGTAATCTTCAGCCTATTTTAGCCCAAGTCCCTACCTTTATTGAACGGGCTGTTATGAGTGCTGATCCAGAAGAAGAGGATGTTTTAACTTAGTATTTTTATGATTTTCAAATCTTCTCAAAACGAACCGTTCAAAGCTTCATTTTGCCGTGGCATATTGACGTTTTGAGCCTTAAAAAGGATTTTAAAAGCAATATCTCTGCCTGACTGCCTCAACACTTGTAGATAAGCAACAGCATCATCACGTCGGCGGAATCTTTTCACAACAATATTTTCTTGATTGGGAATATCACGGACAATACACCACGGTTTTAATTGCTCAGAATAAGTCATATTTTACCCCTTAAAAATGCTGTAAAATAACCATGTTATGTGCTTTAAAATCGCCAAATTTTACCTTAAACGAGGAGGTATACTCAAAGACAGGTCAAATTGATATTGACAATTATAATTATTCGTGCGTTAGATTTATTGGACAGATATATAGCGTTTTGACTGGAATGAAAGAAAGTGTACTGAGTCTAAAAACCTTGCAGAGCAAAGCTTTTGTTTTAAAAACCTTTCAGTAATCAAACCAGATTGCTATATGTAGAATAGAAATGTTATTGAGATCAAGGCGAATGAGTCAGACATAGCAATTGCCAAAGTTGTTCGGGAACTTCTTCAAAATGTTCCAGTAAAAAGTCCATGAATGCCAAATGTCGTAAATCATTAGGCTGAGGATAGCGTCTAAATTTACCTTGCTTAAACCAACCTCTGACCGTAGAATCAGAACGACAGCATATTAAGGCAATTTGTTCATAACTCACATCCCATTTGGCATAAAATTCTTCTGGTTTCATACCAAATTCCCAGTGGCTGTAGAGTGAAATTAGATGAATTTCTCTTGCCCATAAAATCCGGGGGTTAGACATTAATACACCTCAAATATGTAAATATTGGAACTCATTTTTTACATCAGGTATTTGTTAGTCACAGAGTTTATAGACACACCAATAAAACCCGCTTAGTTGGGTTTTAAACTCTTGATTCACTCTCAATCTGCGTAAGCAGATATAGTTAAAATAGTTCCGTTATTTATAATCGCTAGAATACCGATTCAGGAACAGCCAGAAATAGTGGATAGGGTGCAATACGGTTCATTCAGTTAAGCCTTTTTTCTCCCCCTGCTTCCCCTGCTCAAGAACAGCACGCCCCAACAGATAAATGTCCTTAACTGAACGGTATTGGAATAGGGCGGGGATAGTGCTTCGGATCAAAAACGAAACGCCCTCTAACCACATTTTGCACGAGCTATACTGTGAGGAGGGCAATTGAGTTTTTGACAAATCTTCTCAGAATAGCTTGACTGCAAATCCAACTTCAGTCGTACTGGGCAAGTTGGGGTAGTTCACCAGCTATTTGATGTTTTAATATCTATAACAACTGGAATAGGGCTGAGAAACTTTTGGGCAGCAGCAACCATACAATTGTGTAATATGTGGCTAACTTGGTCAACTTCAGTCTCTGGACATTCCAGTACAATTTCATCATGTCTTACACAGATGAGTTTTGTTCTGAATTTAGCTAATGGATTTGAAAGTTTTACCATAGCTAATTTGTTGATGTCGGCATTTAAACCTTGTACTGGATGATTAAATAGCTCTGATAATCGGGGCTTGTTTACCCATCTCCGTCGTCTATTTGCTAGTGTACGACTTTCCTTAATGCCTTGGATGTATTTACGTTTGATGTTTTCATGCCACCTAGCTATTCCAGGATAAGCTTCAAAGAATCGTTGACTGAAAGCTTTTGCTTGTTCTAATGTCATTGCCACCCCATATTTTACTTGGGCGTAAATTTGGAGTTTGGCAGCGCCCATACCGAAAATCAATCCAAAGTTTATTGCTTTTGCTAGTCTGCGGTCTTCTTCAGTTACTTCATTGATATGTTTTCCAGTTACTAGAGATGCTGTTAATCGATGTAAGTCAGCCCCCTGGCGATAGACTTGGCACATCTTTGTATCACCACTAAGCCGAGCCATAATTCGTAGTTCTATTTGGGAGTAATCGGCTTTGATAATTTTATAGCCAGGGGCAGCAATAAAGCAGCTACGGGCAGCTTCATCACGAGGAATATTTTGTAGAGGTGGTTTGCGGCAAGAAAATCTACCGGATTTTGCCCCTAATTGATAATAGTTAGGATGAATTCTCCCAGTTTTGGGGTGGATATGCTGGGGTAGTTTCTCGGTAAAAGTGCCGATAATTTTGGATAGACGGCGGTAATCTAGCAATGCTTGAATTATGGGATATTGTGCAGCTAAAGAAACTAATTTACTTTGATTAGTTGAGTTAATTTTGATCCCAATAGCTTGTAGAGCAGCCAAAACTTGCTGAGGTGAATTCGGGTTGACTGCATCTGTCAGTTCTGGCAGCAATGACATCTGAGAGCTAGCAATACGGAGTTGCTTGAGTTGGTTTAAAGCATCTGTTTTTTCAGCTTCTAGTTTTGCACCCAGTATCTGCCATCGAGACAAGTCAAATAGCATTCCGTTAAGTTCCATTTGAGCTACAACAGGCATACACTGAAATTCCAGTCGGGCAATTTTGAGTAACTTTGCCTGCTTTAACTTCTTGAAGAGAATTGGATAAAGGTCAAGTAATATGGCAGCATCTACGGCAGCATAGTGCAATTGAACCGATTTAAGAGGTTTACACCAATCGCTGATTTGTTGAGTTTTATCTAGTTGAAGGTGTAGTAGCTTTTTAGCTATATTTTGCAAGGATGAGCTTGTTTTTAATCCTGCGGTTAGAACTTTATAAGCAAGTTGGGTATCAAAGAATTGACCAGAGGGTTTAAGTCCTGCGAGTGTGAGAAATTGCCAGTCGAACTTGGCATTATGTGCAATTTTGATAGCAGAGTTACAAAGCAGTTTTTTGAGTAGTGGGCGATCGCTTTTGGGAATAGCTGGTAAATCAATCAGCACTACTGGATGGTTTGGTGCAGCTATTTGAATCAGTCTAATAGAATCAGTTAGAGGGTCAAGTCCTGTTGTTTCACAATCTATGGCTAAAACTTCTGCCTGAAACAGAGGTTGGAGAGCAGAATTAAGAGTTGAAACATTGGAAACAAGAGTATATTGTGGGGTATAAATACTAATATTATTTGTATTTATTAAGTCTGTAGCCATAATAAATGAAATTTGAATTTCTCACCTAGAAGCGATAGCTTGTATATCTAGCAACTTCAAATTAGTTTTATACAAAGATTTGAAAACCTATTAAAGAGAGGTAATACTATCGATATTCCTCTCTTTATATGATTAACTGACTTTACGCTTATCTGTTTTT
This sequence comes from Nostoc sp. FACHB-973, assembly GCF_014698115.1. Classification (GTDB taxonomy): domain Bacteria; phylum Cyanobacteriota; class Cyanobacteriia; order Cyanobacteriales; family Nostocaceae; genus Nostoc; species Nostoc muscorum. Next base: position 12,398 of record NZ_JACJSJ010000053.1, read on the forward strand.
GCGATGTTAGAATGCTGAATATTCTCTTGAGCAGATGTAAAAGCAGTAGGAGCCAATTCTCTAATAATGGGTGTGACAATTTCTGGAGCCAGTTCTAAACGATGCTTAATCTGTGCTTGCAACCAGGCTAAAGGAACACTTTTACTGTTGACTTTTTGTTTGATAATTAAGTCAGGATTGGATGTTGAAGCTTTTTTTATGGCAGTGGCAATTTTTCTGGCTGTCCGTAAATCAATTTTGTCTACATCAATGCTAACAAAGTTGTTTGGTTGAGGTTCTGGTTTTGATGTAATATGGTTAGTTGATTGATTTTGATTTTCCAACTTGAGAGATTTCTTAATATCAATATATTCCAAGTGTGATTGTTCAGATGTTGTGTTGTTGGTATGGGATTCGATATTGAGCGTAAATTTCTGCCACAGATGGACTATTCCCACAACGAAATCAACGAGTATCACAACGGTATAGAAGGCTGTAATTCCAATGATGAGATGATTTAAAATTTCTTGAATTTCTTGAGTATTCATGATGACTAACTTGAAAATTTATGTTCATAATGAAAGAAGCGATCGCTTCCATATAACAGAAAAATCCTCAGATGAAAATTTGAATAGACTGAGGATTTCTGGAAAATTCAGAACAAGCTAATTTGCACAGTTGAATTTGATGAAGGTTTAGGAGTTGGAGTGCTTTGGGTCGAGTCTAAGTTAGTCTTGGCAGTGACATGACGCTTACCCCATCCTTCTTGTGCTGCGTGTTTAACTATGCTGCGTCGAATTGACCTGCTAAGATAGTTGAATTCATTTTTTACGAGTCGTGATGCGTAAAGCCCCCGTCTTTCTAACTGGGGGATATAAGCGAATGTGCCAAATTTATTTGGCTGGAATATTTACAAAGCGTAGGTACGGTTTATAATCTCAGAGGAGGTGATAAACAATTGTTTAATCTGACATACGAATTTAAGTTAAAGCCAACCCATGCACAGGCTCAGATATTTGAAGACTGGTTAGAAATTAATCGTCGTGTCTATAACTATGCTTTGGCTGAACGTAAGGATTGGTATTTGTCGCGTAGTTGTCGGATTAACGCTTGTTCGCTCAAACATGAATATATTATTCCTGCTGACACTTCTCGTCCAACCTATGCCAGCCAGTGCAAAGCGTTAACTGCTGCCAAAAAAGACTTTCCTGAACTCAAGAAAGTACAGTCTCAGGTTTTGCAGCAAACCCTAAAACGCCTTGAGGTGGCATTTGTGGCAATGTGGGAGAGAAACCACGGATTCCCCCGATTCAAAAAACTTGGAAGGATGCGGTCTTTTGTGTTCCCACAAATACAGTGTCAGAGGTTGAATCCGGGAATGGTTAATTTGCCTGTGATTGGTTGGGTTAAGTTTCGTCAATCACGAGCAATACCTGATGGTGGCGTAGTAAAACTTGCCCGTGTAGTGAAACGGGTTTCTGGATGGTACGTGATGCTAACTGTTCAATGGGATGTATCTGTACCGAAGCCTTTGCCACATGGGGAAGCGGTAGGGATAGATGTAGGACTAACAAGCTTTATTGCAACTTCTAATGGGCTACAAGTCTTGCGTCCAAAGTTTTTTGTAGATACCGAACGCAAGCTTAAATTGCTGCAACAGCGTGTCTCAAGAAAACAATTAGGCTCGAACAATTGGTACAAAGCTATTAAGAAAGTTGCTTCATTGCATGAGTACGTTGCCAACTGTCGTAAAGACTGGCATAGAAAACTGTCTCACCAAATCTGCAACAATGCTGGAATGGTATTTGTTGAAGATTTAAATTTAGTTAGCTTATCTCGCGGAATCTTGGGTAAGCACTGCCTAGATGCTGGGTTTGGGCAATTCTTCAACATACTACAGCAAACCTGTTTCAAGCGTGGTGTTTATTTCCAAAAAGTAGACAGTCGCAAAACCAGCCAGATTTGTCCGAGTTGTAGTGTTGAGACAGGCAAGAAAGAACTCTCAGAACGTACTCATGTTTGTTCAAATTGTGGCTATACCACAGATCGGGATGTAGCAGCCGCACAAGTAGTTCTTAAAAGAGGACTTGCAGCCGTTGGGCAAACGGTCAAGATGCTTGCTGAGGGTAAATTCATTGGAATCCCTTTGAAGCAAGAATCCCCGAATTAGAAATTCGGGGAGTGTCAACTGATTAAAATGAATGATGCGATTATTGCTGGCATTGCTCGTATCACTATCACCTATAAATTCATAAAAACTCTTGCAACCCTTTGGTAATTTATCGTATTTGGTTAAAACTTCATTACCTACCCAAAGATAAAGGTCAGCGTAGTCCCTATGCAGAGGTGCTTCGTAAGTTGCAGGCATCATGTAGGTAAGAACTTCTGTGGCTGTGCTGGAAACACCAACTTGATCCTGTTCGTATTCAGTGAAGATAAGTTCTAATCGCTCCTGAATACAAGCAAACTTCAGCCATTGGGGAATCGTATCACTCCAAGGACTGCGATGAATTACCAATGGCCCTGCAAGGTAGCGAACATGGTGTAGGGAAAATTCAGCTATTTCCAAAAGACTTGCTAATAATTCTTTTGGTGTATTTAAACTTGCCAGAATTTGCAGCATTTTTCGGGTATTGTCTGGCAGGTTGGTACTATTACCATCACTGATTTCTGCCATTACTTCTGGTGAAATCAAATTCATTTGCTCCATTTTTCATCTCGATATGAGCGCATCACCAAAAATAGCCAATCGGCTAAAAAATTAATGTCCAATAGGTGAATGCTGATACTAGATAAATCTTTTTATGCTGGCATTGATACAGCTTTTTTAGGTAATGCCAATGAATAACGAACCTACAATTAACCAAAATCTTAATACTGACGACAGTAGTAATTATCAGTCTGGCAGTGGCTATCAATCTGAAGGTTACGGTGTTGAGCAATCAAGTTCTGGAGATAGTAGTAATCCCTTGCAAACAGACCAATTTAGGGATGGTTATCAAGAGAATATTTTTGAAATCAATCTTGGGGATACACCTTACACTGAATCGGCTGCTAATCCCAATCCTCAATTATCAGGATATGGCTCTGGCTCAGGTTACAAGTCTAATAAAAGTCAACAGTCAGCATCGCCAGAGCTAGAGTTATAAGTCATATTTCTACTGATAACTATACCCCATAAGTAACAAAAGAATGATTGACATTAAATAAACTACTTTGCTTATTGGGGTATAGTTGCTGTCATTTTTAAACCTGAAATTATGAAGATACCAAAAGCATGGATATCTCTTCTGGTTGTCATTGCTTGTATTATTTATAGTATCGCCGCACAAGCTACAATCAACACAATTGGTGATGGCAATTTCCCGACTCGAATTGTAGAAGTTGCAAATCCTCAGTCTCGACTACCTGCTACTAAAGTTTTGCTCCCAGACTGGAGCCGCATTTCTCTGGCCCAGCTACCAGGTATCAGTCAATCCGGTGCAATTGATGGCAGTCCCTACAGCCAGACACTAGGTTATGACCTGAGTCGGACTTGGAATGTTGGTATGACTCCTGACCAATATTTGAAGTTAGGAGATATCAGTGAAGCATTGCAGGCAGAGGAGTTTTCTTTGCAGGCGATCCAAGCGATCGCTCTGGGCACAGTACCAGAGGCGAACACAGACATTAACAGTATAGATTTCAACAAAATTGCCTTGAGTGAATTTCCCCTGATTGGGGAGCAGACATTGAGCCATTTAGCTCAGGTTGTTCCAGAATTGGCTAAGACACAAGTAAACAATATTACACCTGTTGCAACCTTACTAAAATCTCACTTAATTGCCGCATCTAATTTAACACTAGCTCAGGTACTAACACAGTATGAAGTTGGGCAAATGAAGCTGGGAGAAATCGACTTGTCAAAGTTTTCTATTTCTTCAATTCCTAACTTAGATGCAGTACAGCTACAACAATTTACAGGTTGGATGAATAGCAATGTTTCGGATATTCCTGGTTTGGGACAAGTACCTTTAGGATTAATGCCTAATCCCATCACTGAAATTGGTAGCTTGGTAATGCGGATTGATGTAGTTCATGGGCCAGCAGAAAACCGCCGTAACAATACAATTTCTGGTTCAGACGTGCAAGGGTTTTCTGTGCCTTGTACTGTAAAAGACTGCGCTTATTTAGAATTGGATGATTTGGAGAATACAGGCCGTAGCGATCGCAGTAAGTTGGAAGGTAAACAGTGGATTTCCGGTAAATACCAAGAAGTCGAGGGCGGGCGGGGTATCCTGAAAGCAGTGAATAACGGTCGGGAACCAACAGGACGGCTACCGTTTGGTAAAGCTTTTAAAGTGGTGGTAATGGAGCCGGATGAAACTACTGATACGGTAGATACGGCTTTGTTCTTTCGGTTTTGTGCTTGGCGAATGGGTTGTACACCTTATTTTATCGGGCCTGTTCCTTTTTTCAGCTACAAGGTTAACTCCCTGATATTTGTAGGCAATTTGAGTGAACAGAGGACAAATACTGCGTCTTTACCAACTGGAGCTACAAGAGAGCCTAAAGCTAATACTACCAACGGTACTGGAGTAAGAGAGAAGATTAATCCATGCGCGTTCAGTAATGGTAGTCAGTCGATAACAGATCAATCACTCTCCGGTATTGATTTGCGATCGCTCTCAAATGCGATCGCGGAAATTGAGAGCGCTGGTAGTGGGGATTACAAAGCAGTTGGCATACATACCTGTGCGGATGGGGGTTTAAATTGTGGTCGCGCTCTCGGTCGCTACCAGTTCATGAGTTATAACCCCTACGCAGTGCAGTTAATTGCTCTAAAGCCTGGAGGTCAAGAGTTCTTGAGTCAAGTAGGGCAAGGGCATCAACCAACAGAGGCTGAACTATTTGAGTTTTTTCCTCCAGCTGACCAAGATAGGGCGTTTATGGCTGATATGGCTAACAAAATTCAAGTGACACAAGAGCAAATCGATCCGGCTACAGGAGAGCCATTTACGGGCGAACGCCTAATTGAACGAGTGGCTCAAAAGCATTTTGGTGGTGATTACAGCAAAGTTGATGGAAATGGCTCAGATGCCCTCGGTCGCCTCAGTCTCAAAGATTACGGCAAAACCGCTTTAGCTAGTTATCGCAATGGTAATAGCGATAATGGAACGCTGACCTGTTCTCCCAATGTAAATTCTAGCTACATCAGCACTGCTAAAAATACTGAAAATGGGAGGTAGAGTATGACAGATTTATCTAAAACTTCTATTACCTCACCCCATGAGATAAAAGAAACATTTGATACTGATACCAATTCAAAAATACACTTTGGACAAGCAGCGGAAGGAAAGGGAGTTTATTCTGACTCCGCCTCCCCTATTCAGTCTCAACCACTGAAGACAACTGCATATCAATTACCAGCACCTCCTATGAGGGTACGCTACTGGATTCATTGGTTTCGCATTGGTTTGGGCATCTTTTTGTTGCTGTCGATTCTCATGAGCTTAGGGGGCTGTAGCTTAAATGCGGCAACCGTTAGTTGGAACAAAGCTGCTAATGTTGTGCCTGCTACAGTCGTTGAACAGGTGATTGTAGAAAATACAGAGTTAAATGCTAAAGTATCTGCTAAAAATATACTGGCTTGGAGTGTGGAAGGAAAAGACGGTAGGTTCGCAGTTTTCAACTTGAATACGCCTGATGTCTGTGGTGCTTTGGGATGTCTGTATACTGGTTACTGGCTCAGAAAGGACAAACCAATTACTCAGGTATTCTTGAGTTACTTGAATCCCAATCTGCCACCAGGTAAGCATTTGTTGTCAGTGGGAGAGAATCGAGGTCAGGCATTACCGTGCATTAAGGTACTGCAAACCGAGCAAGAGCAGCTACGTCAATTGAATTTTTGTTTCAATGGCACTGGCTATCAACTTGCTGATAGTCAGCTTTTCACTAATAGTAAAAAATCCCAAAGTTGATAACTCGAAATCTAGAATAAAACTCTGCCATAGTCATCTTAGCTACGGCAGAGTTTTATTCTAAAACCTCTAGGAAATTCCCATTAAATCGGTATCTAGGTCAATGGTGGATCAAGAGTGCTGAGTGCTGAGTGCTGAGTTAAAAGGCCGCCCACAAGTGGATGCCGTGCGGGACATATACCAAGTACATAAGTACTGAGTGACTTTTAATCTACTCAGAACTCATGACTCAGCACTGAGTACTGGGTAGTTTACCAGCACAGACGCTATAGTTGCATTGGACTATTCCTCATCATCCAGTTCATCGTCTTCCTCCTCAAAATCATCATCGTCTAACTCAGCTTCCAAATCGTCGGTTTCATCGAGGAAGTCGTCATCATCAATAAGTTGAATTTTGCGAGGTAGCTTGGTCGCTGGTTTGGATTTACGAACGCTTTGAGTTTTGTTCCTATTCTTATTTGGTGGCAATACTTCCACGTCTACAGATACCGATTCTCCCGGTAAAGCAGGTAGGGATTGAGGTTCATTAAAACCAGCGATCGCATCATGTTGTTGCCAAATGAGGGCTTTAGCTGTGGGCTGACCCAAATAAAATTGAGACAGATTTTCAACGGTGGGTTTGGTATAATCTACAGTCTTACAACAGTCGTGTTTATTCTTACCTTCGCCCTCTTTGACAGCTTTGAACTCGACTGACAGCACACCTAAGCTACGCCACCTATCGTTTTTGCCGCTAAATGGCACTTGGAAATAATCAGCAAAGGTTTTTTCCAAAGAACGGTAAAACTCCTCACGCACCGACTTAAAACTCCAGAGAGCTACATTCTTAAAGCGGACAACGACAGGAGTAGTATGCAGGGGTTGATTATCCTCATCCAGAAACACCAGTGCATGTTCTGAACACACATCCATTGTTTTCTTGTCAAGGTTATGTTTGTATTCATCATAAAGCCCAACAAAAGAACCACCTAAGTCTTCAACATCTGATTTATAACGGATATACTCTGGTACAAAAGCTAAAACTAGTAACCGTGCTTGAGTAATTAAAAGTCCAGTAACATCTTCAGTTAGGGTGACAATAGTTAGCTCGTTTTCATCAGGCATATCAAGCCAGCCAGCCTTTTCTAACTGATCTTCTGGAATTAGAAGTCCGGCGGGTTTGTCATTAACGACAATGCCGTAAGGCAGTAACGGTCGTCTAACTTGGTTATAACTGTCGCTGAGAAGTTCTGGGTCAATATCGTCAATATCAAGGTCTGACAATTGAGTGTTAGGAGCTTTAGATTTAGCTGCTTGAGTTTTGGTATTAGCTTTGGGATTAGAAGCAGCAGTTTTGGCAGTAGATTGATTGGAGCGATTAGAGTTGTTTGAAACCCTAGATTTAACCATTGGACTACATAAATATGATTGCCCAACGCATGAGGCGTTAGCCTCAAAATTTAGTTATTGAGCTTGCCTAAAATGTAGCGATTTTAATGTATACAACTATAAACTTATTCTAATTTTAACTTGGTATTCAATAGTTAGCTTTTATTTTATTGTTTCATCTTTTGTTTTGTCAAAACCTGCTATGTATACTAATTCCTCAACAGCAATGCGAATGTCAGCTTTAACCTTATTAATATCATAATCTCTAGCATTATAACGGCGGTTATGTGCTGATAAATCGCCAATTACTTTTATATCGGCTATTTTTTCTAAATTTTTACTACGACTGACATTCCATTCAGTTTCTGACAAAAACTTGGATATTAAATCTTTAAGTGCAAAAAAATCACCATTTTTATTCTTAATTTTTGAATCAATTTTATGATGTTCATAGCATTCAATTATTAATGTTTCTATTAAACGTCTAACCATTACTGCACAAGCATCATAAAGCCCCTGTTTATAACATTCATTTGCCTGATATGCGACTTTCTTTATATAATCTCTTGTTTTTTGCACTATTTCCATAGGAAAAAGGAGAGATGCTTCTCTTTGTTTTTCCGCTTCTAGAGTAACAGCTTTATCTTCTTCAATATCCTGGCTATCCTGATTTTGCAATGATGAATTAAAAATATGTGAACGTTGTTGCTGCTTTTCCCAAAGTAGATTTACAAGATTTAGCATGAAGCGAATTGCGTCTGTTTTTTGACTTTTGACGATGGAATCAAGACAGATATTACCAGTAATTAAAACGCCTACACCGAAAATATCATTATAACTACCAAGTATAGGATACATAGCTCCATCCCAACGTAAATCGCTGGATGTTATCATGATAGTGGTAGTATTTCCAGGAAGTAAAATTCTCAACCGAAAAGCATCATCCACTTGAATAGGTGAATTAACTACTAGTCTCTGCACATCTTTAAATACTGAACGAATAGACTCATCGACCCTTCTTAAATATTTTTCGTTTATTTCTAGAGAAAAATAGTAAATTTTATTATTTATTTTATTTTGTTCATCGTAACAGTTAATAAAATCTGTGTGAAAATCTTCTATACGTTGACCATCTGGGAATTCTGATTGACTGATAGGATGTCTAATGATAGGTAGCAAAGCTTTTCTTAGAAAATTATTATAATCAGATATAAATGGCTGCCCGTTTTCACTGCACATGAAGATGACAATACCTCCATTTTTGCGGAAATTGAGAATAATTTCAGATTTTACTTTCTCTGATTCATCCTGCGAAATAACCTTTAGTTTATTTTCTATAATTAAAATATCATAATTATTATTTTTAAATTCTTCTTCTGTAATCAATTGTCTCTTGGTTGTTTCTGGATAATTTTCCATAGAAGACACAATTGCATAATGCAAAGTAACATTATGATATTCTTTTAATTCGTTAACCAAAATTTGGCATTTAATAGGCTCTAAAGTTAATTCTGCTAAATCAGCATAAATATAAAGAATATTGGCTTTTGTTTTCATAATGTTTTCCTCCATATAATTGTCTATATTTTTATCCCCACCACCCAGATTTAGGGTTTAGGTAATTTACCTTCACGACACTAACTGCCTTCATCAGCCTGCCATTCTACCCTATCACTGATAGCTTTGCCTATGTCTTTTTTAGCTATTACCTCACTGGCTAAAAGTCCAGCTTTTTGTAAGGATGTAATATTCACTATTGAGCCGAGATAAGAACGAGTGCGGAAATAGCAACTGAAAAAACTTGATTTTTCGTTGCCTACACTTATAAAGTTGTCATGTATCTGACACTCCTCTAGAAATAGAGTTTCTAACACCTCTAAAAAAATGTCCAGAAGGTCAATACTTTAGCTTTCACTTGGTAGCTAAAATTTCTGTTAAATCCATACTTAACAGCTATGAACATTTACCAGAAAAATCTACCAGACAACCAGATTACTGCTAACTCAACATTAATTGAAGTGTCATCCTTCCAAGCACCTCTGGCTAGCATTGACTTTGGCAAGTTGTTTCAACAGTATAACAATCCCCAAGGTTGGATGATGGTAGGTGGAATGCTCTTCGTTTTACTGTTGTTGCAAATCAGTGGTACTGGTAAGGGAAAAATCACCACTGGTAAAGTCTCCGGTATCAGTGAGAAACTAGCAGCAACTAATCTAGCACTCAAGCAAATCAAGGAGCATAAACACAATAAAGTTACCCTGTGGTCTGGAACTCCTCGCTATTGGGTAAAAGGCAAGTGGCGGGGGTTGCTGGCTAACATACAAACTATGCTTGGTGCTGCACCTACAGTTTGGTTTCCCAATGCCGAAAGGGGAACACTGGTAATAGGTGCGCCTGGGTCTGGTAAAACCTACTCTACCATAGACCGGATGTTAGAAAGTGCTATGCAGCAAGGTTTTCCGATTTTACTCTACGACAAGAAGGGCGACCAACTACGACTCCATGCACCCTTAGCAGCACGTTATGGCTATAAAGTACGAGTATTTGCCCCCGGTGAACCCTTTAGCGGTGTGATCAATCCTTTGGATTATATGCGTGATGCACGCGATGGGGTAATGGCGGGGGAAATTGGACAAGTGATTAACCGCAATGCTTCCAGTGGTGGTAAAAGTGATGAGTTCTTTGCTAAAGCCGGTGACTTGTTAGCTAAAGCACTTTTACAGTTAGTCAAGGGTTCACCTTACCCAGATATGGCGATGCTTTATGCGGTGCTGCGGTTGCCAAAACTTGTACAGCGCCTTGACCATGCGGTACAGTCCAAAAGGTTGGATGAATGGGTGGCGACTTCATTTATTCAATTTTTGAGTGCCAAGGATGCAGAGAAGACTATTTCGGGGATTTTGACCACAGCAGCAGGTACTTTCTCATCTTTCATCCAAGCTGATTTGCTGAGGGCATTTATAGGGAAATCGGATATTCCCACTAAGCTTGAAGGTAGAGAGATGGTGGTGTTCAAGCTAGATGATGAACGCCGCAGTGTGGTTGGGCCTCTGCTGGCGGCTGCAATGCACTTGATGATTGTCGGTAATTTAAGCCGTCCCCGCAAAGACCCGTTGATTATTTCTTTGGATGAATTACCATCAATTAAGCTAGACAGATTACCACAGTGGATTAATGAATATCGTTCTAATGGTGCCTGCTTTATTCTGGGTATCCAAAGTTTAGAGCAACTTTACGATATTTATGGGGATAAGATGGGAAGTGCGATCGCTTCTGCTTGTAGTACCCATGTTTTGTTCAATCCTGGTAACTACAAAACGGCTGAGGATTACTCAAAGCGTTACGGTGAGAAGGAAGTGCTGATTAAAAATCGTACCATAGGGCGATCGCTTGGCGGACAAATGAGCCGTTCAATTAGCTGGAGTGAGAATTTGCAAAAAATGCCTGTAATCAGTGCTGACGAAATTTTGAAATTTCCTCAAGGCAAGTGCGTAATTACTAGTCCTGGTTATAGTTCCGAGGGACAAGCTTCTATTCCTTATCCTTTAATTATTCCAGTGTCCAAAGCTGATGAAAAACGGGCGCATGATAGTGAGGCTCTTTGGGACACACAAGTTAAACCTGCTTTAGAAAGTCAGGTGACAATTCCTGATATTAAAACGTTAACACAAGCATTACATGAACGGATTGAGTCAGCCGCGCGGATGTTGCCATTACCAGAAGAAGATGTAGCACCTGCACATGAGTCTAGTAACAGTGAAACTGATGTTTTAGAAAATTTCCCAGCACGAGTTTATCAAACACCCGGATTGCAAGGATAAGAGGCTGGTAGCTTTTAAGAAGCGAAATATTGTTGGACACATTGTTGCTCACAGCGTAGAATGTTCAGGGGGTGTATGTTTTCCTGTTGCTAGTAATTTGAGGATAATCTGCGCTTGGTTGAAGTGGTTAAAGCAAGTGCTATTTCTCAACATTATTTTGCCATACCTCTTTGATAAACTTTTTGAACTCTTCTAGAATCAGAGGTAAATCACTATCAATTTCTTGGGTTTGTTGCCCATTTGTAATTGAACGAAAGAGACGACGACCTCTACTATCAAAACCAATTTTATCCGCAACTGCCATAAAGATTGAGTAATCTTCTGGTACTGGTAAATCTCCACCTTTGCGCTGAAGAATCAAAAAGCTGGTGATAATTCCCAATCCACATTCTACCTGAAAGTTCTCTGTAGGTAACTGAATGGAAGCAATTAGCAAAGCCATGTCTTCTAATAGCCATCGGCGAAAGTGTGCTTGGTTAGATGAAGAAAGAATTCCATTAGACACCAAAATACAGACTATTTCACCAGGTTGCAATTGATTTAAACACTGTTCTACAAATAAGCACTCTTGTTCTGCTTGGGTTTTCAACTTGGATGTAATCACGTAGCTTCCATCTGCGTGTTTTATCCATTTATAAGCCATCTCAAATCTGGCTAGTTCGGAATCGGAAGTGAGATTAATTTTGCAATAGGGAGGATTGGCAAGTGCTACAGTAGGCAAGGAAATTGGCAGAGGAGGATTACTGACACAATTTTGAAATAGTTGTTGCCATTCAGTAATTTTAATTTGCATCAAAATAAACTTCCTTGCAACATATTTTCTGCTTTAGTATTTTCGTATTTGATACCATTAATCAGCAAACTATTATTTAGCTTCGGTTTAGGTGTTGATGCAGAAGTTTCATACTTTAGATTTGGTCGGATAAAAGAAATACCCTTGCCAGTCAGGGTGTCTCCGATGACTAAATCTCCACCCAAACTAGGAATAGGCAATGCCAAGTAGGGAGCGTAAAGCATGAAGTTTAAACTTGCTATTTTTATTAGTAGCGAATCCCACTCCCAGCCTGTCAAACTGATGGCATAATTGGACATTTCCAATGCTAATCTTCCTGTACCAAGTGCTGGTTCATATATATGAAATGGTGCTATTGCAGCAGAACTCTTAACTACTGCAATAGCCATTATCCTGGCTGTCCAAGTAGGAGTAGGATAGAATTTAGCTCTTGATTGTCCATAATGATTAGCAGCCAACAAATGACCAAAGTAATCGAAGGGACAAGAAATCAAAAGCTTCAGTTCCAATTCTTGAATAAGACGATTACTCGCACCGTTACATCCCTCTGGCTCATGAGGCAATTTAGTAATGCTGGGATGCCCTAGAGCATAAAGTAACCAGTCAGTGAAATAGGGAATAAATCTGGAAGGACTACCACATCCACCTGTAGAAATAGATTGCAGACAGCTTGAGAGCATCTGTAAAACTTGAGGATGTCCTAAGTCTAAAAACTCAGTTTGTGGTATTTCTTTAGGTAGTTCTCCAGTTTCCATTGTCCATCGCCATTGCTCCCACCTACCTTGATATTCATCATCTAATTTCAGTAGTTTTGATAGTAGCCATCCATGCTCAAAAGTTGATTTGAGTACCATTGGTGTTGTAATAAACATTTGCCAATGGCAGAGGCATTAGCCTCTTAAATCTTGACTTCTGGAATAGCTTCTAAATTGACCATTGACGATAACTCAGGAATGACTATATTTGATTGTGATTTGTTATCTGGAGATTGAGTCAGTAGTTTAATTAACCATTTTTCAGTCTGCATCTGATCCTTTTTATTCCAGCGTACATCTAATCTTTGGGCTGGTTTAACAGGATGTAATGCTAAAACTACGAGTTGTATTTGGTTAGGAGTAACTGAGTATTGTCTAGCCGTAGTCCACAACTTTACCCGGTCTTGCCAGCTTAAATGTGGATGGCGTATAGCCCATTCATAAAGCCTGGGAATACCTTGTTTAAATGCTAGATTTGTTAATACTTGAATAAAGTGCTTGTCGTCATTAATTGCAAGAGGTGCAATAACTGGATTATCGACTAATAACTTTTTCCGAGATTGAAAAATTTCCGGTGCAAGTTCTTGTGTTTGAGAAACCCACTGAGCAATTTGAGGATAGGCATTTAATAAAGGTTCTACAGTCAGTCCTAAAAATAGTTGTCTCATCACTAAAGAGAAGTTATCTGCAACTATAGAGTCAAAGGCAGAGCGATTTGGATGATATTTTTGACTGGGTAATAGGAGTTGTTGCTGTGTTTTAGTAATTTGTTGAATATCGGCAAGATTAATTACTGGCATGGTGGAGAGAATATAACATCTCTCCCATGCAGCGGTAAGCTGCAAATTAATTATACGTACAGCCAAGATACAAGAATTAGCTGTCAATCATGGACATACACCTATTCGTCAGGCAGTCATTGATTACAGCATATTATATTTAGAGATCGATCAGATTGTTCGACGGTTGATTGCTATGCACTCAGCGATAGTACGGCTAATATCAGGTAAATAAAGTACATCTAATAAGAACTGTAAAATTACTGCACTAAATCTGAAGCAGTATTGTCACTTTGGATATTATTCAGTCTATTAGAGCAACAATTAGCGTTAGCCAAAGGCTTTGGCGTACCCTTACTCAAAAGCTTGCTACGCGTAGCGTCTCTAAGAGTTGCCATCGCTCCGTTTTATTTTTATTGCTCTCATACTTCTTTATTTGTTACAAATGTTGTTTTTCTGCGAAAGGCGATCGCCAACTCCATATCTTGAGGAAGATATTGTGGATGGAATGTCAATATGATCAATCCTCTACTTCCGGCTCACCAATTGTCTTCTGTGCGCCATGACGAATATGGAGAATTCTCACCGTTGGAACAGGCTGATCTTCAAGAACCGTAAATAGAATACGATAGGTTTGTTTTCCTTGCCCGTAAAGAAGCTGACGAATTTCTTGACTAAAGAAGGCATCCTCTCGAGCGATTGGACAGCGCCGAGGCATTTCTTGCAGAGAGACGATTGCTTTAATCAGCCCTTGATACCAGAGTTGGGCGCGTTCATCTGTGGTAAACTGAGAAAAACTTAAGAATGCAGCATCCGCTTCGGCTTTCGCAATGCTAGAGAAATCAATGCGGTACGTCATGCTTCAAGAGACAATCCATATTTCTGATTTTGTTCAGCAATGAAGTCCTCTAAACTCGAAAATTGTCCTTGCTCAAAATCATCAAGCCCACGTTGGATTCCCTTTAAAGCCTCAAAAAAATCTTGATCGTCCAAACTCAGTCCTAAAGTCAGCACCGCTAGCGCCATTTGCGAAATATCTTGTCCAGTACTTTCAGCACGCTGTCGCAGCAGTGCCTCAACTTTCGGTGGCAGATCAAGTGTAATGGACATTGTGAGTTTTCCGAGCGTGATACTGGTTTTATTATAGCGATGCCTGCTCTGGGCGTAGCTGCGGCACCTCATAGATTGGGTAAAGCGGACTGCTCAAGTGTGGGAGTGCTTCAGCTACGCCCGTTGTAGACATCGCGCTAATTCTAGATCCCACATTCCGCACCCCTAACTGTCACACAGGGAAAATACTGAGAGAAAAAATACAAGTGAGAATAAAAAGAAACATATTAGTGAAAAAATACATTTGAGAAACAGTAAATCACCAAAAATGGCATCAAAACCGATTCTCAATAAGGAGCAATAAGAAATGATAGCACCTATAGGAGTAAACAGATAATGAAATAGATGTTCAAGACAAAAATCATAAATTAGACTAATGAATTGAGGTGATAAACCGAAATTATTGACATAGAAAAATAGAGCTATAAATCAAAGAGATTAGCTCATTATCATTGCGGATATTAAATTAATAAAGAGAAGAAATTAGGTGACTAATTGATAATAAATTAGACAATCTTCTGGTAAAAGATGCAGGATAAAATCTCTTTCTTGAGTCCAATTAGAGACGTATTTTTCGTTGTTAAGTTTAACTAAATGAATCCACTGAAAGTGTTGAAATATCCAACGTAAAGTGGGATGGTCAGTTGCTTTACCCAATTGATTTTTAATTGTTGATTTAGACTCTTTGAGTGCGGCTCTGATTTGACGTTGAGCCAATGTATATACCAACAGACATAAACCCATAATCATTCCTAGAGATTCTATTCTTTCTGGACTTTTGAGGAAAATACTATCGGCAAAAAATAATGGATCTTTCAGAAAAGCAAATCCTCTCTCACAAGACTGCTGGGCTTTATATTCACTCAGCATGGAATCATTGCTAAGTTCACTTGACTCTAAAAGATTGGTGGCAATAATAAAACGCCCTGCACTCAGAACTTCTGTATTAATTTTACTCTCGTTCTGAGAGACTGTAGCTGATATTTGGTATGATGTCTCTACTTGACTATCTTGATTTTTAGACTTAATTTCAGTAACTTTACTCGACTGAATTTGATGATATTTAAATTGTTTTGATAGTTTGGTTAACGCCTTGACAGCATCAATCTCACAAGCAAATTTATCTTGGGATAACTTTTTCAACTCAAGAACCGTTTTTGATTCGGCTTTGGTAATCTTCTGTGAGAGTTTACGCGTGAGTTAGCAAACTTAGGAAGGTTTCTCACACGCTGGCTGTTTAACTGGGAACAAGCTTGGAATGACACAGATGCTAAAAACCAGATTATTCAAGAACTTGGTATTTGGTCAGACAGTGTTTTGCAAATGTCAAAATTACCTGCTGTACAACAATCCTAACTGATAATGACTCAATCCCAACCTCCATTACCACAACCCAAACTAGAATCTGCTGGTATTACCTCTGACCAGTATTTTGAATTTACTCCAGAAAAACTAGAACTGAGCAACGGATATTTGGGTTATGGTGGACAAGACCAACTTGGGTTTCATTTGTCTGTTCTCACCAATATGGGATTGTTGACAGCAGTTCGACATACAAATTTGTCGCTGTGGCTAGAAGCACTCAAAGGTGTAGTAAGGGAAAAACTACCAACTGTCAACGCTCAACCAGAAGTAGCAGAAGCAATGCTCAATCGATTTAATGGGGCGTAGGCGTAGCCCGCCGCAGGCATCGCAGACTTGGAGGCAGTGATTGAGTATCTGGGACATTGACACTCTCTTGACTGCTAAACTAACGCAAGCGCTCAGTTTCACAGTCAGGAGAGTGTTAAACATCAGGTGTAGCGATCGCATCTAACAACAATAATCCCATTTGCTTCAATAAAGCAGTGTTACCATCAGGGCAACCATGTTGAATTAGGCACTTGGCACAGCCAGTATCACAATTACAATCTCGTGCGATCGCTCTCGCAGCACTAGCAAGTTTTGGCAAATGCTTAAACACAGCTTCAGCCGCACCATTACCACCATCACTGGTATCATAGAAATAGCCTGTGTAATTGTTATTTTCCCCTAACTCCTTCACTACTGTAAAATTTACCTGTTTTGGGTCAACTCTAGCCACCAGCTGTAACGCTCTCATAATCTGATGCCCAAAGCTGTGGATAGCAATCAAGGTACTGGAATATTCCCACAACTGTTGATAGCCCGGTGGAATCGGTTCTCCACTGCGGGTAAGACTAGTTCTAGTTTCCTTGGCAAAGTCCTGGAGATATTCTCGCGCAATTGAGTTAATCGCTACTTTGACCATTGGTGCTGAAAATCGTGTACGGAAAGGCTGCTCAAACTTTTCTTCTGAGAGGGTTTTCACAATTACAGCCTTACGTGTGAGTTTGCTACAAAGTGGACAACGACGTTCTTTAGGTAGCGGCTCTTTGTAGTTAAGACACCGCTTGTTCAAACAAGTCTGCTCATAGATTTGGGTCATTAAACTGTAACCACTGGTAATGTGCTTAACCTCACCAAAACTAAGTTCCAGGGTTAAGTATTCCTGACAGTCATCAACATCACTGACTTGAGAAAACAGCAATGGTAACTTCACCGGATCTGTTAACACTGTTAGGCTACTGGTTTCTGATTCCGTAACTGCAACTGTAAACAGTGGGCTATCTGCTGTCTGTTTTAATATTGCTTGCTTGCTGTTCAAGTCAAGGGAGATGCACTGATAAGTCAGCATTCGTCCATTGGCATCTTGTCGTTTGTAGATGGCTTGGGGATGGACTTCCCGGTGAGCAATATCTTCTGAGATTTCCTCTAGTTCTTCCCCAGATTCTGCATCTACTAGCTTGATGGTAGTTTGGGATAAGCCACCCCGAAAGTTAACATCTTTATGGGGATAACCCTTTGCCCACAGTCCATTACGACCTTTATTTAGATGCCCTTGGGCTAACAGGAGTTTTGCTACCTCGTAAGCTGCTGTGCCAAAGTAGTGCTTGATTTTATTAGTAGGAATACCAGTTTCTGCGGCTGCACACATCAAATGTTTAGCAGCAAAGATGGGATATTCGTCATTAAAGAAGACTTCCTCAGCTTCTGGCGATACCAGCATTTCTGGATGTTCTGCTACATAGCAGTCAATGGGATTGAGAGCATTGGGAAGCAGCACTGTCAGTCCAGGTTGTGAACGTCCGGCGCGGCCACTGCGTTGCTGGTATGCCATTTTGGAACCAGGCCAGCCACGCAAAATGCAACATTCTAATTCTGGTAGGTCAATTCCAGCTTCTAATGCTTCTGTGGCAATAATCCACTTGATTGTGCCAGACTGGAGTTGGTCAACTACTTCTGCCCGACGCTCAGAAGTTATGCCACTGTAGAAAGCGGCTATTTGGTTTGATTTGAGTAATTCTGTGAGTTCCCGCACGCTGCGACGGGAGTTACAAAAGGCGATACCTGATTTACCTTGATTGAGCAAAAATTGAATAATCCGAGCGGTATCACCAGTCAGATTGTAACTGGGCTGATTGATAATTATTTGTCTAGATGGTGAAGCTGCTCCACTTTTGCGAATCCAAATTAGGGGTTTAGGGTTGAGTTTAGTTGGTTTTAAGCCGGAGATTTTCAGAGCCAGTTGTTTAGGATTACCACAAGTGGCACTCAGGAAGATAAATTGCAGTTTCTTGGAGTCACCACCGTAATGATCTACTGCTAGTTTAATGCGACGAATCAGCCAGGACATATTTGCGCCATAGCTACCTGAGAGTGTGTGAGCTTCGTCAATCAATACATAGCGCAATCGCTGATAAAAGTTTGCCCAATGCGCGGATTTCCAGGCTTGCTTGAGTTGAAAGTGGATTAATTCTGGTGTGACACCTAATATATGCGGTTCACTCTTGAGGATTTGTTCTCGTTTTTCTGATTTGACATCTCCAACGATCATTGCCAGTATAGGTCTGGATTGTGTTGGTATGGTAGAGAGTAGTTCAGAGATTTTATGAAACTGGTCTAGCGCTAAGGCTCGCAGTCCATAAAATGCTAATGCTCGATGTTCTTCATTTATACAACCTTCCAGAATGGCGGGGTATGTGCTGAGAGTTTTGCCACTGGCTGTGGGAGAGGTGAGGATTAAACTTTTACCTTGTCTAATTGCTTGTAAGGCTTGAAGTTGGTGAGAGTAAAGTTGGGTAATTCCTAATGATTGAAGTGCTTTAATTAATTTATTTGGTAGGTCATTAGGGATATTCTTCAGATTAGGTTCTTTGGCAGGGATAGTCTGTTGCCAGAGTAAATCCTCACCTAGAAATTCAGCAATATCTGTTGGTTCAGTAGGATGGTTATTTGAGTTGGAATTTTCTGTAATGGGTGTACGAGGTGGTGTCCAAAAGCTTTGTAGCAGGGCATTGTAGTTGGGCGTGGTCATAGTCGTAGTCTTCGCTCACTGCCCTAAAAAATCCCCCATTGGGGGAGTGATACTAAATTACGACAAGTAGTAGAGTCAACCCTGCCCAAAAATGTCTTTTATACGCTAAGAATGAAACTAAGATGGGTAAGTTCTTTAGCAAATGCTTTCTATCATCAAGTCAGTTAGCAACTATACAGTATAATAGTTTGAAAAAATCAACGTTTAGGTCAATTATTAGCGTATTAGGGAAGAAGTTGTGGAACTAAATAGTCAAAATCTACACCCTACCTCATCTGATTTACCTCAAGTACCTCCAGCGGACTGGACAACGACCCGTAGGAAAATACTCTCCTGGCTGAATCAAAATAGTAGCTCTCTAGCAAATTTGTATGAAGGTGCAGTTTGCTTAACTTTTGGAATCCCAATTCCTGGTAGATTAAGATTTATATCTCATGCTGTTCGTGAAATTCGTAATAGATTGCCTGATTCTATTCCTAAAATAAGTGAAAGACTTGAATATAAAGATGAAGTTGAAAACCTAGCAGATATTTGGGAGAGTAATGGCTTTGGTTTAGATGAAATATCTTTAGAAAGTGAAGAAATTACTATTAATTTTCAAATATTTAGTAAAATTCAGCAACTTATAAAAAAACATAAAGCAGTAAGATACAACAATAAAAAAAGAACATTTCTATTTTTTGAATTATGTATTTCTGAAAATAAACTTGACCTGAATATATTAGAACCTATAGTCAATCACTACTGGGAAATAACAGAGTGGTTTATGGAACAAACACATGAAACACATGATAGCGGTAAACCTAAATTAGATCCTGATGATCTGAAAATCCGTCATCAATTTGAGTTATTTGAGTCATTTCTCGCTACATTTGCTCAAAATTTCTACACTACTGTAGATAAACTTGATGAAATCTTACAAGAAGACAATCCTCAGCAGATAGAGAAAGTTATAGGATTCCTGATTCACCCACAGCATTTTAGTTACTTTTTCAATCGTCTACAAAATCCAGAGTGGATTAAACCGTTAAAGGATAAAGGGTTTTTCAAGAATCCTCCGCAAATTATTGAGGATGTTAGTCAAGGCACTGTCAGCTTTCCTATGTGGCCTCAGTCTCGTTATCTAGCGCGAATGGCTAAATACAAGCCGAAAGAGGTTCTAGAAATTGCACGGCAGATAGAAAGCAACAATCCCCGTGTCCATGAAGATTTTGCTGATGCTGCACTTGAGATGGCATTAGAAGAAGCAGTGCAATTAGTTCCTAAAGTTAAAACTTGGATTAAATCACTATACTCATCCTCTCTACTTCCAGAGAAAGTTGCTGCCCTCATAGTACATCTTGCTCAAGGTGGTAAGATTAAAAAGGCACTAGAACTGGCCAAAACATTACTTGCTGTTATGCCAGATTCTAGTTTGAACAATGGGGAAAATAATGATAATAATGTTTACCTTTCCTCACCCAAGCCAAGAATACGTTTTAATAACTCGCATTATCAAAGAATTTTAAAAACCTTAGTGCCAGAATTAGTAAAGATAACGGGTGAAGAAGCGTTAATTATGCTAATTATTCTGCTCAATAATGCGATTAAGTTCTCTAGACGTAATGCAGAAACTGAGGAAAAGCAGAATAATTCACCTATCTTGGAGGATTACTCACGTATCTGGCGATATGCAATTGAGGAGCATCCTCGAAATCACCCTCCTTATGATGTTAGAGAAATTTTAGTAGAAGCAGTAAGGGATACAGCAAAACAGATATTAGAATCGGATCGGACGAAAATCCGAAATATTGTGCAGAAGTTGGAGGAGCGACGCTGGCGAATTTTTCATCGCATCGCACTTTACCTGATTCGTGAGTATCAAGATGTAGACCCAAATTTGCTGATAGAAAAAGTTGTTGACTCTAAGCGTTTTACAGATACTAGTTCTTACGAAGATTATGAGTATGCACACTTACTCAAAGATAATTTTGCTCAACTTTCTGTAGAAAAACAAGCGCAAATTCTAAGTTGGATTGAAAATCCTGAACTTGACTTGAATTGGCAAGAAGATCAAGATAAAAAAGCTGAATGGGTGAAATATTGGCAGTGGCACAAACTAACAATAATAAAAGATAGTCTTTCAACATATTGGCGTGAACGCTATAACGATTTAGTCAAGGAATTTCGCAAGGAGATTGAACTTTCAGATATTGTTTCTGGAGGTGTAGGTCAGTTTAGAGTCTCAGGTGTTGGAAGTCCAAAAACTGACTCAGAATTAGAATCTATGAGTATTGAGGAGCTAGTTGCATTTCTTAGAACATGGGAGCCAAATTCTACAGATCCCTTTGAAGAACCATCACGCTCAGGGCTAGGATCTGCTCTGGAAAGACTGGTTGAAAAAAGTCCTGAACGTTATGCACAGGGAGCCGCTCAATTCCAAGGTCTACACGCAAGATATATATCGAATTTGCTTAGAGGTTTGCGTCAAGCTTTAAATAATCAATCAAAACAACAGCAAGAAATAAGAGAATTTGATTGGATATCTGTTCTAAGTCTCTGCAATTGGTTAGCAGAGAAATCTGAAAAATTCAATAAATCTCAGACAATTTATAACGAACCCAGCAGCAATTGGCTCGAACCTTGCCGAACAGTGGTAGACTTGCTTGGAGTCGGACTGAACGTTGATACAATAGCAATTGAGTATAATTTTCGCGATCGGGTTTGGAACATCCTCAGACTTTTAACTCAACATCCAGACCCCACGCTAGAAAGAGAAATGGAGTATAGCTCAAATAATAATTATAGTGAACTGGCAATTAATACTGTTCGCGGGGAAGCAATGCACACAGTTGTTCGCTATGCCCTCTGGATTCGTCGCCACTTTGAGCAAATACCTGAGAGTGAAGAGCATTTGCAACGAGGTTTTGATGAAATGCCAGAAGTACGGCAGGTACTTGATGAACATCTTAACCCAGATATAGAGCCATCTTTAGCAATACGCTCAGTTTATGGTCAGTGGTTTCCTTGGCTGGCTTTACTAGATCCGCTATGGGCAAATCAAAGCATAGGAAAAATATTTCCACAGGATGAAACTTTCAGCAATCTGCGACGTGCTGCTTGGGAAAGCTACATTAATTTTTCTGGTATTTATAACAATGTTTTTGATTTACTACATGAGGAATACCGCTATGCAGTTGAACAGATCAATACCACTTTGATTGAACGACAAAAACTGACACATACTGATGAAGGTCTTGCCGATCACTTGATGACTTTTTACTGGCGTGGGAAGCTGAATTTGGATAAGTCAGGAGGATTACTAACGCGGTTTTTTGAGTTAGCTTCTGATGCGTTACGTGGCTATGCTCTCGAATTTGTGGGGCGAAGTCTTAAGAAGACAGAAAATGAGATAGATCCAGAAATCTTAAATTGGCTGCAATTGCTGTGGGGGAAGCGTTTGGAAACAGCGCGTAATTCTACTGAACCTAATTCCTACGCTACTGAACTTGCAGCTTTTGGCTGGTGGTTCGGTTCTGGGAAATTTGATGACGTTTGGGCTATTGCACAGATTAAACAAATTCTTGAGCTAATTGGCAAAGTAGATCCTGACTTTTTGCTGCTCGAACGTCTAGCGGTACTTGTTGATACGATGCCAGAATCATCTATCGAGTGCCTTGAATTGCTCATTAAAAATGATAAGTCTGGTTGGAGTATCTACGGTTGGCAGAATGAAACTAAGGCTATCCTCAGTAAAGCTATTAAAAGCACCAGTGGTCAAGCAATAAAAACTGCTGAAAATATTATTCAAGATTTGGGCAAACGCGGACACTGGGAATATCGGAATTTACTTCCTCCTTATGGAAGCAAATAACCCTATTCCGTCAAAGTGGAGAGTAAATCATCCAGCGAATGCAAAACTTGATTGCTTTTTCAGTTAAAGGATCTAAATTAGCTGTAGATTCATCTAAAGTTAAAATTGGTGGATTATTGATGATTGCGCTGGCGATGCCTGCGGCGGGCTACGCCTACGCTAATCGCTGCTTCTGTTCTCCAGAAACATTTGCCGCCGATCAGCATAATCTTGTATCCTATTTTTGCATAAATTGGCTAAATATAAGAGGCTGAGGCAATGGAAATAGAGATTAAAATAGAGTTAGCAAAGGTAGGGTTTACTTGATTAGGAGATTCTCTTATGAATTTACAAGAAATTATTAATTCTATTGAAAGTTTACCTACAGAAGAACGTGACTATTTGTTTGAGTTTCTCCGCAAAAAAAAGGAGGAATCTAGAGGGGATAATTTTTGGGAGGGATTACAAAAATTTAGAAAAGTAATCCAAAGCGAGGGAATTATCTTTACTGATGATGATTTCGCTGACTTACGAGATCGCAGTGTGGGAAGAGAAATTGAGCTATGAGCTTGAAATACTTACTTGATACCAATATTCTCTCAGAGCCAGCACGTCCTATTCCTAATGTCAACGTTTTGCACAAACTAGATATTCATAAATCAGAAGTTGCTGTTTCTAGTGTTGTTATTCATGAACTTTTACATGGATGTTTGCGGTTGCCAGAATCTAAGCGGCGAGAGTCTCTTTGGAATTATATTCATGAATCGGTATTAAATTTACCAGTCCTTGATTACGATTTAAAGGCAGCACAATGGCACGCCCAAGAAAGGGCTAGATTATCCAAGATTGGTAAAACTCCTGCTTTTGTAGATGGTCAAATTGCGAGTATTGCTTACTGTAATAATTTAATACTGGTAACTAATAATATTTCTGATTTTGAGTTTTTTAACAATTTAATGGTTGAAAATTGGTTTGTTAATAGCACTGAAGTTGTCTAAGGCGAGATAAGGGTAAACATAACTTGTGAAAGTTATATTAGATCCTAGTATCATTATTAGTGAATTTGGATTTTAGACTGAAATCAAATATACAATCCAAAATCCAAAACTCTCAGTCAACTTTATGTTGATTAAGTTAACTTAAATAACCTGCTAACACTAAGAATTATTAGCAGTAAATCCTTACTTGACGCTCGATGACTCGCTACCGCTCCGCTATCAGCACCCCTCTTAATAGACATCTCCAAATCCAGCATCATAGACACTGCTTTAGCTAAAGCGTTAATGCTTATATTTGCTACCTCCTGACGCAAATAGTGAATGCGATTAGGATTGCTGATACTGCAAATTTGAGCTAATTCACTATCTTTCTTAATCCCAGAAACAATCGCAGACTTAATCCACAGCCAAGTTCTAAACTGCGTTAGGAGAGTAGCAATAATCACCATTAATGGTTCCGAGCGTGACAGTAAATCATCTAGCAGGTGCAAAACTTGATTACTTTCTCCTTGGCGAATAGCAGATGCCAGTTGTAGGCTATTCTGAGTCTGACATGGCACTAACTCTTTTACTTCTGCAAGTTCAAGTTGTCTGCCATTACCATAAATATACAGTTTGCGTAACTCTGTGGCTGCACGGGTCATGTCGTTACCAATTGCTTCTGCTAGATATTCCACTGCACCCTTTGACAGCACCAGCTTAGTTTTTTTAGCTTTAATAGCGATGCCTGCGGCAAGGGAAGCTATCGCCTTCTCAATCAAATCAGTACGCCAAGGTGGTATCAATGAAAACTCAAACAACTTAGCATACTTGACAAGATGTTTGTAAATCTTCAGGCGCTTATCTACATTG
The DNA here is from genome assembly GCF_014698115.1 of Nostoc sp. FACHB-973. Taxonomy (GTDB): domain Bacteria; phylum Cyanobacteriota; class Cyanobacteriia; order Cyanobacteriales; family Nostocaceae; genus Nostoc; species Nostoc muscorum. Next base: position 37,020 of record NZ_JACJSJ010000053.1, read on the forward strand.
GTGGCGACAAACACCAGAATTGTGAATTCAGGCACTTGAACAAGCTGCTGCAAGGTTTCTAACTCAGTATCACCCCACTGCTTGAGGTGGCAATTTTCCACAATCACCAGTTTTTTACCACCAGTCAGGGAACGAGTGCGAGCTACGCTGATGGCTCGGTCAAGGCGATCGGCTGGAAATCGGTGATAGCAAAGTGTGAGCCATTGAGCATCAATCTCTGCTTTGTATTGGTTGAGCTGTTCTTGGATGGCGTGTTGGTCATCACCTGTCAGCAAGACAATCATGCTTTTACCCTCCCATTACTGCTCTTGTTGGCAGTTTTAATTAACACAGTCATTGGTTGTTGACTTTGGGTAGCTCGTTGCAGCATTTTAGCGATCGCCTCTTTACTACTCTCAAACTTATTCAAGTAAGCTGGTGTAACCTCTAAAATTGCCTTGTCACCTTGCAATTTAACGAGATTTGCATGAGCCAACAGCTTTTGATTGCTGGGTTTAGCTATATCCATCACAGAAAGCCAAATTTGAGCCAGGTTAGCGGTATTGGCTGCAACTGTTGGTAACAATTTGTCATCTACAGGTTTAGCTGTCACCTTGTTTGTGGTGTATACTCCAACTGTCGGTAGCAACTTGCCGTCATGCACAGGTTTAGCAGTTAGCGTCTTGGTTGCACTGACAGGCAATAAACTAGGTATCAAGTTCAGTAAGCAAACTTCTAGCCACACAGCAGCATTTACTGTGTACCGCAGATAGTTTTCTGCTTTTTGTAACTCTGCTAAGGACAAATTCAGCGTCTCGAAATTCCAGTGATTTGCTAAAACCTTGAGTTGAGCATAGCTAACACAACCAGTTAGCAGGGATTGCTCTTTGGGTGCAGACTTGATAATCAGTAAATCTCGGTATGTTTGCAGTAAGTTGGAGAGAATCAATTTGGGCGTTTTACCAGAGTCCACTAAAACTCTTGCTACTTGCAGCAAGTTAAAGGTGTTGTTAGTGGATATTGCCTGTAAAATTGACATTAATTCTGTTTCTGTCACACCACCAGCAATTTCCATGACATGATTGGCAGTGATATCTTCATCTAAAAGACTCACCTGACCGAGTAATTGCAGTGCATCTCTGAGTCCACCATCGCCCAGGCGTGCGATCGCTGTTAGTGCCTCCTCATCAATAGAGATAGATTCTGCATCTGCTACAATACCGAGGTGCTGCACAATTGCCTGAACAGACAAAGTGCGGAAATTAAACACCTGACAACGGCTGACAATGGTAGGTAACACCTTGTGCAATTCTGTTGTGCAGAGAATGAAAACAACATGAGGTGGCGGTTCTTCAATACACTTGAGTAAAGCATTGAAGGCGTTACCGGTTAGACAATGGCACTCATCGAGAATAAAAATTCGGTAACGTCCTGCAACAGGTGCTAAGGTACAGCGCTCAATTAAAGCACGGGCATCATCTACACCATTATTAGAAGCAGCATCAATTTCACTAACATCTAGGCTATTACTGGTTTCAATTGAACGGCAGGATTGACAAATACCACAAGGTTGGTCAGTTGGTTTTTTAGTGTTGAGGCAGTTGAGGGATTTAGCAAATATCCGAGCAGTTGAAGTTTTACCTGTGCCTCTAGAACCTGTAAATAAATAAGCTGGTGCAATTTGCAGGTATTTTACAGCATTAGTCAGAGCAGTTTTGATGTAGGGCTGTCCAACTAATTCGGCTATTGTCTGGGGTCGATATTTTTGATGTAGGGCGACTGTAGACATAGGATTCATTAACCTTAATTTGTCGCCCTTACCCCTGTTAAGGGGGTGTAATTTTGAATCCAAAGTAGCCTGATTTGCTCAATTCCAGTAAGATTTACCGATACCAGAAGTTGAGTACACCTAATTATTTAAACGTTGAAACAGGTGGATAAATTTATTGGATTTATAACCGAGCTATAGCCATTTTAGAATTCATATCCTTGGCTCATACAACGCTAATTTTCCCTTTTTTACCTGCCTCCTTAAGCAGTAGCGAATTCTGTTAAACCTCGTTTACTGGGATGATGGAAACCCAAAACAATATCGGCTTGGGGTATTCCGGCTGATAGCAAATCATCAACAACGCATAAATTAGTTGCATCTTCTTCCACCCAAACTTTGCCGTTTTTAATGCAGATATAAATGATAATATACTGTATTTGCTTTTTGTCATCCCAGCCAAATCGAAACCAAAGATATTGATCTCTTGTTTCATCAAAAGCCAAGCGATCGCTTACTTCAACTCCCGCATCTTTTATAACTTGAGTATTAGTAGTTTCGTAATACTCAGTCAATATATTCTTGATAGCATTGCGATATTGTTCGAGCTTATCCATTGCCGGATTTACTCCTTTTCTGTATTTACAACTATTAACAGAAGGTGATTTTCTGAGAATTCTTTAAGTTGCATTCAATCACATTACACTCAGGAGCTAACCCTCAGTTTATCTGGTTTTTGGCCTAACCGAACCGTATTGATAGTTAGGCAGTTTCGTTTGGTCGAGTTGGTAGTAACTTAAAACTTACGCGTCAGTGTTCAAGATGATGCAAGTATTGCATTGATATGTCGCCGCACGAGATATTTTTGTTGATCTGCGGAGAACTGCTCAGGAAAAATGACAACACCAGTGCCAATGCCATCCACTAAGGCGATGAGTGCATTGGCTTCGAGGGTTAAATCAAGATCGGCTCGAATCAGCAAGGCTTTTTGTAAGTCAGCTAACTCTTGACAAATAATCTGCCGTAAGAAGTCATAGCGTTTTCGGTGCTCCTGAACAAGGCGTTCGCGCCCGATAGAATAGCCCAAAAATGCCACCCAAACCTTCCAATCAGCTTTGTCAATGTCCTCCAGAGGTAGAGCCACAAAAATCATTTGCACTAGTCTGTCAATTCCTTGCCGTCCCTCGGCACAGGTTTTCATGTCCTCTAGCACGTTTTCAAACACCTGTTCCAAGGCAAATAGGGTGAGTTCTTCTTTATCTCGAAAGTAATGGGTAACAACCCCAGTCGAAGAGCCAAGTTCTTGCGCGATCGCCCGCATACTGGCACGATCCAATCCTTCACGGACAATCACCCGCCATGCCGCTTTAGCGACTTCAATACGGCGATCGTCATAACTCATAGCTCTCCTCGGTTTACAGCAACATGAAACAAGTATCTTGACATCTTATCACAACAGTTGTTATGTTTTGAATTGACATAACAACTGTTGTGATATTTACTCCAGCGACTAACCTGTTTTGCACACGGAGTTCGCGATGATTCGACCGACCATGCCTGATGACACGACCGCGCTGATTGCCTTAGCCGACGCAACTGGACTGTTCCAACCGAAGCAACTTGAGGAGCTTGGCGAAATGCTGTCCGATTACTTCGGTGGTAGCAGCGACAGCGATTCTCTACGAGACGGCAAAGCCGATCGCTTTTGGATTACCGACGATGACAACGGGGCGGTGGGGGTCGCTTACTGTGAGATGGAACGGATGACCGATCAGACGTGGAATCTACAGTTGATTGCTATCCGACCCGACCGGCAAGGACAAGGACGTGGTGCGACCCTGCTACGCTACGTTGAGCAAACATTGATGGCACGCGGCGGGCGTGTACTACTGGTGGAAACGTCAGGTACGCCGGACTTCGAGCGGACGCGAACGTTCTACCGCAAGTGCGGTTATGACGAGGAAGCGCGGATACGCGACTTCTATCAAGCGGGCGCTGACAAAATCGTTTACCGCAAGGCGCTGTCCGCTCAGGAGCAGTAAGCTTCCGAAGCGATCTGTCTGCTTTCTACCCAACTCCTTATCCCTGGCAAGGCAATACGATTCAGTTAAAGGGGAAAGGTTTTGAATATATCTCTTACCCTTTACCCGCAACCCCATTCCCCAGACCACAAGGAAAGTGAAAAATGCTTATCCGAACCGTATTGACACCACTCGTATCCAAAACACCCTACAAAACTTCAAGATTGCGGTTAACATTTATTAAGTATTTAGAGTGTACAGTGGCAGTAAGAATTGACGCATTTCCATTTGCAGTTCTGGATTTGGTCTATCTCCATAAGGAACCAACATGGCAGGATGATCTGATTGTTGCAAGTGCATTTTGATAGCGGAACTAGGAATTGCCTTGGCTGCTTCTACTAAATACTTGAGGTTAAACTGAATATTTAATGACATTTCTGATGGTAGATGAGCAGCAATAATCTGATCGCCTTTGCCAAACTCCCGTTCAATTGATAATCGTAACTGCTGCAAACTTCCATCAAACTGTAAGTAAATACCTTTCTCTTTTTTATCTGTTAACACAGCTAACCGTTCCAGTGCTTTGACTAAGAATGCTTTTTCTAGGATTACTTCTCGGTCAAAGCTAAATCTTGCCAATAGCTGTTCGCAGTCAGGGTAAGTTCCTTCCAGACATTGACATCTGAGGATAATATCTTGCCAAGCAAAACCCAAGCGATTACTTTGGGCATCATACAACAAATTAATGAATTCGACAGAATCATCCAAGTTACGTGCTAGTTCCTTGAGGACTCGACCGGGAATAGTAAATTGTATCTCTGAAGATTCTACTTGTTTACGGGGTTTTCTACCAATTCCTTGAGTTGAAAGTTCAGTGGTTGCGACTCGATGCCCATCAGTCCCAATAAACTTTAACTTCTCCTGTGCAATTTGGATATGAACTCCGGTCAAGATATATTTATTTTCATCAGTGCTGACAGCATAAATTACACCTTTCAAACCATCTTTGAAAACTGTTGTTGGTAGAGGAATGGGAGTAGCATCAATTGTAGAACTAGGTGGAAATTCTTCAGCATTAATGCCTCTAATTTCATATTTTCCATCAGCATCAGATAAACTGAGAGAGCAAATTTTTGTTTGCTTATCCTCATCAATAAGCTGTATAATCTGAGTCTGGCTACTGAGGCTAATATTACCATTAGGGCAATGCTTAACTATCTCAAATAGCATTTCCACTGGCACAGTAATTTCACCTTTGAGCAAAACCTGGGCTTCAAAACTTGCCTGAATTGTTAATGCTAAATCAGTAACAGTTAAATGTATCTGTTGTGTTTCGATATCTGCAATGATTAAAGCATTAGCAAGAATCGGATGGGTAGGTTTAGCTGGGGTAGCACAACTAACTAGAGAGAGCGCATCGTGAAATTTAGTTTGTGAGCAGATTACCTCCATTCCTGATTCTATAAGTGGTTGAGAGTTTAACTCTGATTTGGCAGAACGTTTATTAGTACGCTTATTTGAGATAGGTTCAGTTGAAGTATCAGCATCTGAAGATGTAGGTTTTTTCTTTTTACCTGTAGATATGTCTGGGATATTTGCTGATACTTCATTTTCGGCTTTAGGAGTAGCTACACTTTTTTGTTTTGTCTGATTGGCAGGCTTTACCCTTTGTTTCGATGCTGTTTGAGTCATGATAATTTATTTCTGGTTGCGTCATTGTTAGAAAGGTGACTGCGATAGCAGAAAATAAAGGATGTAAAGTTTTGAATCAGATGCTTTTACTCTGTGAGACATACGGAAGTTTACTGATATATCCCATTTAACCGCTCTCAGGTAAGCCTTTATTCTAATCGTAGTTTTCGGAGTATCAGGCTCCGCTCCTGAATTATTAAGTTCTACAAATGCCTCCAAAAGTTCTTTCCAATGCTTTTTAAACTGATGACTTTGCTGTTATTAGCAGATTCTTCTGTAGTGTTATCACCCAGCACAGAATCAGTTTCCAACAAAGAGTTCAGCAGTGATAGTTGATGTTCAATATCTGCCACATCGCGGTATATTCGAGACGGGTCTATTTTCATTCCTAAAGGTGTAGGAACGATTTTCAAATATTGGTTTAATGTCTCTAGATAATTTCTATTGGCAAATTGTCTTTGTGCTACATAAGGGCGCAAAATCTCCAGTAATTGGATAGCTCTTTTTATTTCTAGAGAATCAGAAGTACTATCAATTTGAGGTTGGCTTTCTCGGTAGCCTTTCATTTTCTTCTCAGCCACGAGATTGTGGAATTTAGAAACTGCTTGTTGATAATTACCGAAAGAGTGAACTTTTTGCTGAGATTTGTAGCCGACCCTACCCCACTCAACAGTTAGATTACCTTGCTCAACTTTTGCACTCCAGAATTTGTTACTGTTTTGAGCCGCATTTACAAATATTAAGTAAACTTCCATATTTTTGACATAATTTAGAGTAAAGTATTGCCATGTCAAATGAACATCTCAACAACAGATGTTCATTTGACAAAAGCTTCAAATCATTACTAATTTGGGAATACCTAATTAGTACGGAACCTAGAAGTACGAAGACCTTTCTTAGACACCTGCACAGGGCTAGAGGCTGGTCGCGCAATCTTTGACCAAGACTGCATCCGCTCAACAGCAGCAGCATCTTGAATCGCTAAAGGGGTGATGTTTTGCTGACAATTTTCTAAATCAGCCAGTGTGACCTGCTGAGGTCTTCCCTCATCGAAAGCCAGTAGTGCTGCTTCTGATGCCAGGGTTTCCAACTCAGCACCACTAAACTTGTCGGTGCTAGCAGCGATCGCCTCTAAATATTCCTGCGGAACTTCTATACCAAACCGTTCCAAGTGAATCTTAAGAATTTGGCAGCGTTCCAACTCAGTAGGCAGGTCAACAAAGAAATTCTCATCAAACCGCCCTTTCCTCTTGAACTCAATAGGCAGCGCTGTTGGGTCATTACAAGTTGCCACCACAAATACCCCCGCCGTACATTCAGACATGAAAGTGAGGATATTTCCCAGAATCCTTTGTGAGACTCCAGAGGTATCGCCATTAGCTGAAAGTGCTTTCTCGACCTCATCAATCCACAAGATACAGGGTGCAATAGCTTCAGCAGTCTTGAGTGCGCGGCGGACATTGCCCTCAGATTCTCCCACTAGGCTACCAAGCATTGATGCAATGTCTAATTGCAGCAGTGGAAGATTGAGTATGGTTGCAATGTTCTTTGCTACTATCGATTTACCCGTCCCTGGTGGCCCTGCCAGTAACACACCTTTAGGCTGAGGTAGATTTAGCGATCGCGCTTCTTGGGAAAATAACCGACGGCGGCGTTGCAACCAATCGCGCAAGAGGTCTAATCCACCAAACGGTATGGTCGCCAGTTTACCTAATTCAATACCCATCTGAGACAGTAAGCGGGTTTTGTATTCGACAACCAAAGGGATGACCATAGTATCAATTACTATACCTTTAGAAGTTAATCGCTCCTTGACAGTCAGCCGGAGAAAGTCGCTAATTTCCTCCAAGGTTAGCCCTAATGCTGCTCTTGCCAAGGTTTCTTTATCTTCAGTGGTGAGAGATACGGTAAAAGTTACCTCTTGCTCACTGGCAGATTCTTGCAAGTACAGTAAATATGATTCTAAGTGGTCTTGAATTTGCTCAATGCTGGGCAAAGGAACTTCACAGCAAGGAATTAGTCTCAGCAGGGATTCGTGCAGTTGAATGTTTTGACCTAAAAACACAATTCGCTTTTCAGTCGGTTTAAGGCGATGGTACAAATTTTTTACTCTGGTGAGGACTTCCCAACTTAATTGCAGGGAATCTTTACCCACAAAAGGGTGAACATCTCCCAGGATAAAAACTCCATTACTGCCAAAATTATTGATGTACTCGAACACATATATTAAAGGGTCTATGTGAGGCGGCTTTTTATACGTCTCGACTGATTTGAACACCAGTCCGCCGTCGTCAGCAATCAGACATTGCTCTAAACTGGAAACTCCCAAATTCCAGAAGTATACAGGACTGTTAAGTTTGTCCATCACTTCAGTAGTTAACCACTGAATGATAGTGGCTTCTTCGGGGGACAGAACTTCTAAAGCCACGATGGGTATTTGAGAATCAATGGTGGTAATCAAGTTTGATAGTTTCATTGTTGCGAATTTTGATCGGGTACGGGAGAAAGTTTTTCGTGAGTGGTAACAAGATGCACGATTACTTCGTAAACTTCGGCATCGCCGTTAAACACTTCAGCAACTCCAGAAGAATTTGGATGAGCAATGGCGGAAATTAGGGCATTCACTAAAGCGCACAGTCCCTCCGCATTTCCTTTGATAATTACTGGTTGCCGCGCTCCTTTTGAGGGGTAAATATGGAGCATTGGATAATCTTTAGGTAGTTCGCTCATAGAAAAATTGTGCGGGGGATTTTCTTCGTCCCCCCATCGAATGTTTAGTGGTGGAATGACACGAAGACAAGGAGGAATTATTAAAGAAGTCTTTCGCCTATCTCCCTTATCTCCCCACTCTCCCTTGTCATCATTTATTGGTACAACTGTTGTTGATGAGTAATCGTACTACGAAGCTGTTGCTGAGATTCTGGTTTGTAAGTGCGATCGCCTTTTACCACACCCAAAGCTTCCTCAAAGGGTTGCGTTGCTTCTAGACACGACAATCCCTCAAATCCCTCGGCTTCTATTTTCACTTCGCCTGTAACAGTGTCAAAATGTATCAATATTGCCCGTTCCATAAATTATCTCCGAACTTGTTGAATTTGCTGGTGTGCTGAAAATGCAAGGCGCAGAGTATGTACCTGACCATTGGTTTGTTCTGTGATGGTGCATTCTCCCAGATGTTCTTGTAACTGGGCTGCTTTAGCGCGAACCATCTCCTTGCCGTAGGCTTGTATTAGGGTGTGAGAAAAGAAGTTTTCTCCTAATCGGGGTACAGTTTCATAGGCATCATGGATCAGTTGATACACCCCTGCCTCCTGATCCCACTTAAACCCGATATCTGCACGGACACTTAAACTACGACCAGGGACAACAATCTCAGCACTTTGTCCTTGGGAGTCGTCGTAATAACCTCTCAGCGATTGTGGTTTTTCATAAACTTGGACGGTAAGCTGCAAATCTTGTAGAGCTTGTACTAAACATTCACGGTTAGTTAGTTTTGTAGTGACAGTTGAAAAATGTGACATTTCCTACCTCTAAATACTGTGGACTGGTAAATTAATGCGAACAGTGGTGATAGACAAGGAAGCAAAAAGTTCCAACCTATCACTTCCCCTCTTAGTTCCGTAGCAAGCTTGGGAAGTGTGGGCGTATTGTCTTCCTCTACAACGCCACTTGACGCCAGTCGCCTCTCCCAAGGGGAGACGCTGCGCGAACAAGTCGGGAAACCCGCCCACAGCGCTGGCCTGGCTCCTTTATGCCGGGAAACCCGTCCACCGCAGTGGCTCCCCCACACCTCGTTTTTAATCAAGGACGATACAGACACGTTCTTGATTGTTTTTTCTAGCGAAGTTTGAGGGACATCGCTGTAGCTTTGGTTAAGCCCATACCCTGATCACTTGCTAATCGTTGGAGATGGCGTTGTTCATCCAAAAGCTTGGAGCAAATTTCATCCATTTTTTCCTGTAACTGAGAACGCCCTTGTGAATCCAGCTTTTTGGCATCCACAGAAGCGTTTTCGAGAATATTTTCTAGATGAGCCATCATTTGTCCAAGGCTGCTACCTGCTTCAAAACTGGCGTTAGCCAAAAGCATTTGGACTTTTTTGAAATGGCGTTCCATCTTCTTCTTGAAGTTGACTGGCTTGCGTCCTGGTTCCCAATTGCTCAAATCTTCGAGCAACTGGGCTGCTAGTTGTTCACCGAGAGCGATCGCTGATTCCCTCAGTGTTTGTTCTAAATTTCTGTCATACTGTTCGATAAACCGAGTTATTTGCCCTAAGCATTCAGCTTGTTTCTCTGACAATTGTTCACTGATGGCGGGAATAATGACAGGACGACCAATTACTACTTGTAAATAGTCCTCTAGTTCCTCTAAACAGGGAAAAGCTTTGGCTAAGTTCTGCTTAACTTCTTGTTGTTGTTCTAGAGATAACTGCCAAGCATTGAGTGAGAGAAATTTGTCAATACGTTCTTGATAGTCTGTGTACCCCTTTTCATACTCTTCTTTCAGTTGAGTGCGTAAAACAGGTGCAATATTATCTCGAATTCCGATTAGTTGATTCCAGACCAAGGGCGCTAAGTCTATAGAACAAATCCAATCACCATTGTCATAATTCATCCATTCTTGGACTGAAGCAATTTCTTGCCTTAATTGGTTTGCTGCTTCGTCTAAAGCTTTGAAAACTTTGATGCCCTTTAAACCAACTTCTGAGGTTGTAACCTTCACTAAGTCAGATTCTTGTTCATCTTGAGAATATTTGAGAACATCTGTCCATTTGGGAGCATTACTCTTGGTTGTCTTCTTTAACTGAATCTTGAAACGGATGCGAGTTTTATTCAACTTAGAGATGTTATATCTTTCAACAACAGCGTCTTTTAGAAAGGTTTCGCTTGAATTGGTAATCACTGCTTGTACCACATTTACTAGGAATAATAATTTTTTCACCTTAGTAAATAAAGCGTAAGCTTTACCTTTCTGAGTTAACCGAAAACAACTATAAAAGCATCAAAGCCGCAGTCATTGAGATTTTACCACCCGCCACAACATCAACGACACAATGAAAACTAGGGCAAAGGGAAAAGCGAATAACCCCAAAAGAAAACATAAACCCAACTGCAATTTACCGCGTTGAGCAAATTTAGCAATTGACTTCGCCCATTTTGGTATAATAGCCCAAGCCTCAATAGGAAGTCCTAGTTCTCGCTGAATTTGAGTAGCTTGAAAAGCAGCTGCGTAACCTTCCTTAATTCTGCCTGTTAAATGATAAAGCTGGGAAAGATATTGAAGTGACTTGGCTTCACCATTGCGATCATTTATCTCACGATAAATAGTAATTGACTGCTGAAAGTAATCAATCGCCTGTTGGTATTGTCCTAAGGATTGGTAAGTTTCGCCCAAATTATTTAGACAATGAGCTTCACCTTGGCGATCGCCGATCTCAAGTGTAATAGCTAGTAACTGCCGACCGTAATCAATGGCTTGTTCGTATTGTCCCAAAAAATAGTAAGCATAGGCTAAATTATCTAGAGAATGAGCTTCACCATTGCGATCACCGATCTCAAGTGTAATAGCTAGTAAGTGTTGAAAGTAATCAATAGCCTGTTGGTATTGTCCCAAGGATTGGTAAGCTTTGCCCAACTTATTTAGAGAAGCAGCTTCATCATTGCGATCGCCTATCTCACGAAAAATAGTAAGTAACTGCTCAAAGTAATCAATTGCATGTTGGTATTGTCCTAACGAATAGTAAGTACCACCCAAACCACTTAGAGAATTGGCTCGAAAATCGAGACTATCAGTTTCTCGTAAAACTATTAATGCTTGCTGATAGTAATAAATAGCCTGTTGGTATTGTTCCAAGGATTTGTAAGCATTTCCTAGATTGCATAGTGAGCCACCTTCACCTGTGCGATCGCCTATCTCTCGTTTAATAGGAAGTGACTGTTGATGGTAATCAATCGCCTGTCGGTATTGTCGTAAGGATTGGTAAGCATTGCCCAAATTATTTAGAGAAGCAGCTTCACCCTGGCGATCGCCTATCTCTCGTTTAATAGTAAGTAACTGCTCAAAGTAATCAATCGCCTGTTGGTATTGTCCCAAGGATTGGTAAGCATAGCCCAAATTACTCAGAGAAGCCGCTTCACCCTGGCGATCGCCTATCTCTCGTTTAATAGTAAGTGACTGCTGAGAGTAATCAATCGCCTGTTGATATTGTCCCAAGGAACCGTAAGCATTGCCCAAATTAATCAGAGAAGTAGCTTCACCCTGGCGATCGCCGATCTCACGAAAAATAGTAAGTGACTGCTGATGATAATCAATCGCCTGTTGATATTGTCCCAAGGAACCGTAAGCATTACCCAAATTAATTAGAGAAGTAGCTTCACCCTCGCGATCGCGTATCTCGCGTTTAATCGTTAATAATTGCTGATAACAATCAACTGCTTGTTGGTATTCTCTCAAGGAATCGTAAGTAGCACCCAAACCACTTAGAGAATTGGCTCGAAAATCGAGACTATCAGTTTCTCGTAAAACTATTAATGCTTTCTGAAAGTAATCAATAGCCTGTTGGTATTCTCCCAAGGAACCGTAAGTATTTCCTAGATTGCATAGTGAGCCTCCTTCATTTATGCGATTGCCTATCTCACGAAAAATAGTAAGTGACTGCTGATGAGAATCAATAGCCTGTTGGTATTGTTCCAAAGAATTGTAAGCATTACCCAAATTAATTAGAGAAGCAGCTTCACCATTGCGCTTGCCTATCTCACGAAAAATAGTAAGTGACTGCTGAAAGTAATCAATAGCCTGTTGGTATTGTTCCAAGGAATCGTAAGCACTACCCAAACCTACCAGAGAAGTAGCTTCACCATTGCGATCGCCTATATCTCGTTCAATAGCAAGTGACTGCTGATGGTAATCAATTGCCTGTTGATATTGTCCTAAGCAACCGTAAGAAATACCCAAACTGTTTATAGAACCAGCTTCACCATCGCGATCGCCTATATCTCGTTTAATAGCAAGTGACTGCTGATGGTAATCAATCGCCTGTCGGTATTGTCTTAAGTAACCGTAAGAATTACCCAAACCGCCTAGAGAATTGGCTAGAAATTGACGATGACCAGTTTCTCGTAAAACTATTAATGCTGGCTCAAAGTAATCAATAGCCCGTTGGTATTCTCCCAAAGAATTGTAAGCATTTCCTAAATTGCATAGTGAGCCTCCTTCACCTGTGCGATCGCCTATATCTCGTTCAATAGTAAGTGACTCTTGATGGTAATGAATCGCAATTTGGTATTGTCCCAAGGAATTGTAAGCATTACCCAAAGATGTGAGAACACCCCCAAATTCACTATTTTCATCTTGGTTACTAGGTTGCCATTCCTTTTCTAGTCGGCTATATAATTCAATAATGGTAGTGTAATATCCTCGCAAGCTCAAAAAATCTTGGCAGCGAGAACAAATGTAATAAGCTTGTCGATATTGCTTGAGTTCACAGAGGTGATGAAAAATTTCTAGTTGTGGTGTGATATCTTCTATCGTCCACCCAGATTCTTGAGCGATAGAGTGATAGTAGGCGATCGCTCTTTCGTGTACTTCAGTTAAATCACCCGCTTGCTGTTTCAGATAAGCCAAAATTAACGGCTGAAACTCAAATATCCAACCGCTTTCTAGTTTGTTTTCTTGCAAGAGCGATCGTTTAACCAATCCCCGCAAATCCTTTTGTGTGACTTCTTCTTCTGGTAAAAGTGCGGCTGCGGCTGTGGCGTTAAAAGCGGGGCGATATACGCTTAAATTAAATAATAGTTGTTTTAACTTTGGCGTTAACCGGGCAGTACTCGCATAAATAATCTTACCAATACTCGCTTCTGGGTCATCGCGATGTAACCCCAAAATTTCAAAGATATTTCGTCTCAAAGCGCTGATATCAACTACATCCCCTTCCTCAGCGTGCAGCACTCCAGCCACCAGCTTGATTAATAAAGGATGTCCATCGGCTCGCTTGACAAAATCTTTTATTTGTGCATCAGTACCTTGAATATCTAAATCTTCTAGCAGTGCTACCCCAGCTTCGATTGAAAGTCCTTTCAATGGCAACCAACGGCAGTAATTCAGGGTATTGTCCGGTAATTGAAGTTTTTCGCGGCTAGTGACTAAAATTACACTTTCAGTGTGGCTACTTAACCACCGCAGCAAGAAGTCACAGTAAGTGGGATCGTGCCATTCTCCGTTTGCTTTTAGCAGAGTTTCTAAATTATCCAATACCAGCAAATAGCGTCCTGTTCGCAAATTATTACAAACCGCAGTTAATAAATCTGCTTCTTTTTCAGGTGTTGCTTTGCCTAACTTTTCCAATAACCAGCGTCCCCAAACCGCAAAGGGGTAATTTTGGCTAAAATTTGCCCAAACTTGCTTTTCAAAGCTTTGTGCAGCATATACTCTGGAAATCAGCGAAGATTTGCCATAACCACCAGCCCCGGTAATGCCAATTAAACGCACGTTATCCGCTTGCAACCATTCTTGCATTTGGGCAAGTTCCTTTATCCGCCCGTGCCAATTCTGGGTTTCAGGGGGTAATTCGTTGATAATAGAACTAACGGGATTTCTCTTTGTCCGTTCCCCTCCGGACGACTCTAGTCAAGGTTGTGGCGGAGTACCATAATAGTTATGGGTATCCCCAAACTGATTAGTATTGTTATCACCCATTTTAGTTTGATAACCTTTACCACCGTAAATATTCTGAGTTTGGCTGCTATTATCTTGAACCCGGTTAATATTGATTTCATGAGCAATGGCTCGAATTTCCGCAGCAAATTCGGGATCATCTTTCATTTCATCTTCTAAATATATCGCCAGTCGCTGCAAATCTTCCTCCGAGCCTTTTTCTGTTTCCTGCAAGGCTTTTTCGGCTCTAGGGTTCCCGCGTAACTTATCCCAAATCTTCTGGCGCAGTTCGTCCATCTTGGTAAGCGCTGTTTCGGTGAACTTTTCCCCCAGCTTACCGACACCGGACTCGAAAAACTTTTTGAAAGCGAATTTAGCGATCGCAAAAGCTGTTAAGGTTGTTACGGGGTCAGTCATACCTGTAAGTGCCTTAGACGCGGGTTGATTTTCATATACTATTACACGTTCTTAAACAGAAGAACGTTCCGACTTTCCGCATTTTTGCTAAAATTTTTAGCCCGACGACTAAAGGCGCGGCTACAAGAACAAAGTCCGCCTTCACAGACTGAAATTTTAACTAACTCAGTCTCTAGATAGATGAATCAATACGTTATAACCACATTCTAGAAAAAAGACCTTGCACTTTCTGCTTTGGAAGAACGATTTACAGTTTACTCCCATTAAAAATGACAGCAATTTTATAGAAATCTTTTAGTGCATAAATTAAGTAAATATGTGAAGGCACATACCAACTTTTAACCGAATGTTGGTAAAACGATAAGAATCGGGGATACTGGCGGTAACGCTAACCTTTGCTGCATCGAATTTCGCCGTATGTCTGTCCTGGATACCTTACCCGATCTCCAATCACCGAAAGTTGGTAAAATAGAAAAAGTGAGCCTGCTGTCTCCAGACTCAAGTCGCCGAATCAACGCAAATATGAGGATGTGCGATCGCGGAAATATCTCTTCCCCTGTTTGGCTAAAACAGAGAAGTAAAAAGCTAAACCTTATATAAGGTAAGCTTTTTCAGCCTCTATTTCCGTTTGATAAGGTCGAGATTCCTATACACCATTGTCACCGGATAACTAATATCCGCTGTCTAGCCCGTGAGCTAGAAACATAGTACAAACGATTAAACTCTCTAATCTTGGCCAGGACTGCCTTACTGTCATCTCCTCGTTCTGGATAAAGTCGCTTACTCAAATCTTTACCATCAATACCCGCTTCTAAGAAAGTGCTACCTTGGCTATTGTGAACAGTTAATGCAAAGCAGTTTCTGATGTTGGCAAATTGCTCTAAATGTTTGTAGTACTGCTTCCAGAGAAAGGGATTACGCTTGGCACTTTTGAGTAAGCGTTTGGTTTCTTGGTCAAATTGTTTTTGCTCATCTTCATGCAGAACATAGATTTGACGTACAATCCCTTCATCTGTCTCTACCTTTAACCTCCAAGTATCATAGTTGTTGTAGCGATCGCCAAAAACATCTAAAACAGTAAACTCTGTAGATGTAGCAAGAATCGTAGTTTTACCATCAGGAGCCATCACAGGATCTCTGGTGATTAATCTCTCTCCAGGAATAAAGCGATTGATATTTTCACCATATAAATGAGTGCGAATCTGCTGATTGTAAAAGTCAACTTGAGTATTAGTCCAGGATAAAATTCGGAAACAATCTGGGTTTTGAGCAAATTCTCTCTTCATCTTTTTGCAGGCATAACGCAGCAAAGTTTGACGTTTAACCATCAGCGCCCCATTACTTTTATCAGGCAGATATTTGGCATAAGGCTCAAAAGGAAACTTGCTCTTGGTAACTGCATAGCGAGAAGCAGTGACAAACTCTAGCAAGGGACTACCACTTCCCTGACGCACAACTTGAGTCAAAACTGCTTTATCTGGCACTTGAAAACTAGGGGATTTTCCTTCATTAACTGGATTTAACTGTGCTGGGTCGCCCATGAGAATAATTTTGATTTTTGTCCAGGTGGATGATTGGTTAGCAACATCCTCAATCCAGCGCCAGAGTTGTTTGCCAATCATGGAACATTCATCAATAAAGACAACATCAAATAGATTGATGTAAGAAGGCCCTGTTTGCTCAAGTACTTTCTCTTTACCTCTAGTTACCATACCCAGTCCTAACAACTGGTGAATGGTGAAGAATTCTACCCCAGTTACGCCATTTTCTGCCGCCATGCGTTGCAGCACACCTACAGCTTTATTAGTGGGTGCAGTCAGTACAACTCGCTTACCCGTGGCGACAAGAACTTTAACTAGTTGGAATACAATAGTTGACTTACCAGTTCCCGCATAGCCAACTAGCAGAAATAAAGCAGCCATCACGGTTGGCTGTATAAATGTCCACATTGCATCTAAAGCTTTTTGCTGCTGCTGGGTGAGTTGAAATGGAAAAGAACCTGTTGCAGCGAAAGTAGGAAGTGTTTGGATCATCATCGCTTCGCTAATTCCATTAATTGATCCACTCAATGCAGCGATAGCTGTTGGTTTTATTTCTCCGAAAAACAATACTCCTTTTGGTTTGAGGAATATATGTTTCTATATCCATTCGGCATCATCAGAAATCAATATATTGAAAGTTTTTTAACATTCAGATGATTTAGTTAAATCTGGAGTTGCACATATATCACATATATATTTTTCTATGAAGGTAAACATCCTCAATCTTAAAATTATTGCTACTCGGAAATCCTACTTTAATTCTTGTGATTACAAATTTTCGCGCATGTCACCATACATTAGACCTCACTACGCATTAATACGTATTTAAATATACTAAATATTTATTACACTGAAAATAGTTTTTAGTATAGGCGTGGCCCGCCGTAGACATCGTTCGTTTTTTATCCGGCCTCACTTTGGAGCGTTGCTCCCATCTCTATGTTATTCATCAAACAAAAATACCTGCCTTACAGGATTGCATTTTTCAGTGTGGGAGGGGAGCATCCCAAATGTGCAAAAATAAATGAAGAAACATTATTCGCGAGGTTTCATCGCGAATAATATAGGGACTCAATCTTGTGGGTCTTCCTCCTCTTGCTCAGACCCAGA
>NZ_JACJSJ010000054.1 GCF_014698115.1 Nostoc sp. FACHB-973
TAGGTGTTTAATAGCTGCACAGTTCATTGTCAATAAGCTCCACTTCTTTGAGAGGGTCTTTTACTTCAAGCTCTTTACCTGTAAGACTTTGACAATTATTGTCGCCCCCTCAACTCCGAAGTTTTGAGCGCTGGCTTGGGGCGCTCGAACTTCTCTCTGAATTCTGTTAGCGCAGCGGGGCGTAGCCCATTCTAAATTCTGCTGTATTACTTTTTGTTGGGAATATACGGAGCCAGGAGTCAGAAGAAAGAATATTGTGACTCCTACCTGAATTTTTACTTTATTTTTTTGGAGAATTATCTGATGGAATTAGTCAAGAAACTTGGCATTGCTACCGCTAGCGCTGTTATCGGCTTGACTGCTGTCGGTGCGTCTTCTTCAGCGCAAGCTGCACAGTTATTTGATTTTCAGTATTCTTTTCCCAGCTACGAAGCAAATGGTACGCCTATTTCAGCTAGCGGCATCCTTACCACAAGCGATCTAGACCCCATAAACAACAATTACACAATCACAGGTATAAGTGGGACAAGGACAGCTCAAGGAATTACAGAGACAATAATCGGGTTACTCTCACCGGGTACATACGGTGTCAACGATAATCTCTTGAATCCGAGTCAGCCATTCTTAACCACCAACGGTTTTTCTTACCTGGTTTCCGGTAGCGGAGAAGACGGAAATGGGAACGTTAACGTATTCTACAGTAGTTTTAATGAAGGTTATTCAGAGCTTTCAAGTGATGTAGATTATGGCAGCTTTAGTATCAATCCACGTTCTGTTCCCGAACCTAATGCAGTAGGTGGCTCATTAATTGCTCTTGGTTTTGGCTGGTGGATGAAACGAAAGAAAGCCTATAAAAGCATCTAGGGATAAAAGACTATGAGCAGACTATTGCTCTCACAGCAATAGTCTGCTCATAGACTTCTTGGCTCGACCAAGCCCCGTTGGGGCGGGAGTAGGGAGTAGGGAGTAGGGAAAAAAATAGCGACCCCAACAACCACCGCTCTACAAGCCCCGTCTTTTTAAGACGATTGCATTGGTCGGGGTCTCAAGCCCCGTTCAATGCTGTCTTCCGCACTCCCTACTCCCCACTCCCCACTCCCTACTCCCTTCTTGTTGACTTTATCCAAATCGAACATCGGGATAGAGGTGCGGTGCGATCGCTCCTTGTCTCCCCAAATTAGCCGAACTTCACGCTAACAATTATGTCATTGAAATCTTGATCGCCGCCATTGGACAAGTCCTCAAATCCGAAGACATTGTTGCCTAATATCCGCACATGGTCTACTTTGTCCGAATTTGCACCCAGATACGGGAAGTAAATTGCAGGGTTATTATTGGGGTTGCTATCAAGAAGTTGTTCTGGTGTACCATTCACGATGAGAAATGGTGCAAATATTGAACCAGCCTCAAACTGTCCCGTAAAGGTTGCTTTACCCTGATTCCCCACACTCAGGTTAATGCCGCCGACACGGTTTTTCACTGCCGTCTCTCCATAGCCTGCTTGTCCGACTAGCAAATCCCCTATACCGTCATCGTTGGTATCGATGCCGCCTGTGGTATCCGCCACACGAAAGAAACCGACAAAGTTGTTATATGCAGCCTCACGGTTAATCGTAAATGTTGCATTTTGCGTACCTATTAGTCCACGCAAGTCCAACACCTCGCCTTCCTGCTGGTCTTGTAGGGCAGTGCCTATGGGTTTGTCAGCTTGTGTTCCCAGTTGCATTTGCACTACCGCATCGTTGAACTGACCACTTCCAGGACTATCTTCAAAGCGCAGGTCAAAGTTGCTGTTACCTGCATCAGAAACTTGCAAGGAAGTAGGAGAAGAGAGCCGCAATTGTGACAGTGGTACTGTACCATTCCGCAAACCATCGAGGGTGCCGTTTTGTACTAGTAATAGGCGGAAGCGAATACGACCATCGAGGTCAAGAGTCCGGGTGAGGTTGCTATCAAAGCCGTTGGGCGAATTTCTTAAAGTTGAGAAGATACTGCGAGAACGTGCCAGCGCCGCCTGAGTGTAGTTGGAATCGTTGGGCGCAATGCCGTCGATGGTGCCTTTGTCATCGTCTACGGTAAACAGTCCGATTTCGTTGACAACACCAGGACTGGCACTCTTAAGGAGAAACTGTACAGGGGTTGCAGCACCGCTAAGGTTGAATACACTATCAGTATTCTCAGGTGCGAGGGTAATTTGAGTGTCGTCATTGGTAATCTCACCTGTCACTGCCTCCGATGTAGCAATGGCGTAACCTGTTCCTGATGCCAGTGTTAAGCTCACTGTTTCATCAGCCTCAAAGGTCGTGTCAGCAGTTGGATTAATGGTGACAGTCGCAGTGGTATCACCAGCTTTAAAGGCGACAGTACCATTGATGCCAGTAAAGGTGTCAGTTCCGACTATTGTGTAGTCAGTGTTGTAAGTAGCGTTGCCGCCAATGTTGAAGTTGACTGTCTGGGGGTTGGTTGTGTCGCCATTGCGGGTGAAGGTATAAATGAGGTTGTTGCTACCATCTTCAGCAACGCTGTTGGGTGTGAGGGTGAGGGTGATTTTTGGCTCCTCTACCTCATCCCTAAGCTTGACGACAAAGGCATCTATGCTGCCTGTACTGGTGAGGCTGGTATTATCAAAGGTCGCAGTATTCTCAAAGCCTCCTGTGGCATAGATGTTACCCTTCCCGTCCGAGGTTATGTCTAAGCCTCGGTCATCTGATGTGCCACCAAAGTTTTGGGCCGATAGGAATTTGCCGTTGCTGTCAAGCTTGGCGATGAAGGCATCCTCATCACCATCACCTGCACTGATCAAGGTGGTGCTACCAAAAGTGGCAGTATCGTAGAAACTCCCCGTGACGTAGATATTACCTGAACTATCGACAGTAATGCCGTTAACTTCAGACACATTGCCGCCCAATGTCTCTGCCCAGACGAATTTGCCACTACTATCGAGCTTGGTGATGACAGCATCATCTCCCGTGACGTAGGTGTTGCCTGAACCATCGATGGTAATGCCTTTACCTCCAGACCCACCCGCTAATATCTCCGCCCAGAGGAAGTTGCCATTGCTGTCAAGCTTGGTGATGAACGTATCATCCAGACCTGTACTGGTAAGGGTGGTGTCGCCAAAAGTGGTAGTATCGGAGAAATATCCTGTGACATAGGTATTACCTGCTCCGTCGCTGGCGATACCTTCACCAGACGCATAGGATGTACCACCTAATTGCTGCGCCCAAAGGAAGTTGCCACTGCTGTCGAGCTTGGTGATGAACCCATCGTCGTCACCTGCACTGGTAAGAGTGATGTTACCAAAGGTAGCGGTATCAGAGAAACTGCCAGTGACGTAGGAGTTGCCCGAACTATCGACACCAATGCCCATAGCTATGTCAAACGAGGTGCCACCCAATTGCTGTGCCCAGAGGAAGTTGCCACTGCTGTCGAGCTTGGTGATGAACGCATCAGCATCACCAAGACCTGCACTGGTAAGGGTGATGTTACCAAAGATGCCTGTACTAGAGAAAAATCCTGTGGCGTAGGTGTTGCCTGAATTATCGACAGTAATCCCGCTGGATGTTCTGTACGAGCTACCACCCAATTTCTGTGCCCATAGGACGTTGCCACTGCTGTCAAGGTTGGCGATGAAAGAATCATTACCGGTTCCACTGGTAAGGCTGGTGTTGCCAAAGGTGACGGTATCTGAAAAATCTCCCATCACGTAGGTATTGCCTGAAGCATCGGCGGCGATGCCCCAGCCTACGTCAAATGAGGTGCCACCCAATTGTTTTGCCCACAGGACTTTATTAACTGCCAGGTTAATTTGAGTGTCGTCATTGGTAATCTTACCTGTCACCGCCTCTGATGTAGCAATGTTGTAACCTATTCCTGATGCCAGTGTTAAGCGCACTGTTTCATCAGCCTCAAACGTTGTGTCAGCAGTTGGGTTAATGGTCACAGTAGCAGTAGTATCACCAGCTTTAAAGGCGACAGTGCCATTAAAGCCAGTAAAGGTGTTAGTTCCAACTATTGTGTAGTCAGTATTGTAATTAGCCTTGCCGCCAATATTGAAGTTGACTATCTGGGGGTTAGTTGTGTCGCCATCACGGGTGAAGGTATAAATGAGGTTGTCGCTACCATCTTCAGCAATGCTGTTGGGTGTGAGGGCGAGGGTGATTTTTGGCTCCCCTATTTCGTCCCCAAGGTTGATGACAAAGACATCAGAATTACCCGTACTGGTGAGGCTGGTATTACCAAAGGCAGCAGTACCGTTGAAGGCTCCCGTAGCGTAGATATTACCCTTTCCGTCGGTGGCAATTCCAGTGCCCAATTCTGCGAAAAAGCCACCAAATTTCTGTGCTGATAAAATATTACCGTTGCTGTCAAGCTTGGCGATGAAGGCATCAGAATCACCTGCACTGGTAAGAGTGGTGTTGCCAAGGTTGACAGTGCCCCTGAAGTTTCCTGAGACGTAGATGTTCCCTACTTCGTCGGCGACGATACCATAGCCTGTGTCATCTGATGTGCCACCCAAGTTCCTTGCCCAGAGCATGTTACCATCATTGTCCAGTTTGGCAACAAAGGCATCACTATTGCCAGCACTGCTGAAGGTGGTACTACCAAATGTGGCATTATCTGAGAAGTATCCTGTGAAATAAGCATTGCCAGTCTCATCAACAATGATGCCGCTGCCTCTGTCATCTGATGTACCGCCCAAGTTCTTTGCCCACAGGAAGTTGCCACTGCTATCAAGCTTAGTGATGAAAGCATCATTGTTACCTACACTAGTAAGAGTGATGTTGTCAAATGTTGCAGTGCCGCTGAAAAATCCTGAGACGTAGGTGTTACCATCCTTGTCGTTAGTGATACCAAAGCCAGAGTCAACTGAGGTACCGCCCGAGTTTTTCGTCCACAAAATGTTGCCATTTTTATCCAACTTGCGAATGAAGGTATCGCTCCTACTGAGAGAGGTGGAATTAATGTCTAAATTAAGGTTTAATGCTCCCGTAACATAAATATTTTCTGCCCCATCAGTACTAATACCAAGTCCTAAGTCAGACGACATACTACCTAATTTTTGCGCCCACAGGACGTTGCCACTGCTATCAAGCTTAGTAATGAAGGCATTCCCATAACTAGCGCTGGTGAGGGTGGTGTTGCCAAAAGTGGCTGTACCTAAGAAATATCCTGTGGCGTAACTGTTACCAGCCCCATCGACGGTGATGCCAAAGCCAAAATCAGTTAACGTACCGCCCAATTTCTGTGTCCACAGGACGTTTTTATTGCTGTCGAATTTGGCGACGAAGGCATCACTATTACCAAAACCGATACTGGTGAGGGTGGTATTACCAAAAAGAGCAGTACCGTTTAAGGCTCCCGTGACGTAGGTGTTGCCTAAAGTATCGGCGGCAATACTCAAGCCAGTGTCAGTTAATGTGCCGCCCAATTGCTGCGCCCACTTGTTGATGTTGCTCAT
The DNA here is from genome assembly GCF_014698115.1 of Nostoc sp. FACHB-973. Taxonomy (GTDB): domain Bacteria; phylum Cyanobacteriota; class Cyanobacteriia; order Cyanobacteriales; family Nostocaceae; genus Nostoc; species Nostoc muscorum. Next base: position 5,462 of record NZ_JACJSJ010000054.1, read on the forward strand.
GATAGATATGTATTGGTTGGTACTAGATTTTCTTTTGCAGTGTTGGGGCTTGAGAAGCGATCGCCAACACTAAGTTTCCAATGCATTGATAAGTTACATTGCTACCGCAGATTTAGATGCCTTAGTGAAAGCTATTTCGCCGGTTCAGGTTTAGCTTGTGGAACTTCTGCTTGACGACCGGTGATTTTTTCTAACTGCGATCGCATTTCTCTACCAGTCTCTCGCCCGACAACTAACCTTAAGGAGTCCACACTTTGTTGTTCTTGGCTGGTGTCTTGGGGAGTTGTTGATGTGTAATTAATCTGAATTTCCGACACCTTTTTGTTGGGAGTGAGCAGCAACCCAGCAATTCCAAATAGAAGGGTGTTGAGAACCTTTGCATCTGTATTATTTTTTTCGTCTTCACGATACTCAATTCCACTGACGCTGGTTGCGCTAATCTCTATGGTACGAGTAGGTTTTTGATCGTTAATAATTTCCAGTTTTTTGCCAGTTTCTTGGTAAATAGTAATACCTGTTTCGTTCACAGTAATCTTGCAAAGTCCTCGGTTTTCTACCTCATTCTTCTTAAAAATACAGTTACCTGTTTTTCCTGAACGATTACCCAATGATATAGGTGTTTCGTAACCCTGACATTGAGAATTCAGAGGAAAGCGAGAACATAGTTGGTATAGCTTTTCCCCATCCAAAGCAATTGCTGCGGGTACAAATACTGCCTCGACTAGCAGCAAGGGAAGACCTACGATCGCACCGATTTTTCCTTTTGGCATAGCTTTTAAACGATTAGCGATCGCTTTTTGTGTATGTTTCATGGGTAATTTGCCATTTTTGAAATTCACAACTCAAACCCTCGATCTCGCGCTCATTGCAGCAAGTAACCAGGATCGGCAGGCTATTCGTTATGTCCTGTTAATATACATACGCACCTTATTTCCGAGATTATGCAAATACATAAGTAGTTTGTGTGATTTTTTTACTTTCAAGTCCACAATCGCCGAAGCGCCATGCAATGGACACTGTTCTCAAAGGCTAGAGCTATATCTTATACATTTCATTCCCTGCATCCCTACATCAAAAGCCCGGTCGTTAAGACCGAGCTTTTAATATGGGGTTATATACCCCGGAGGTTTCGTTATAGAGTTTCAGTATAAATCGCTTGTCTGATAGAGACTACCACCCCACCCTGACCAATTCCGGAAAATTACAAAATTTTTTTAGATACACCCAAATAAAAACAGCCATAACTCTGACTGCAAAAGAAAAAACACACAATTTACCTACAATTTCAAAAATCTGAATTGTGAAAAAATTTTCCAACCCATCATGTTAGAATCAACATATTAGGTAAACGTGGTTACATTAATATAACCAGTCAAGACAAGGTTTTATAACGCTCCAAGAACGCCTAAAAACGTGTGTATTAACTTGAATTATTGAGTAAAAATTAGAAATCGGGGTAATTTCGAGATTTTAGAGAATTACCCTGATTATTTTGGATGCAAAAAATTGATGCATTCTATCTAGCACCCCCTAGGGCAATCAAAAGTTTTCTCCTTTAGATTAAGTTTCTGAATTTTTCTAAGACTAGCATCAACACTGACTGGATACTCAAGCAGTCGCCGCCCTTAAACTCTGGATGCAGGCTTTAAAAATAGCCATGCTACAAAGAACGTCGCCGCTGTGAATAGTTGCGTTAAGTCCAAAGCCGACAGATAGCCATCTGCAAATGAAGCAATACTGCGATCTGTAATCCCAAATACCCAAGATGACAAGCCAAACAGCCAAATCCCATTCTTGAGATTTCCGACGAATTCCTTAGACTCTGATGGTTTTTGGTCGTTCATAATCTTCTACTCCGTTGGTGAAGAATCTGGTGATTGATGAGAAATACCTGCCTTGAGGAACTTTTTCTGACTCCTGAGGCTAAATTTACACTCATCTATTAATAATATTAATAAATATTTCACCTACTTGACTTCACTGCCCAAAGGTACATGTCCTAATGCTGACATTCTTCCTTTGGTTCTGTCACCTGGGATAGACGGTAATGGGTTGAGTTTCAAGCTTTACAGCATGGGGCTTGAGTGCTGAGATTACACAATCTTTAAATAACTATATAAATATTTATTTATTTTTTAATAAAATAGTTCTTAAGATAGATGTATTTTATTGATTTATTTATGTTTTGATTGCGTGAATACATCGTAGGGACGCACAGCTGTGCGTCCCTACAAAGGTGAACATTAGGCTAGAGTTAGATTTCTGGGTCAGCTAAGCGGGTAGTGGGACGACTTTGATACAAATCCTGAACGACTTGGAGAGCAGAAACTAAGGCTACAAGCGTGATGACTACGACAGGTAACAAACCTTTGCCAAAAATGGCGATCGCCACCAACACAACTGCACCCCCAAGTCGATACTGGGAGCGGATTTGGCAATAACGAATCACCCCAAATCTATGGAGAATACTGACAGCTAGGGAGCATAATGCTACTGAACCGCAGATGAGCCATCGCTGGGAATCCGGTAAGGCTAAAGTTGGTTTACTCAACAAGATTTGTTCTACTCCGACTCCAGCCGCAGCAATGCCAATCACTAGCGGTAAATGAGTGTAAAGCCAGAGATTGACAACACCAACTTTTCCATGTGCCCGGGCTATCTCAATCGGTTTACCACCCAGATTATCAAAATAGACCCACCACCAACTAAAAGCAATAATTAAACCAAACACGGCGGAAATTACGGTTAAAACATCCCATTTCTGCTGAGAAACACCATTAACCACCGCAATAATTGCTTCGCCCAAAACAATAATCGTAAACAGTCCGAAACGTTCTGGTAAATGGGAAGCGTGGGGGAGTAATCCTAGTTGAAACTTGCGTGCTGTTAAGGGTGTGGCAAAGTCAATAACGATCGCTAATGTCCAGAGTGCGAATCGCCAAGGAATGGGTATAAATACCGAAATTAACCAAAGCAAAGCGGCGATCGCAAAACCAATTGCGTAGCGAGTCGTCAAAGGACGTGCAGAAGGGATGTGTATTCCAGCACGGACGTATTCTATCACCAGCACAGCCCGACCGAGAGCATAGGAAAGGGCAAAACCAGGAGAACTTTCACCTAAACCGTGGTGTATATTCACAGCCATTGCTGCTGCTGTCAGCATTTGTACACCGATTAACAGGCGATGTCCGACATCATCACTATCAAAGCGATTGGCGTAAAATGTAGTACCAATCCATGACCACCAAACAGGTATAAATAAAACAACAAACCCTAATAATCCTGAAAGTGAGATATCCTCCTTGAGATTGTGAGCGAGTTGAGAAACTGCAACTACAAACACCAAATCATAAAAAAGTTCTAGCCAAGTGGCGCGTCGTTCTTCTTCAGTTTCTTCACCAATGCGTAACCTTGGTGGTTGGATAAAATTTGCCATAGTGCTAAGGGACTTCCAATAAAAAAACATCCCATCGTAGGGGCGCACAGCTGTGCGCCCCTACAAATGTACAAATAATTTGGGACAATTTATTTTTTGGAAGTCCCTAATAACTATCCGTTGCTAATTTTTTCATCCCAAGGAGCAGGTTTTCTAACTTGTTCCCACACAGGACTATACAAGGCTTCATGTAATTCCCGTGCCAATTCTACCAGCCCCGTATAACCAGCATAGGCATGATGACGTTCATGATTAATATCCAAAAAAGGAATTTGTGCTTTCAATGCTGTGTATTGATTACCAGCCCCAGCAATCAACACATCAGCTTTTGTATCCTTGAGTACTTGTAGTAATACCTGGGGAGTTGCTTGGGACAAAACAATGCCATCTTGGCCAAGAAATTGCCTAATTTTGGCTTTCTCTTCTTCTGAAGTCTTTCCTTCAGTAGTAGCAATAACTTCCATTCCTAAGTCTTTGGCGGCTAAAATAAGTGACCAAGTTTTTACACCACCAGTAGAAAGAACAATCCGCTTGCCTTTCAACTGAGAACGATAGGGAGCTAAGGCAATATCTAGGGCTGCGGTTTCTTCTGTTATTAATCGTTCTGCACGTTCTTGAAGTTCGCGTGCAGCGAAACTATCCCCAAGAAATTCGCCTAATGTTGCTGCAACATTTCGCAAGCAATGATTAAGGTTTTCCACACCATAGAAAGATTCTTCTATATAGGGAATTCCGTAACGTTCTTCCATTGTTTGTGCCATTTGTATTGCTACATTTGAGCAAAGCACTACATTCAATTTGGCACGATGAGCATAGCAAACTTCTTGATAACGAGCATCACCTGTAATTTTGGAGAGAACGCGAATCCCTAATTTCTGGAACAGTGGTAAAACATTCCACGTTTCACCTGCAACGTTATAGTCACCAACAAGATTAATATCCAATGGCGTAGTAAATTCTGGTTCTGCCGTACCTATGACAGAATTCAATAAAGTTTCATTGCCGATGCGGTTACCTAAATTTTTACTCCCAAGGAATCCCGGTGAATCGACATAAATAACTGGAATCCCAACTTTATTTGCAGCCAGTTTACAGATACTATCGATATCATCACCAATCAAAGCAGTGACACAAGTAGCATAGACAAAGATAGCTGGAGGATTATAGCGTTGAGCAATTTCCAGAATGGCTTTGTAAAGCTTCTTTTCACCACCAAAAACCACATTACTTTCACCAAAGTCAGTAGTAAAAGCAGTTTGGTATAGTTGAGAGCCTGATGAAAGGCTCCCATGAGTTGCCCAAGGGTTATGAGTGCAGGCAACTGGGCCATGTACTAAATGAACAGCATCAGTAATTGCTCCCACAGAAACCATTGCCCCATCAAAAGGACAATTCCCTTGGGTTGCACCTGGTTGTGGTAAGTTTTTGCAAGATAGTTTTTTCTTGTCATCCAATTTTTTTCGGTTATGTTTGCAGGCTGTCTCGTTGACTAGTTCGTTGATTGTTACTTGACTATTTTTCATGTCTTTCCTCGCGCTGGAGATGAATACAAAAAAGGTAAAGTGATGTATCAGATAGTGTGACCAAAAGAGTGCAGAGATACCGCAGGGTAGGGCATTGAGAGTGGGTGCAGACAAGGGTTAACCCTTGTCTGTACAGGAGTTAGCAGTTATTATTCTCCCCATTTCCCCATCTCCCTACTCCCCCAAAGTGAAAGTTACAGTAAGATGTGCAGACTAGTATGAATACTTTTTGCTTTTTGCCTTCTTCAAAGAGTGACAAAAAACCGTGACTAAACGATTAGCACTTTCAGGTGAAACAGCCAACTCCCCTCACATATCCCGTTTCCGAAGAAAGACCTGTTAATGCTTTTGCTATTTCTAGCTTCTTTAATGTCAGCATAACATATAGATTCTCAAATAATTTGCTTTTTTAATTATTTGCTATACAAATACTTTGTATGCTAAATATTTAACAGATTTGGATAATGTAGCTTAGCTAACATAATAGTAAAATTATATCCGAGAACAGCTGGTTTACTTGAAATATTACACCTGGTATATTTGTGCGATCGCCCAAGAATCCAGATAGGAAAAAAGTTTACAAAATAAAATAACGACTATCTAAACGGTTGTGCATAAATTGCTAAAAATCTACTGAAATATTAAACTTCATCTATTAGCGATCGCCACTGTGTTAAATGTCCTTTGATAACCTCTGCAAACTCCTGTCGGAAAAATATCCAGAACATTTTGCCAGTTGGATTTTGGGTACACCACAAACTGATGTCAAAGTTCTGAAAACCGAATTGAGCATTGAACCAATTCGCGCTGATTATGTCACATTTTTACAGCTACAAGGACGCATTCTTCACCTAGAATTTCAAACCAAACTAGAATCTACACCGCCACTACCCTTGCGGATGCTAGATTATTGGGTGCGGTTGTATCGTTTGTATCGCCTACCGATAACGCAAGTTGTCGTGTTATTACTTCCGCCTGGGCCAGAAACGGTAATTGAAACTGCCTTTGAAATCGAAACTACTCGTCATGAATATCGGGTGATTTGCATGTGGGAAGAAAATCCCGAACCATTCCTGAATGACGCCGCTTTATTACCGCTAGCACCACTGGCAGCAACCACCCAACCCCAAGTTTTGTTGCAACAAGTTGTAACCAAAGTTAATCAACTTGAGCCAAGACAACGACCAGAAATTTCTGCTTACACCCAAATCTTAGCGGGACTAAAATACAATCAGGACTTGATTCGACAACTATTTCGGGAGGGTATGATGCGGGAGTCAGTAATTTATCAAGAAATTCTCAGAGAAGGGGAACAACGAGGAGAACAACGAGGACGGGAACAAGGACGGGAACAAGGACGAAAAGCAGAAGGACAATTGCTGATTCTCCGTCAACTTACTCGACGCGTGGGAGAATTACCCCAAGAGGTGCTAGAGCGGATTGAAACTCTCTCCTTAGAACAATTAGAAAATCTTGGTGAAGCTTTGTTGGATTTTCAGGCGATCGCCGATCTAGAAGCCTGGTTTAATACATTACAGTAGCAAAACTCTTAGCACTAAACCAGGCAAAGTCAAAGAATTTGGGATTGTTGTTACAAGACAATAATTGCCCACATACTAACACCAAAAGCGATCGCTGCTAAATGTTGCCCAAGAAGCGAACTCAATGATTGTCGTGCAATTTTTTGCGTTAACAATATCGTTAATAACACTGAGAATATTAAAGTTACACCTTGCAAAAAACTAATCACAGCAGGATGAGCAATCAACATTGGCAGTTGTTCGCCATTCAAACCAAGAGTAGCAAAAGTCACAGGTAAAATCCGTCCGCCTTCACTCAAGCCCAAACGCAGATAATGAGCCAAGTTCCCCCCCAAAACCAATGGTAAATATCCATAGGCAAGCTCTACAAATGATTTGGGTTTACGGTTAAAGTTGAACAGTTTCAGCAAGCCATAAGCCACCAAGGCAAAAGCCACTGGGATAATTAACACTAGCAGTGATAATCCTAAGTGTTGCCAAAAATTAGTTAAATCTAGTTGTAACCCTAACCAAGATTGCAACTCTGGCAAGCGATGCAGATATACTCCACCTAATAACAAAAACAACAATGCCACTTCATAGGCGCGGGGTACATGGGTTGTCCACAATTCAATACCAGGGGGACGCAAGTTGAATTCTACGGAACGATGGGGACAGGCTTTGAGACAAGTCATGCACAAAACGCAATCTCTATTGTCTTCTAACTGCGCTGGGTGAGAATACAAAGGACATCCATTTGTTTCCATGCCTTCACCTTTTTGTGGTCCACCTTTATAGCATTGATAGGTGGTACAACTGGCAGAACAAATACCTTGTTGTGCCCGGAGTTCCGTCATTGAAAGTTTGGCAAATAAACCATTCATGCCACCTATGGGGCAGAGATACCGACACCAAAATCGCCGCTCAAAAATTGCAGAAAAAATCATCGCCCCAGCAGTAATTAATAACAGCAAACATGCACTCAGGTAAGCTGTATTTTCTAAATGCCAGAGTTCTTCCCATAAGAAAATCAGGGTGAATAAACCAAACATAAACCATCCGCCCCATTTTTCAGCTTGCTGTCTGGGCCAGCGCTTGAGTTTTCGAGGCCATAACCATAAAGATAACTTTTGGGTAATTTCTCCGTAAATCATGAAGGGACAAACAGAACACCAGATACGTCCCAAAAAAGGAAAGAGAAATAGAAAGAAAGGCCACCACCAAGCCCAAAATAAATTTAAGACAAAATTGCGATCGCGGGTTTGTGGTCCAATAAATAATACCGCAACAATAATTGCAAAAGCTGTTGCAGTAAAACCATAATTAATGCGGTCTGGCCACCAAGCACTCCGTAAAAATTTGCGTAAATCAGGATAAACATTTAAAAGATTGACTCGAAATCGCTTTTTCTTGGTTTCGGCTGGCCAAAAAATTTCTTCTGTTAATTCACTAGCATTTTCAGCTTGGACGATCGCTCTTTCAACCAGATTTTTTAATTCTTTGAGATTACCAGGGAAATCATAAGACTGTAAGCGGCGCAAAGCTTCTGGGGTGATGTGCGGTTTGGGAATGCCTCTAGCCCGAATGTAGAGACTGGTGTAATATTCCACCTGGGCTTGAATATCAGTTTTCCGCAACCGTAGTGGTGGTACTTTAATAATGTGACCAACAGAGCGATCGATTGTTGGCAGAGTTTTTTCGGAAACAATGAGAATTCTGGCTCTGCTAGGACGAGGTTCGGCTTCTGGTTCTCCTGAACGAGTCACAGGGGTATATGTGCCAGTTTTTAGCAACTGCGTCACAGCAGGTAATAACTCTTGGGGTAAGTCTTGAATATTGTTGAGAACGAGAGTACCTTCTCCCAGCCATTCCAAGAATCCTGGTTTACCGCCGAGGCGACCAAATAAATCTGCACCACTGGTTTGCAAAATACCACAATTGACTTTAATAATTGGTTCTCGTCTTTTGGGAGAACCAAAGTGAATTAAAGCCGCGATGTTGTCTTTTTCTAACCCTGGTTCCCCGAAAATATCCACTGACTTGCGGTCATTAGCGGCTTCTCGAATTTGCTCCCGCAGACGTACAGCATAGCGACTTGTACCGACAATTCCCCGTTGCGCTTTGGTGACTAAATATGGTCGCAAAGCTACGGAACGTTCTTGTTCATAGCCAAGTGCAGATGTGGCTTGAGCTAATTCTTGAACCAATTGACGGGAAAAAGCCTGAGCAATTTCCGGGTATTGGCTGACTAATTCCCGAAATTTTTCAGCGGGTACAACCCACAAGTGACATTCTGTGAGGGTAACAATTGTGAATGTGGCTAACTCATCTAATACCAACTCTTGGAGGTGAATGACTGCTCCGGGAAGGAATCCACGAACTAAAGCTGAGTTCCTGTGATCGGTATTGTCGCATTCAAGTTGACCATCTTTGAGAATGTAAAGTGCTTCTGGGGAAGTACCTTCTTCAACAAGGTTTACTTGTGCTGGTACAACTTGTTCTTCCATAACTTGGGCGATCGCATTTAACACCTCAGGTGAGAGAATTCCTAAAGTCGTGCGCTCTTGTAGCCATGTAACCGTTGGAGATGTCATATTCGGTTCTCCGTGCAGGTTGTCGTATTAAGGGAATTATCCCTTGAAACCTGGATCAAGAATTCAAATAAGTTATTGTAAAAAATCATACGGTGTGAAAAGGTCTAATGGCAAAGTTGCACATCTGATGAATTAATTTTGACAATCGATTCCGGAAAAATTATGGCATTATATCTAGACTCGGCGATCGCATCGGAAGCTGAAATAGTCAAGCATTGGGGTTGGGTAAAGGGTATCACAACTAATCCCACGCTTTTAGCTCAAAGCGACACCCCACCAGAAACTACGCTAAAAAAATTAGTTACCTTGACAAACGGGCCGTTATATTATCAACTGATGGCGTCTGATAAAGCGGGAATGTTGGCTGAAGGTAGGAAAGCTTTCGAGATTATTGGTTCGCAAACAATTTTGAAGATTCCCGCAACACCGTTAGGGTTTGAAGTAGTAGCAAGTTTGTCCTCAGAAATCACCTGTTCGGTGACAGCAATTTATAGTGCAGCGCAAGCAGTAGTCGCACGGGAAGCCGGAGCAAAAATCGCCATAGCTTATGTAAATCGCGCTACTCGGTTGTTAGGTGATGGTATTGGCTTAGTCCGGGAGATGGCTAGCGTACTCCAAGGTAGCGACACGGAAATTTTGGCAGCTAGTATTAAATCTCCCCAAGAAGCAGCCGCTTCCTTGCAAGCCGGGGCGCATCATTTAACTTTACCATTGGCAATGTTGCAGGCGATCGCTACTCATGAATTATCACAAAAAACTGTTGAAGAATTTGCCGAAAGAGGTATCGGTTTAGAATAATTCGTAATGGGCTTCGCCCCGCTTCGCTAACGTAATTCGTAATTCGTAATTAATATGAGTTTGTCAGATGTCCCTAATCTCTGGGTTCCTCTAGTGCTTTTAGGTTTTATTGTTCTAGCTGCTGTATTTTTCAGTCGCAGTAGTTGATATAGCAGTTTCCTACCACATGAGGTACAGAAATAGGGCTTACGCAATAACTCTCTGAAACTCTGATTTCTCCGTGTCCTCTGCGTCCTCTGCGGTTCGATTTTCCGACCTGTACACTTGGTCGTTCAATGTCGTGTGCAAGCATGGATGGGAAAACGACTTAGCAAACGGCGTAGAACTGCACAAAGCGAGTTATATCATGTCCGGTAAAGGATTTATTATTTAGCATGACGGAAAGACGCGGGGACGCGGGGAAATTTTACAGCTATTTTCAGGTAAATAGACCACACGCTAGGGGCACAGCATTGCTGTGCCCTTACGACAGATGTGCTTCAAATACATGAAAACTGCTGTAATGATAAGTGATTAGCCGGACATGATATTACTACGACCATCGCGCTATTACTGGCTTGCCTTCTCAATTGGTCTGCGCTACTAGAGTCAAAGCGACTGAGGCTTTGAAATTGGCTAAAAGCCTGAAAAAAAAAGGCAAGACGGTTACTATGCGCCCCTACAAATTTCTGTACCTGATGTGATTGGCAAGCCCTACATAAAGAATTCTCGCGCAGACAATCTTCATAGACTTTAACTTCCTAATATTGCCCTGCACCTTTGATGCATCGCCCTGCACCTTTGATGCATCGCCCTGCAACTTAGATGCATCGCCCTGCACCTTTGTTGCATCGCCCCGCACCTTTGATGCATCGCCCCGCACCTTTGATGCATCGCCCCGCACCTTTGATGCATCGCCCTGCACCTTAGATGCATCGACCTGCAACTTAGATACAAGTGCAATACCTAAATACAAAAAATATCACAACTGCAAAACCCGTCGCCGCATAATATACGCTACTAATGCCGCCGAAACCAAAGGCATAGCCCATCAACAGCGGTCCTAATGTTTGCCCTAAACCGAAGAATGTCCCGTTCACTGATATGATTGTCGCCAAATATTCTTTTGGTGCTAAATCTGCTAACAGTGTTTGGATGCTAGGAAAACCAATGCCAAGACCAATACCAAAAATTATGCTGGGGATTAATAGTAACCAGAGATTTGGCACAAAAGGAATAATTAACATAGCTAAAGCGTAAAAAACATAAGATGCACTAATTAAATTGGCGGGGGGAAATCTTCTAGCTAATCTGCCTAACTGGGAAGCTGCAATAGTAATTGATATAGAAACACTAGAGAGTAATAATCCAATGATAGTAGGTGGTGCTTTGAAGGTATCGTTAATTAGCTGTGGTAAATAGGTGACATAAGCACCATAAAGGAAAACAAAGTTAGCTGCACTGGCAATAAAAAGTCCGAATAATTGGCGATTTTTGAGGACTTTTACCGCATTCCTTAAATATTGTTTTAAATTGCGATCGCCTTGCGGTTCTGGATTCTTGAGTCCCAACAACACCAGCAATCCCAGAGGAATCGCTAATATCGGCAACATAAAAGGATAATACCAACCCATTGTTGCCAATGTACCACCAATTATGGGATAAGTTGCGGTGCCAACGCTGCTGACACTGGCGCTGTAACCCATTGCCTGAGTACGTCTCTCTCCTGTATATAAATCACCGATTAAAGTGATACTCAAAGAAAGCAAAGGAGCAGCGCCAATTCCTTGTAGTAAACGCAACCATAGCAATAAATTAAAATCGCGGGCAAAGGCGCAAGCTGTACCAGCAAAGCCAAATAAAAACAGTGAAGGAACGATAATTCTCTTTCTACCCCATCTATCGGCAAAGATGCCGATGATTGGCCCTAAAACCAGAGATGGTAATGTAAAGAATGTAATTAATAAACCCAAATCTTGGGGATTGATATTTAACTCTTTGACTAACTTGGGAAAAGCCGGAGTTACGCTGGAAACTCCGATAACACCAATCAAAGAAACTGCACAAACTATCTGAAAATTTAGCTCTAGATAAACAGGTTTTTTCCGCTCAAATTGGCTGTTATCTTTTGGTGAATTCATGAGATTACCCTGGTGTATAAAGTCAGAATTCAGAATTCAGAATTCAGAATTCAGGAGTTAGAAGAGTTAAAAAATGAGGAGAACCTCTGATGCATGAATATACCAATCATACTAGACTCTTTTAAAAAATAATTTAGAATTCAGGAATTAGAATATAGCATTTCTCGCTTTTGTGAGGCACAAGGTAGGGGCGCATAGCTATGCGCCCCTACAAATTTCTGTACCTCATGTAATGGGTATTCAGATTTGCAACTTAGAAACATCACGCCAAATCATAGATTTGGTGTGATGTTTCTAAGTTTATTCAGACGCCAGTTAGACTCCAATTTCCGACTTAATTCTGACTCCTGAATTCTTACCTGTGATTTATTGTCCTCTTAAGCTGCAACTTTTTCCTCAAATGGTTTAAAAGTTTTTTTGCTAGCACCACAAATCGGACATTTCCAATCATCAGGAATTTCTTCAAAAGGTGTACCAGGTGCAATTCCCGAATCAGGATCGCCAGCCACAGGATCGTAAATCATACTGCATTGTCTACAAATCCATTTACGAGTTTGAGGATCTTCATCTACAACTTTATTTGCTGCTTGTCCTCCGTTTAATACTTCTAACGCTTCAGCATAGCGATCGGCGTGATAATTTTCGATAAATTTTAACAAGCCGAAACGGTGTGCAGCTTCCCGAAATGTGTCTGCATGAACGGTGGATTCTTTAGCTTGTTTGAGAAATTCTTCAGCAGCAAGATTATCGCGCTCGCGTTGAGCATCTGCGGCAAACTCCGGATACATTGTGGTATATTCATAAGTCTCTCCTTCAATTGCTAATGATAAGCAACGAGACACAATTTCCCGCTTTTGTTCATCAGTTAAAGCTGCTGGATCTTCTACCACAAGTTCTGGATGCAGTAACTTAAAATGTGCAAAAGCATGTTCAGTTTCTTGTTCTGCTGTCTCTTTAAAAAGTTTTGCCAAGTCTGTAAATCCCAGTTTACGCGCTACCTCTGCAAAAAACAGATACTTACGATTTGCCATTGACTCACCACCGAAGGCAGCTTCTAAGTTTTGAAGAGTAGTAAAGTTGGATAAATCCATAATTTTGGGACGCCTATGAAGTGATGTTTAGTACGAAAACAGAAATTATACAACCAAAGAAATGAGCCGCTATTTGTATAAATTAGAAACGTTTTATACAAAATTTTGCAGCCCAGATTTAGTAGGGGCACAGCATTGCTGTGCCCCCACCTGGACAATTATAAAACCGAAAAGTTTTGCAGCTGAGAAATTATCAACAAAGAATTCTGAATTCTGAATTCCTCTTCAAGTGGTTTGAAGTTCTAAAAACGGGTAATCAGTGTATCCTGTGGCGTCAGGCGCATAAAATGTCTTGGAATCTGGGGTGTTCAACTGTGCATTAAGTTGTAAGCGTTTTGGTAAGTCAGGATTAGCAAGATATGACTTGCCAAAAGAAACTAAATCTGCATTGTTGTTAGCTAAGATGTTATCTCCTTTAAGGCGATCGTAGCCACCATTTGTAATTAAAGTACCTTGGAAAATTTCGCGGAAATAAGGTGTTACGGGGTTCATGACTTCGCGGCTTGCTAAATCGACTTCGTTGGGTTCCATGAGGTGGAGATATGCTAACCCAAAACGGTTGATAGCGTTGATAGCATAACTAAATGTCTCTTGAGAATTAGAGTCATGCATTCCGTAAAAAGTGTTACTTGGTGAAAGCTTGATCCCAACACGGTTTCCATCCCAGACACTAGCCACTGCTTCCACAACTTCCAACAAAAATCGGCTGCGCTTTTCTATTGAACCGCCATATTCATCTGTGCGCTGGTTAGAGCCATCTTGAAGGAATTGATCGATTAAATAGCCAAATGCACCGTGAAGTTCAATACCATCAAACCCAGCAGCTAAAGCATTTTTAGCACCTTGGCGGAATTGTTCGACTATTTCGGGAATTTCCTCGGTTTCTAAAGCACGGGGAGTTTCCAACGATACTTTTCCTATGGGAGTGTGGAGCGATCCAACTCCAGCGATCGCACTTGGAGCAACTGGCAATTCTCCACCAAGTAAAGCTGGGTGAGAAACCCTCCCAGAATGCCAAAGTTGCAGAAAAATTCTACCACCTTGTTCATGCACTGCATCAGTTGTCAACTGCCATCCCGTCACCTGTTCATCCGAGTAAATTCCCGGACAGTTTATGTATCCCAGACTCAAAGGTGACACCATCGTGCATTCAGTAACAATTAGCCCTGCACTGGCGCGTTGGGCGTAGTAAGTTGCCATCAGCGAGTTAGGAATATTATCAATTGCCCGCAAACGGGTCATCGGCGCCATTACAATCCTGTTCGGCAGAGTATAAGGGCCAAGCTGAACTGGTGTGAAAAGATTGATATTGGAATTCATATTTCCGTTGGTAGATTAAGCAGCCTATTGAGTATGGGGCATGGGGCATTGGGCATGGGGCATGGGGCATGGGGCATGAGGCATTGGGTGGGAAGCTTTTTTCTAATCTCCCCACACTCCCTCATCTCCCTCATCTCCCCCATCTCCCCACTCCCAACTCCCTTCTCCTAAAATTCTGGAGCGATCGCTACACCATCTGTAAGATTAAGCAGTCCTGAGATAATAATTTTATCTTCTGGCTGTAATCCTTCGATCACTTGATAATTATTACCTCTAATCTGACCTAGTTTTACTCGCTTTTGCCGAGCTACTTGTTGAGACACGCCTTGGGGAGATTTTTCGGTTTCAACTACATACACAAAAGTTTGCCCACCTACGCGAGTCACCGCTGCTGTCGGAATTAAAATTCCAGGGCGCTCATTCCAGATGACTCTAGCCCTGGCCAATTGATTTGCACGTACCTGACCATTAGAGTTATTAAAGAGTGCTTTAATCAGTATCCCTTGTGTTTCATTACTAGTATTCGGTGCAATGAAAAATACTCTAGTTCTACCTAACTTCTGACCTTGTGTGTTCATAATCTCCACTGGCATTCCCTCACGCAATAGAGATTTTCGCTGTGGAGGCACGGAAATTTTAACTTCTAAAGGTCGATTTTGCATCAAGGTAACTAACGGTGTGGAAGTATTAACCAAATCACCCGCTTTCACCGAAATTTCGCCAACTGTACCACCAAAGGGAGCGGTAATTTTATCGTACTGGAGTTGTTGTTGTTTCGGATTTACATTAGTTTGCTGTAAGGATTTTTCAGCTTCTAAAATGGTGGCTCGTTGGGCTTGAATCTTAGAATCAATTGCATTTAGACTAGTTTTGGCGGCGGCGAGCCTGTTAGCGTACTGACTGCTAGCCTGTCGAGATACTGCTCCTTGTTGAGCTAAGCTAAAATATTTTTCGTATTCCTGTTCGCTGAGTTGCACATTAGCAACGTAAGATGGCCGTTCTGCTTCCAAAGATTTGAGTGTAGCGCGGGCATTTTCTAGTTGGATTAAAAATGCTTGAGGCACAGCATTAATTCCATTAACCCCTGCTTGTTGCCGTCTGGAGTCTACTTGGATAATTGCTGCTCCTTGTGCTACTAAATCTCCAGGTTTGACAAATATCTGAGTGACTTGACCTTGAATCGCTGGCTTGAGGTTAACTGAGCGCTCAGATTCCAGAGTAGCAATAAAATCTGAACTTTCCTCAATGATGCCGCTTTGGACTGTGGATATTTTGACTCTTACCCCTTGAGATTGAACATTAGCAGTTGAAGTTGCTGAATTTTGTGGAGTCAGCAAACGCCAAACTATAGTTACTCCGCCTCCTAACAATAGTAGTGCAGCTAAAAATAACCAAAGCCACCGCCGTTTTTTTGGAGGTGGCTCAAATGAAGTTTGTGAAGAATTTTCTCCAAAATCAGTTTGAGGCTCTGGGGATGTCATGGCTGATAAGGAATTTAATGAACAATTGAACTAAAACTCAATCAAGATTTTATCTGTTGAGATTGAAATTCCTGATTTGGCATGAGCTATTGTGGCAAATTATATGTTTGCCCATTTAAATATACTGTTTTGATAATTTCATCTAAATCTACCTAAAGGTGAATGATATCTTTTGAAAAATGGTTTAGGGAAAGGGGAGTGGGGAGTGGGGAGTGGGGAGTGGGGAGATGATGGAGATGAGGGAGATGAGGGAGTGGGGAAATATTTAGGACTAGCCTTTCAAGGTGACCAACGAACATACGTTGTTTTAGTGCTAGCATCTTGAATCATCCGCTCACATTTTGGGCTTTTTGAAGATTGAAATAAGCAATCTTCGTTCCAAATTTCAACACCTTGAAAGGGCTAATATTTAGGACTTACGCATTGACACGAAATACAAAATATGTTTTTTTTTGAAAAACTAGACCTGTCGTAGGGGCACAGCAGTGCTGTGCCCTCCATAGCGCGGGTTTATGTACCATCAAAGAATAATTAATCAAAGCCTGAAACGACATATTTTCCTGAATGCATACCATAATTAATTTGTACAGTGCGTAAGTCCTGATATTGACCAATGACTAATGACTATTAACTTTTAATTTTTCCTTTTTCCTTTTTTGTTGAATGTTGATCTGAATTATTTAACATTGAGGATAACAAAATTTGTTCAAAGGCTTTGGAAAGAGCAGTTTGGAAACGCTGACGATGCTTGAGTTTGAAAAAAGGTCGAACTATTTCTACGTAGGCGTAGTCCCCCGTAGGCATCGCAGTCTCTTGTTCTCTATTATCAATAACTCGAATTGGGCGTAGAGTTCCAAGCTGGATTTCTTTTTTTACCATCAACTCAGAAATTCCAGTTGCACCGACGCCGTTTTCAATGGCTGCTTTTGCCATCTCACCACTAGTGAACACTAAAATTACATTCAATTCAGTGAGATTGATTCCCCAATTTTGCAAGGCTTCCTCAAATCTTTGCTGGGTTCCAGATTCCGGCACCCGCATCACCCAAGGAGTTTGAGTCAGTTGGCTTAACTCAATTTCTCCTTGCTCAAACCAAGGATGTTTTTCACCTACGACAATTTGCAAGCGATCGCTCCCCACGATTTCGTACTGTAGAGTGTTTTGCAGCGCTGGTTTCACATCTCCTTCCACTAAACCCAAATCAAATTGTCCCATTGCTGTTCCTACACAAATCGTTTCGGCGTTGGCGAGGGTACAGTCAATTTGGATACCAGGATATTGGCTCTTAAAGTCACTAATCTTGCTTGGTAGCCAATAATTACCGATTGTCAGACTTGCCCCTAATTTCAATTCACCCCGTTGGAGATTATTCAATTCCCGCAATCCCCTTTCAGTCAAGTAGACTTGATCGAGAATTTTCTGCGCCTCCACTTGCAGTAACTTACCAGCCTCAGCAATCTCAATATGACGACCAATTCGATGAAATAATTTAACTCCGTATTCTTGTTCTAAGTTCTGGATCGCTGCACTGACGGCAGGTTGTGTAATATAAAGTTCTTCTGCTGCCCGAGTAAAGTGTAAGTGTTGCGCTACAGCCAGAAAGATTTTTAGCTGCTCAAGCGTCATTCCTGCCATTGGTGGTGTCCCTAAAACTTGGTGTCAAAATTTTAATCACTTCCATTTATCATTTTGACAAAAAAAAGCATTTGATTCTATCGTTTAGTTTGTCTAAAGTATAAATCACAGCTTTCTACGTAGTTATTTGTCATTTGTCATTTGTCATTGGTCATTTGTAAATAAACTGATGCCCCATGCCCAATGCCTAATGCCTAATGCCCAATTACCAAGCATCAAAATAAGGACTTCGATAAATGAGCGGTTTAGTCACTGCAATTACCACAGGAATTACGGCATTCAGTGCCACGAATATTGACGATATTGTGATTTTGACGTTGCTTTTTTCACAAGTAAATAAAACATTCCGTAGTCGTCACATTATTGCTGGCCAGTATCTCGGTTTTGCTGCACTGATCGCTGCTAGCCTTCCAGGTTTTTTTGGTGGACTCATTATACCGCAGGACTGGATTAGGTTACTTGGTTTAATGCCAATAATTATTGGTATGAGTAGTTTGCTAAAACGCGAAGAGGATTCATCAGACGAAGTTACAGAAGAAACTGAGCCTTCTTGTCCCTCTGTAATTCGCAGTTTTCTATCTCCGCAAACATGTAATGTAGCTGCCATCGCCTTTGCTAATGGTAGTGATAATATCAGCGTTTACGTACCTTTATTTGCCAACTCGGAATTAGAAAGTCTGTTGCTGATTTTAGGCGTATTCTTTTCTCTGGTGGGTGTCTGGTGTTATGCCGCTTATAAGTTAACCTACTTACCTGCGATCGCTCAATTTTTAACTGATAACGGCAACACTTTTGTACCTTGTATTTTAGTTGGCTTGGGTGTGTTTATTGTCTCAGAAAATGTTACTTGGACTCTGTTGTCTGTAGTTTCTAGTTATCTATTTTCCTTCCTTTTGAGTCTCAAAAATCAGCAATCGAGCGAACAACAAGAAAAATTAAGTATTTGAAAAACAATACTGTTCAGTTAAGCAATTTTTCCCTTATCTTTTTTCTCTCTCCGCGTCCTCTGCGGTTAAAGAATACTAGCCTTAACTGAACCGTCTTGCTCTCAAAAAGTGGTGTAATAATTCATAATTCTGAGTTTTAACAATAAATTACCTACTGAAAAACCTCAAAGTTTATCGACAGGAGTTAAATCATGAAAATCTGGAAATCTCTGCTAATTGTCTTGATGATTTTTGTTAATCTAGCCTTTGCTCAACCTTCTTTTGCTGATAGACCAAAATTTAGCAAAAATCCTGATTATATCGAGGTCACCAAAGCACTTAAGCAACTTACTCAGGCAAAAAAAGACCGAAGTGAACTTGCAGGTGTCACACCAGAAGAAATTCAAAAGAAAATCGATGAGTTAACATTCCAAAAATATGCTTTGGAGACGGGAATTAACTGGGGTCAATGCGAGAACCAAACAGGTAATACCATTGCAGTATACGGCAAAACACCAAATGAGGAAGAGGAAGAAGATGCTGTATACGACAATGGTCTGTATTTTCTAGCTGATGGTCAGTCAACTCAAAATAATTGGGATTGTGATGGATTCTATTTGCCAAATGATGCTAAACTCGCAGCCTTAACCCCAGATGGGCAAATTCAAGAATTTACAGAACCAGTAGCTATTAAAATACCTGATGGCAGTAAGTTGACGATTAAAACCAATCCAGATAATGCTGCAATTGAAATCAACATTCCTAATGCTCAAATTGTCAAAGCCAATGAAGTGAACTGGTTTATCCCCAATGTATCACAGGCTTTAATAAATACACGGGTTCCCAATGCGCCTATTGAGAAGTCTTAAATCGGTGAATAGTAGACAGTTACCAGTGAACACTAGTTACTGAAATCTGTTTCTCAACGATATGTTTTCACATTTAACAGGGTAACAGCCAAAATCAGAGACGAAACAGGACAAGAACTGGTGAAAAATCTCTCTGCTGCTGGCTGTTTTCTTTTGAGTAATTACTGCTTACCGTTGGCTAAAACCCTGATTTTGATCTTGCCATCGCTCCCCACTCCAGACTTCTTGAAAATAGTACAAAATTTCAGTTAAAATAAACTTGGCAAAAAAATGTACAATCACAATAAATATATTTCACTAAAGCAATTAGCGCGTTGGATGCAAATAATCTGGAAGGAAATTTGCTATTACTTTCGCGTTTTTTGGAGAGGAGCCTCTTTCGGAATAAAGGTATTATTGATGCAGTTAAAATCGAAACCCACAGAAGAAGTTAAAGATCAAAAAAAAGCAGGACGATTAAATCCATCTCGGATACGAGACCACTTAGCAAATGAGCGTACATACCTGGCTTGGATGCGGACAGGGATTGCTCTTTTGGGCTTTGGTGTGGTCATCGTGCGTCTGCGTGCTTTCCAAATACCTTTGGTGCCCCGTCCTGGTCACGGCTGGAAGTTAGGCTTAGTTTTCTCGCTGGTGGGTTTAATTACCGTGTGGCTGTCAACGGGACACTATTTTGCTGTGCGCCGTGATATCGAAGAAGATACTTATGAACCAACAGACCGATGGGTGCTGCTGTTTAGTTTGGCTGTAATGATTCTCGGTGCTGGAGTCATCTATTTTGTTTTTACAACATCTTTAGATACAACGAGTCCAATTATTGCTGAGTAAGTAGGGCGATACAAATAAAGCTAACTGGCTTTTATTGTCATTTGTCATTTGTCATTAGTCATTTGTAAGGGTTTCAGGTGTATTCTTGCCTACTTATACCAATTCAATTAATGATTCGTATGCTTGGGTAAAGACGCGATGAATCGCGTCTCTACAGATGGTCTATTTTTCACATTGTTTTTTCCAATTGGTTCGCGATTTTGATTTGAATGAGGTACACGGTAGGGTAGCACAGCTGTGCTACCCTACGAATTGTCTGTACTCCATGCAATTGCAAACCGTTATATCACTTAATGGTATTGTGAAGTGTTCGTTAGTTTAAAAGCGCACCTTATATAACTCGAATAATTCTCCTGATTTCTGGGTTATTACTTTAGCACCAGCAGCTTTAATCGTTTTTTCCCACTCAACTAGAGGTTCTAAAAATACCTCAGCACCCAAATAAGTTTCCAGAACTGCCCAATCTTCTGCTAAAGGCTGTTCGGGATTGAGGATGTCAAATACAAAATGTCCACCTGGTTTTAAGACTCGTTTGACTTGCGTCAAGACAGCATTCCAGTATTCGGGTGGAAAATAGCAGCTAAATCCTGTGGCGATCGCCAAGTCAAATTGACCTGGTGAATAGTTTAAATCATGAGCCGCTCCCAATTCAACACCTTTGAATAGCTTAGAATTCAACTGCGGCCCGCGAGAAGTGAGAATATCTCGGGCTACATTACTGATTTCTTGTCCATAAAAAAATGCTTGCCAATCCCGCCAAGGATAAATTAACAAGCTGACACCGCAGCCGATATCTAAACAGTGCTGGTTCTTTTGAGGTTTGGCAACTTCCCAAAAAGGAGAAGCAATTCTCCCGGAAAAATTGCCGCCAGCCCACTCCCGAAAGATTGGCATTGCTTGGACTTCGGCTGGGAGTTCGACGGGTTGACCAAGATATTCTCGGTTGAAGCGGTAGGCTACTTGTGTTAATCTTTCTTGCCAGTCGGTTGATTTGTGGGCGGCGAAGAGATTTTGTAACTGCGAATCGGGCTTTTTGGACATGAGATTTCTGCTATTCTTTCTAAGGATTGTATTCAAATTCGCTTTGGGTTCGCACTCCTATCCAATCACCTGCGGGAGTTTGTCCGACTTCGTAGCTGTAGGCAAGATCCCAAAAACTGATACTGTAATAAGTGCGATCGCGTAAACACTGGTTCATGAATTGGCTGACTTTACGGCTATTGTAGCGACTATCAGCATATTCAACTGTTCGCTTCTCCAAAAAAACCTTTTACCAACAATTAAACCAATTGAATTATTAGATGGAAAGTAAGAGGAAGCTTTCAGATTAAAAGATTCTATGTTTTGCAAACTCTTACTCAGTATTTGAAATAAAGTTTCTATTTTGTCAGCCCAGAGCATCAACTTAACGCGAAATCAGCAGTTAGAGTTCGCCCTGTCTCTAAGTTGACACCAATAATCGTAGGGGCGCACAGCTGTGCGCCCCTACAGTGATCTATTCAACTACTTAGCATATTAGCCCAAATCAAAAAGCAAGATTTCGCCGCCGATATTGGTGGTAATTTCTAACTGTTCTTCGCCGTTGATTTGTACGCCGTCGCCGGCTCTGAGTTCTTCACCATTTAAGTTGACTATACCTTGGGCTACTTGTAACCAGGCATAGCGATCGCCTTTTACTTGATAATTAACAACATCACCTGACTCTAAAACAGAGGCGTATAAATCAACATCTTGGTGAATTGTCACAGCACCATCGCGCCCATCTTTAGCAGCAATTAAGCGTAATTGACCGCGCTTTTCTTCAATGGGAAAAGCTTTTTGTTCATATCTTGGTGTCAACCCTTCTCGATCGGGAAGAATCCAGATTTGTAGCAAGTGTAGTGGTTCAGTTGGCGAAGGATTAAATTCGCTGTGGCTGATTCCAGTACCAGCACTCATAATTTGGGCATCACCGGGACGAATTACTGAGCCAGTACCCAAGCTGTCTTTATGTTCTACAGCGCCTTCTAAAACATAGGTGAGAATTTCCATATCCCGATGACTGTGTGTAGGGAATCCTGCACCAGGGGCGATGCGATCGTCGTTGATGACTCGCAGAGAACGAAATCCCATGCGGTTGGGATCGTAAAAACTACCAAAGGAAAATGTGTGATAACTATCGAGCCAGCCTGTTTGAGCGTGACCACGGGCATTGCGATCGTGAATTAAGTGGGTAATTGTATTTTTAGACATAGATTTACCTCGTTGTTAATTGTTTTTAGAAGTGTTCAGAATTCTTATTTATTCAACCTAATTTTGAACTATTTAAATAGTAAAGTATATACAGATAAAATAAAAGTACGCACTTTTAAGTGCTATACTTACCAAAAATATACTGTGAAATTTTACAGTGGTTTTCAATTGAATAGCCTTATTTTTTATTATGAAAAAATAAGGCTATTTCTAGGTTTGGTTATCGGAGAGTGAGCCAATAAAACCAGGTATTTTTGGTGGGTTTTGTTCCTCAACCCAACCTACATCTATAGGACTCATATTTGATTTGGTGAAAAAACTCAGTACACCTCAAACTTCCTGTTTTTCTGTTCCCTGTTAAGAGTTCCCTTCCTAGACAAATATAGGACTCATATTTGATTTTTAGGAAGCTAGGTACACCTTTATTGCTCCTTCCCAGTCCCCAGTCCCCAATCCCCAGTCCCTTACCTCTACAAGTCATTCAGAAATCAAATCGGATTGCTATATGTTCATTAATCAAATGGGTTCTATATGATGTGATAATGACATTGAATAACTTACTTAATCTATTTATCAAGGGTAAGCATGACTACTGAAAATGAGGGTCTGTTGTGGTTATTTAGAGAAAAATACAGCTTTAGCAAACTTCCAAGTTTTGAAGCTTATGATGGTTACTCGAAGTCGATTCTCATTTGTGCCAATGGAGACGGCACATTAACCCCTGAAGAAAGAAACTGGGTTGTTGGGCTTCTTTCTGCTTTTGGCGCATCAGACTCATTATTGGAGGAACTCAAATCTTATAAAGCTGACGAAGATATCGAGAAGGTGATTGGTGATGCTCCAGAGGCAACTGGTTCACGGCGTTATCTTGTTTACGATGCTATTAAAGCTTGCAGTGCTGATGGAGAATATAGTGACAACGAAAGGGCAACTGTAACCAAAATGGCAGCTAAACTGGGCATTTCTGAAGATATAGTCAAACAAATTGAAGAAATCTGTATCGAAGAAGCCAAACTACGCCAGAAACGACTGGAACTGATGTATCCGGAGGGAGCACCTATCTAGCGATTTTTTATACTACTAAAAACGACACAGGGTACAGTGTGAAGACTTGTCTACAGGGCATTTGTGCGACTATTAAACCCAAATTTTCGATAAATAATATGATGCGTTAGGCTTTAACCTAACGCACCCTACTAGTTAAGATTTACTGTCCCCTGATAGAAAAGTACTTACTTGACGCCAGCTGCTGTCTTTTGAGTTTTAGTAGCGCCTGCGTTGCCATTCTCTGCCTTAATTTCTGCTACTTGTAGATGAGCTTCTAAGAACCAGAGGCGTTTGTCAATGGTGCGAGAAATTTCAGTGTAAAGGTCAGCGGTATCAGCATCACCTAATTCATCGGTTTTAGCGATCGCTTCTCGGATATGTTTAGCGTAAGGTGCAAAACGATCTGCTAAAGCTGTCACATGGTCTTTACCATCCAAAATATCAAAGGGATATTCTGGCAGAATGGAATTACTAGCAGCAGCGCGGGCTGTCCCTAGAGCATATCCACCTAAAGCGGTGACGCGTTCGGCAACTATATCAACGTATTCTTCCAATTCACCAGCAAGTTCATCAAACAATTCATGTAGCTGGTAAAAATCGGTACCTTTAACATTCCAGTGCGCTTGCTTTGCCTGAGTTTTCAAATCCAAAGTAGCTGCTAAGGTTTGGTTGAGAAGCACCACAATTTGCACTCGCGTTGCGGCGGGAATGTCAATGCGGGTAGGGTAAAGACGTGATGCAATGGTGTTGTCGCTCATGGTTGTAGTTAATGCCTTTTACAGTTAACTTTACAGATTTTAGTTTGCGATGCGAAACTCTCTGACGATAGATTGTATTAATGCCTGAATGTGTTACTGTTTAAACTTGATACAATTTTGGATTTTAGATTTTGGATTTTGGATTTGGTCATTGATCATTGGTCATTCGTGAATAACAAAAGACAAATAACAAATGAAAAATGACATTTGAGGATGTTTTAAAAGTAATAGGTGAGGTATCCAAAACTTTAGATCCTCCTAAATCCTCCTTAAAAAGGAGGACTTTGAGAATGTTATTCCCTTTTTTAGAGGGGTTAGGGGGGATCTCGATACAACGGTAGACTTTGCAAACATCCTCTTAGATCCGATGGTTGTCTATGGCATTAAATGTACCACCAAAAAGGCGATCGCGAATTACATCGTTGTGTAAAAAGTCATGGGGAAAACCCAATTCAATTTGACTCACTTCATTTAAGCGCTGCAAATGTTCTGGGGAAAGAGTCACATCCAAAGAAGCTAAGTTATCTTGAAACTGAGTTAATTTACGTGCGCCAATAATCGGAATTATCACCCCACTTTGAGCGCGTAACCAAGCTAATGCTACCTGTGATGGTGTGTGTCCAATTTCTCCTGCAACTTGACTTACAACTTCAGCGATCGCTAAACTTTTTTCTGAAATAGTTCCTAAGGCTGCATTTGCTAACCGTCCTGGTTCGCCACTGTCTTGAGGAGGTTTATTATACTTCCCTGTCAGCACACCACCACCTAGAGGTGACCACGGTGTTACTGCTAAATCTAAAGCTTTGGCCATCGGTATCAAGTCGCGTTCTGGTGTCCGCTGAATTAAACTATACTCAATTTGCAGGGCGACAAACTGCGTCCATCCTTGATATTGGGCGATGGTATTTGCTTGGGAAATAATCCAAGCGGGTGCATCGGAAATGCCGATGTAAAGTACTTTACCTTGACGAACTACATCATCAAGCGATCGCAATACTTCTTCAACAGGCGTGGTAAAATCCCAAGCGTGCAACCAGAATAAGTCAATATAATCGGTATTCAACCGCTTCAGGCTACCTTCTAAAGACTGGATTAAGTTCTTGCGATGATTCCCACTACCGTTGGGGTCGCCCTTCTTGTCATTCATCCGCAAGGGAAAGGAATATTTCGTAGCAACTACAAAACGTTCCCGGTCTTTGGCGATTAATTCACCGACAATTTTTTCACTGCTACCGTCGGTATAACCATTGGCGGTGTCAATAAAATTGCCTCCTGCTTCCACAAAAGTATCAAACACTTTACCGCTTTCGTCTTTGGAAGCACCCCAACCCCAATCTTCACCAAAAGTCATGGTTCCCAAGCAGAGTTCAGATACTCTTAACCCGCTTTTGCCCAAGAGTTTGTATCTCATGAATATTTTCTCACTAATGAAAAAAACTATGCGAATACTATCCCAAAGGCATGATAACTAGAAATTAGTACTTACGCACTGTAGAAATTAATTATGGTATGCATTCACTAAAATAAATACTTTCAGACTTTGATTAATCATTTTTTGATGGTATGTAGACCCGCATTGTAGGGGTTCATTGGTATCAACTGAAGCAAAAAGTAAATTCAATACTTATTGACCAATATTGAACACTTGTTCCGCCGTCAACTTTAACTCAGGGAAAGTAGGAGATATAATTTTATCGTTACCCCGAAACTGACTGACTTGGTATTCCCCATCAATTAGTTGATAGACTGAGAAAGTGGGTTGTTTGGGATTACCGATAAACTTCCTAGCTCCCAATGCTGCATAGTCAACAATCCAATATTCGGGAATACCCATCTCTTCATAATCCGCAAGTTTGAGATAGTAATCATCGCGCCAGTTGGTACTGACAACCTCAATAACTAAAGGAATTGATGTACCCTTAGTGACAGTAGAAGATTTTTCCCAAAGCGGTTCATCAACTAAAGCGGCGTCATTTAGGATTAATACATCTGGGAAATAACCTGATTCTCTTTCCGGTGGCTTTACTATTGCTTGATTGGGGATAAAGTAGGGGAGACTTAATCGTCTAAACTCTAAAGTTAATTCAGCAGCAGAAAATCCTTTTATCCTTTCATGCTTCCCTGTTGGCTGTGCCATTTCGACAATTTCCCCGTTGTGCAGTTCGTAGCGTACACCAGAGTTTTCGGGATACCACGCGATAAATTCGTCAAAGATAACTATTTTTGGTAAGGCTTGGGTCATAACAATTGATTACTGTGGGTTTGCTTTTATTCTAGAAGTGCTGTCCCTTCCTCGGTTTCTTCCTCCCCTGACAGCAACGCTGTTAAAGCCTCCATCAATGCAAAAGTTCCCAATCTTGCAGTAAGGAAATAGCATCTTTATAGAAAGACAAATCCACTTGGTTAACTTCTATTCTCTGTCCGATTCCTTCTAGAAGAGTGATTGTTAA
Organism: Nostoc sp. FACHB-973; assembly: GCF_014698115.1. Classification (GTDB taxonomy): domain Bacteria; phylum Cyanobacteriota; class Cyanobacteriia; order Cyanobacteriales; family Nostocaceae; genus Nostoc; species Nostoc muscorum. Next base: position 32,090 of record NZ_JACJSJ010000054.1, read on the forward strand.
TTTACCTCCCAAATGTTCGCGGAACTCGGTAAGACCCCTAAATATACAATGGGGATGGTCTGGCCGATCTAATTGCTCTGCGAGTGCTGGTATATACAAAGTAAAGCCTAATTTCTTAAGTGTGACTAGAATTCTTTGCCACTCGGATTGTAAAAGTTTACCTGTTAAATATGAATAGGTTGTATCCAAAGCAATGCCGATCGCCACAGCTTCACCGTGACGTAAACTGTAATTAGTTAAATGTTCTAGTTTGTGAGCAGCCCAATGTCCAAAATCTAAAGGACGTGATGAACCCATTTCAAAAGGGTCGCCACCACCAGCAATATGCTCTAAGTGCAACTGCGAACAACGATAGATCAGCTTTTCCATAATCTCCATGTCTCGATTAGCTAATCTATCGGCATAAGTCATAATAAAATTAAAGAAATCTGCATCTTTAATCAGCGCCACTTTCACGGCTTCTGCAATACCCGATCGCCAATCGCGATCGTCAAGGCTGGTAATAAAATCAAAGTCATTTAATACAGCATAAGGAGGCATGAATGTACCAAGAAAATTTTTCTTGCCAAAGGCATTAATGCCATTCTTTACCCCGACACCCGAATCATTTTGTCCTAATACTGTTGTCGGCACTCGTAGCAGCCTAATTCCTCGGTGAGCCGTTGCTGCTGCGTATCCTGCCATATCTAATACCGCTCCACCTCCAATTGCTAACACATAGGAATGACGGCATAATCCAACTGCATCAATTACTTGATGAATTTGCTCTATAAATCTAGAATCGTTCTTCACTACTTCTCCACCTGGAACGATGGTTGGTTCACTACTCAAGGTGAATACATCTGCATAAGACTCAGCGTAAAGTGCTAATTTTTTTAGCAACCCATTTTGGTAATTTAAAACTCCTCCATCTACGACTGCTAACACTCGTTTGGGAGTTGTCTCACCATTTGCCGCAATCACTTGTGCAAGTATTGGGTTATCTAAATCAAACAAACCTCTAGTGAAATGAACATCATACTTGAACTTTACTTGAACACATTGATTAATGGGTTGCAGATTGGAAGTAGTCTTTTGTTTAATAGCCATATTTAATATTATGAATTTTTAACTAATTGTAAATATATATGCTACTTAAATTAAGATAAAGGGCATTTTCAACAATATAAATTCGGGACTTGAAGATTCAAATGATTTCCCAGATAACTTAGAGCTAATAAGTCATTAGTTTACAATATCTTTATTTTTTATTTGAGAAACCCCAAAATAACACTTGGTTGTAAATTTTTTAATAACTATACTTCATATCCTATACTTTCTAAGTTTGATATTAAATATCATCATTACATGAAATTCTAATTTTTTTCAGTAACCTAATTTCCAATTTTATCGTTTCAAACTCATAACTTTACAGGATCTTATTTTTATTCGGTATATTTTTATAGATTCAATGAAGTTATTAGCTATTAATATACTATGGAACTGGTTGAATAATAAAGTATCAAGTTTAATGCTAAATATTATACATAGTTGTGACAAAAAAAGTTGGCCAACTTCTCCTGAAATTTATCATGAGTAGAGTAAACAATTTACTACATCAGTGGTTACTACAGTCTGTTTCCGAAACAGGTATTGCTTGGCTGGAACAGAAGCAGGCACAGATTGCTAGCGGTGCTGCTGAGCGAGTGTTTTTCACAGCTTTTAGTGCTGTGCCGCGTTATTTGGGTAAACAGAATTTGCAGCTCACATCCCAAGACTTAGAAGCAGCACAAGAGGCGATTAGCGGTTGGAATCCTGTTAATTGGAGTGTAGATCAAGCAGGTCGCACACTCTTGCTTTTAGCTTTGCCCCACGATGATGCCGAGACTTATGTGCGATCGCTTGATAAAGTCTTCTCTAGTGCCGATATGGGCGAATTAGTTGCACTTTATCAGAGTTTGCCGCTATTGCCACATCCAGAATTACATCGCCAACGCGCTGCTGAGGGAATTCGCAGCAATATGAGCAATGTATTTCAAGCCATAGCACTACGTAACCCTTATCCGGCAGATTACTTAGATAATGCCGCTTGGAATCAGATGGTACTGAAAGCCGTATTTGTCGGTAGTCCGTTGCATCTAATTTGGGGTTTGGATCGTCGCGCCAACCCAGAATTAGCGAAAATGTTGACAGACTATGCCCATGAACGCTGGGCAGCAAAACGCTCAGTTATCCCAGAACTTTGGCGGCCTGTAGGTAAATTTGCCGATAGTGCAATCATCGCAGATTTAGAAAAAGTCCTGGCTAATGGGGATATAACCGAGCAACAAGCAGCAGCATTAGCCTGTGCTGAATCATCTTTACCCCAAGCGCAAGCATTACTTTCCCACTATCCAGATTTACAGTCATCCATAGAACAGGGTAACCTGACTTGGAGCAGTTTTAGCGTGTAAATGAAAGGGAGTGGGGAGTGGGGAGTGAGGGAGATGAGGGAGATGAGGGAGATGAGGGAGATGAGGGAGATGAGGGAGATGAGGGAGATAAGAATTAATAACTAATGCCCAATGCCCGATTCCCGATGCCCAATCCCCAATCCCCACTCCCCACTCCCCAATCCCCACTCCCCACTCCCCAATCCCCACTCACTAAACCACACCATGATGTTTATCGATCCTCACATTCACATGTGTTCCCGTACTACTTACGATTACTTAGTAATGCGGGAATATGGTATTGTTGCCGTTATTGAACCAGCTTTTTGGCTAGGACAACCCCGAACCAACGCCGGCACATTCAAAGACTATTTCAGCAGTCTTGTGGGCTGGGAACGGTTTCGTGCTAGTCAGTTCGGCATTCAACATTACTGCACAATCGGCTTAAATCCTAAAGAAGCGAACAACGAGGCACTAGCAGCAGAAGTTATCGAATTACTACCGCTTTATGCTTGTAAAGAAGGAGTTGTTGCTATTGGTGAAATTGGCTACGATGACATGACAGAAGCAGAAGATAAGTACTTTTGTCAACAGTTAGAGTTAGCCAAAGAACTCGATATGTTGGTACTAATTCATACCCCTCATCGTAATAAGAAAGCGGGTGCTATTCGGAGTATGGATCGGTGTATTGAGTATGGCTTAGATCCTTCCCAAGTAGTTATCGATCATAACAACGAAGAAACTGTTGAAGAAGTATTAAAACGCGGTTTTTGGGCGGCTTTTACGATTTATCCCCAAACAAAAATGGGTAACGCTCGGATGGTGGAAGTTGTTCGTAAATATGGACGCAATCGCATCATTGTTGATAGTAGTGCTGATTGGGGAATTAGCGATCCATTAGCAGTGCCAAAAACGGCTCAGTTAATGTTAGAAAGAGGCATTCCGGAAGAACATGTGCGAGCAGTTTGTTATGAAAATGCCCTAGCTGCTTACAGCCAAACTGGGCAGATGCAAGCATCAGATTGGCTCAATCCCGAATCTATCGATCAGCGTCAGTTATTTAATGGTAATTCTGTGTTGCGAGGACAAGAACCAGGTATTAATTCGCTTTCAGTGCTGATTGAATAAAAAATTGGGCATTGGGCATTGCAAAATAAATTTTTATCTTTGCGTTGTCATTCTCACAAGCCAAAATCCAAAATCTAAAATCCAAAATAGTATTAGGGGGGCAAATAAGTGAATGTTGCAAACTTAAATTTTCAAACCTGGCGGGGTTATTTTGAATTGATGCGTCCGGCTAATATTGTTACTGCTTGGGCTGATATTTTGGTTGGCTTTGCAGCTTCTGGTTCTGGGATTATTTTTATTCAATTAATTAATGGTGAAGCAAATTTTGCGCTTTTAATTCCATTAGCTTGGTTATTGTTGGCTACAACTGGTTTATATGGCGGCGGCATCGTTTTTAATGATGTTTTTGATGCTAAATTAGATGCCAAAGAACGACCAAATAGAGCAATTCCCAGTGGCCGGGTGTCACTGAAAAATGCTACTTTATTAGGCAGTATATTGTTTGGAATCGGTATTGGAGCGGCTTTTCAAGTATCTTGGGTGAGTGGCGCGATCGCTATCTTCATAACTCTTTCAGCACTGGTGTATAATTCACTTGCCAAACATCATCCTTTTTTTGGCCCCCTTAATATGGGTTTATGCCGTGGCAGTAACTTACTATTAGGTGTAAGTGCTGTCCCAGCAATCATAGGAGAACGTTGGTATTTAACGCTAATTCCTGTTATTTACATCGCAGCTATCACCGCAATTAGTCAGGGCGAAGTTCACGGCGGAAAGAAGATTACAGGAGTACTAGCACTAGTTCTGATTGCAATAGTTTTGACGGCAGTTTTAGCATTAGGATTATTACCAGAGTATACAGCGATCGCAGCATTACCATTTGCAGCTTTATTAGCCATCCGAGTGCTGCCTAATTTTATCAAAGCTGCCCATGAACCTTTACCCGAAAATATCCGCAATGCTGTCAAAATAGGTGTGTTGTCTCTAATTGTTTTAGATGCTACTGTTGCATCTGGTTTTGCTGGTTTGTATTACGGTTTAGCAGTCCTGATTTTGCTGCCAATTTCTATGAAATTAGCACAAGTCTTTGCCGTTACTTAAAATTCCAATTGTGAAAATATCACGCCCAGACGCAGAGGCGCAGAGAGAAAGATTGAGTTTGGTACAATATTTTGTAATTATTCATACTCCAAAAACCTCTCTGCGTCTCTGCGTCTCTGCGTGCAAGTAAAAAATACAGGATGCAGAAAATGAAAATTACAAAGAACAACAACTTCCACTTAACTTATTGCAGCAATATTCATCCTGGCGAAAGCTGGGTAGAGGTATTTGCAAATTTACAAAAATATATTCCCGAACTCAAATCACGTTTATCACCGACAGAACCTTTTGGCATTGGTTTGAGGTTAGCAGATATAGCCGCAAAGGAACTTTTAGAAAGTAATAATTTACCTCAATTTCAAAAGTGGTTAACTCAACAAAATTCATATGTTTTTACCTTAAATGGATTTCCATACGGGGGATTTCATCGACAGGTGGTAAAAGACCAAGTTTATGCACCAGATTGGTCTACACAAGAACGGCTGAACTATACATTAAATCTTACACAAATTTTAGCAACTTTATTACCAGCAGGACTTGATGGTGGAATTTCTACATTGCCATTATCCTATAAACCTTGGTGGGGAGAAGACCAAACAACTTGCGATTCGGTTATCAAAAAGAGTTGTTTGAATCTAGCATCAGTTGTTGCAGAAATGATTTGCATTTGGGAAGAAACAGGAAAAATACTACATATTGATTTGGAACCTGAACCAGATGGATTAATTGAAAATACCTCAGAAGTAATTGATTTTTTCCAAAATTGGTTGTTGCCAATTGGTGGTAATTATTTAGCAGAAAAATTAAATATTGAACAAAGTTTAGCCGAAACTAAACTGCTAGAACATGTTCGACTTTGTTATGATACCTGCCATTTTTCAGTTGAATATGAACAGCCAAATTCTGTATTCGCACGTTTAGAATCAGCAGGAATTAAGATTGGTAAAATTCAAATCAGCGCAGCCATTCAAGTAAAAATTCCCGCTGAAATTGAGAAACGCAGTTTGATAGTTGAACGCTTACGTCCTTTTGCAGAATCTACCTATCTTCACCAAGTAATCGAACGTCGCAGTGATGATACTCTACATCACTATCCTGATTTAATGACTGCATTACCTCATTTAGAGCAGTCTCTAGCCGAAGAATGGCGTACTCATTTCCATGTCCCCATTTTTATTCGTGATTATCAAATTTTGCAGTCTACCCAAGATGATATTGCTACTGTTTTACATCTACTGCAAACTAATAATGCTTGTTCACATTTAGAAATTGAGACTTACACTTGGGATGTATTGCCATCAGAAATGAAAATAGATTTGCTGACTTCTATTCAGCGGGAATATGACTGGGTATTAAAAGAGTTTGCTAAGAATTCAGAATTCAGAATTCAGAATTCAGAATAGTTTTATACCTAAGCTCCTGAATACTTCTACCATTTATATGTGAGGCTGTGCCAAATTTTCTTGGCTTAATTCTTTCTTTCTTTCTTTCTTTCTTTCTTTCTTTCTTTGTGTCCTTTGCGCCCTTTGCGGTTCGTTTCTCATTTAGTTTGGCGCATCTTCATACAGAATTCGTATTACAGAACTAACTACCTGCCTGCCAATTAAGGGGAAATTAAGTTGATGAAAAAAACCGTTATTTTAAATGTCGTAGGATTAACGCCTAGCTTACTAGGAAAAAACACGCCGTTTTTATCTGCGTGGGCGGCTATTGGTCAAGTAGTTCCAATCAAAACAGTTTTACCTGCTGTAACTTGTTCTGTTCAAGCTACTTATTTAACAGGAAAACTGCCTGATGAACATGGAATTGTTGCTAATGGTTGGTACTTCCGCGATGAATGTGAAGTAAAATTTTGGCGACAATCTAATAAATTAGTGCAGGCTCCCAAAGTTTGGGACATTGCTAAATCAATCGATCCAAATTTCACTTGTGCCAACCTTTTTTGGTGGTACAATATGTATTCTTCAGTAGATTATGCCATTACACCGCGTCCAATGTATCCCGCAGATGGGAGAAAATTACCTGATATTTATACCCATCCTAGTGATGTGCGATCGCCAATTCAATCTGATTTAGGTCAATTCCCTCTGTTCGATTTTTGGGGACCAAAAACTTCAATTAATTCTAGTCAATGGATCGCTAATTCCGCCAAATGGATTGAGGAACGTTATAGCCCGACATTATCACTAGTTTATCTGCCACATTTAGATTATTGTCTGCAAAAATTTGGTCACGATGAAAAACACATCCAAGCAGATTTACAAGAAATTGATGCTGTTTGTGGTGATTTAATTGAATATTATCAAGCACGAAATACTCAGATAATTATTCTTTCTGAGTATGGCATTACCCCAGTTAACAAAGCAGTAGATTTAAACCGCGTGTTACGGGAAAATAATTTAATTGCTGTGCGGGAAGAATTGGGGCGAGAACTACTCGATTTTGGTGCTAGCATTGCCTTTGCTGTGGCCGATCACCAAATTGCTCATGTATATGTAAACGATCCGGCTTACATTCCGAAAGTACGATCGCTTTTAGAAGCCACTGAAGGCGTAGCCAAAGTATTGGATGAACAAGGTAAACAAGCCTACCACCTTAATCATCCTAGATCGGGAGAGTTAGTGGCGATCGCCGCGCCCGATACTTGGTTCACCTATTATTATTGGCTAGACGATCACAAAGCCCCTGATTTTGCCAGAACCGTAGATATTCACCGCAAACCCGGCTACGATCCTGTAGAACTTTTCCTCGATCCCCAAATTAAATTTCCCCAAGGAAAAATCGCTCTCAAGCTACTTAAGAAACAACTGGGTTTTCGCTACCTCATGGATGTGATTCCTCTGGATGCTTCCTTAGTACGTGGCTCCCACGGTCACATTACCACTTCTGTTGATGAAGGACCTCTATTTATCACCCATCAAACTGACGTTGTTGATACAAACATAATTGAAGCCACAGATGTTTGTTCGTTGATTCTCAAACATTTGAATCGGGAGTAGGGAGTGGCGAAATGAGGGGAATGAGGGGGACTGTGTTCAATCACACCCCCTGTTTTTTGCTTTGAGGTCAGCTAAAATTACCTTGATATTTGCAGTTCCCAACAATTAGAAACCGCCTGCCATTACGGAGATGGAACCGCTACTCGATTGCCAGGAACAATCTGTGCCTGATAGGAAAACACCTCTCGGCTACGGGGATTTACGATCACCTTGACCCAATTGACATCGTTGGTGCCGTTCGCCGCATTGTCGCCAAATGTCTCGACACGAGTGAAGTTTTCGATGCGTCTGCCTTGAGCATCTAGAAATGGCTTGTCAACGCGGTGGTAGTGGGAGTCGCCGTCTACGTAGGCAACCGGTTTACGGAAAGCAATCACCTCATCGCGCAACGCTAATAAAAAGCTCTGGAAGCCATCAGGCTGCCCATCGGTTTCCACCAGCGTCTTTGGATCGCGCAAAGGTGCCCTGGTTCCGTCGGTCAGATCCCACCCTGGATTCCCTTGGGAGATAAACATGACCGCTACCGATTTCTGTGCCTTTGCCACTTGAAAGGTCTCTCTCATCCATGCAATATTAGCCGCGTTTCGCGCCGCGTACTCCTGGGGGTCTGGCGCAGTGTCGCATAGGTTGTTGCACGAACCCTGGATATTGAGTGTTGTATACGTAACCTTACCGACCGTCCAGCGACGGTTCTCAACACAACCCACAGGAGTGTCGCTTGCACTAAGGCACAGCGGTGCTGTCTGCACTTCTTGGACTAGCCGACGCTGCCCAAGGGAAAATTTTGTGCTGAAGAATACCTGACGCTCGTAGTCGAGGCGCTCACGTGAGTTGAATCCACCGTTTGAGGGGCGATCGCAGTCAGTCCAATCGTTATCGCCTGGCGTGAAGGCTGCTGGCGACTTCAGGGCGTTGAAGTAGCCAAGCGCCTGGGTGTAGAGGGCATTGTTGCAGGTAGTTGGTGTGACCGAGCCGGGCGTAGAGTTGCCCGCCTTCAGATCGCCGTCGTGGACTGTGAAGGCCAGGTTTTGCGCGTTCATGTCAGCGATGAGGTTTGGAACCCCGGTCGTTGCTTGTAGATCCGAGTAGGGGAAATCGCCCCAAAGTCCGATGGCGTATGAGTCGTTCTCGCCCTCATACTCGTTCTCGCTGGCAGTGGCTAAACTCATTGCGGAACTTGCCAGGAATGGCACAGTCAGCGCCAGTAAACACATTTTACGTAGCAAACGTGCAGTGGTGATGTGTTGAAACACTGAGTAGCCAAGCTTTGTCATCATCTATATCCTCGATTATTCTCTGGGTCTGTGAGCGCATTTTGGACAATTAGCCCCTGCTCATGCCATTTGAGTTAGGAAATTTAGATTACCGGATTGTCGATGACAGATAGGTTATAGATTGGTTAAAAGTTCACTTTTTTACAGTTAATTCACGGATACTTTATAGGTTCGCATTTTCCGAGCAGTATTCGGCTGACTCAGGATTGATTGGTAATTGAGTAAGTTTTATATAACTAGGACTAGGGTGGAATCCAATACTGCTCGGGTAAAGCATTTTTAACTCCCAATTGGGTTTGGGGAAAAGGTTACTGGGTTTAGGTTAAAGGTTTTTTCTTTCCCCTTTCCCCTTCCCCTTTTCCCCAAAACCCGACAAGTATTGGGGTGGAATCCCGCTTAAGTAAGTGGTATTCAGGACTAAGGCGTGTTTTCAAACTGCTCGTTTAGTCTTTGACCCCCAATTTATCGGGGGGTTGGGGGGATCTAAGACTTTGAAAACACGCCCTAGTCCTAATAAGCCCTTTCAAGGTTTTTACGTTAAGTTGACAGCAATAGACAGCTGTCCACCCCTACAGATCCGAAAAATACAAAAAATTGCTTGTAAATCGTAGTCATTTCGAGTATGATTTGTATATGAACTCGAAATGACTATGAATTAGTAATTTCTATCGGTAGGCAACCGTGTATCTACTGACTAAAATATACTGTGGACAATTTGACTAACTTAATGGAGAACTTCTTCACCCATGACTGAACCCCAAAACTTGACAACTGCTGATGGTATCCCTGTTGGAGATAACCAGAATTCACTGACTGCTGGGGCGCGTGGCCCTGTATTAATGCAGGATTTTCACCTGATAGAAAAGCTGGCTCATTTCAACAGAGAACGTATTCCTGAAAGAGTTGTCCATGCCAAAGGTGCGGCTGCTTTTGGTACTTTTACGGTAACTAACGATATCACACGCTACAGCAAAGCCAAACTTTTTTCTGAGATTGGCAAGAAAACAGAATTCTTGCTGCGTTTTTCTACGGTTGGCGGAGAAAAGGGTTCAGCAGATGCGGAACGCGATCCTAGAGGTTTTGCCATCAAGTTTTACACAGAAGAAGGCAACTGGGATATTACAGGTAACAATACTCCGATTTTCTTCATCCGTGACCCACTGAAGTTTCCTGATTTCATCCATACCCAAAAACGGAATCCCCAAACGAATTGCAAAGATCACAATGCAAAATGGGATTTTTGGTCACTGAGTCCGGAATCACTCCACCAGGTAACAATCCTGTTTTCAGATCGGGGAATTCCCAAAACCTATCGACACATGGACGGCTTTGGTAGCCATACTTTTAGTTTGATTAATGCTCAGGGCGATCGCGTTTGGTGTAAATTTCACTTTAAGACCTTGCAAGGACATCAAACCTTGACAGAGGAGGAATCGGGCAAGCTTAAGGGGGAAGATCCCGATCATGCGACTCGCGATTTATTTGAAGCGATCGCTCAAGGAGATTATCCCAAATGGCGGATGTGTATTCAAGTGATGACTGACGAGCAAGCATCAAAACATCGAGATAATCCCTTTGATTTGACAAAAGTTTGGAAGCACTCAGAATATCCTTTAATCGAAGTCGGGATATTAGAGCTAAATCGTAACCCAGAGAATTATTTCGCCGAAGTTGAACAAGCCGCTTTTAGTCCTAGTGCAGTGGTTCCTGGGGTTAGTTTTTCTCCAGACAAAATGCTTCAAGCTCGGATCTTTTCTTACCCAGATGCTCAACGGTATCGCTTGGGTGGTAACTATCAGCAACTACCAGTCAACCAGCCCAAATGTCCAGTGATGCATTATCAGCGAGATGGCTTCATGGCATCGGGGAACAACGGCGGTAGCGTTCCCAACTATGAACCCAATAGTGCTGAGGGTACGCCCAAAGAAAATCCAGCTTATGCAGAACCACCTAGTCATTTGGGCGATGTCACAGTCGATCGCTACAATCATCGTGAAGGAAACGACGATTATACCCAAGCAGGGGATCTCTATCGGTTAATGACTCCCGAACAGCAAGAACGTCTTGTGCAAAATATCGTTGGTACTCTCAGCCAAGCAAGGCAAGACATCCAAATGCGTCAACTTTGCCACTTTTTTAGAGCAGATGTTTCCTATGGTCTGCGTATAGCTGAAGGGTTAGGCATTGCGATCGATCCTTCAATGTTCGGTGCTACTGCTCAACCTGTAGGTAACTGGTAACCTTATCCAATTTTGTGGGGTGGGCATCTTGCCCGCCTTAAAGCAAATTCATTTGATTAACTGACAAATTCAATCGAGGTAATTAAATATGAAATTAACAGCAACAGAAAAAGGCTTATTAATCCCTAAAGAACTATTAGGAGAAAACCAAGAGTTTGAGATTATTCAAGAAAATGGAAAAATTATTATTACTAGCATCAAACAAACATCTTCTATTTGGGATTTAGGTTCAAATCCTGTGGAATGTGATGTATAAATAAAAAAGATATATTTACTATTTTATCTAACAGAATTCAGGAGTCATAATTCAGAATTCAGAATAAATTCTGTACGACTGGCGGATGAATAATCTGAACTAGTAAGGCTCATTAATGGAGTTCAAAGCCTCATTAATGGAGTTCAAAGCCTCATTAATGGAGCTAAAAGACTCATTAATGGAGTTCAGAGGCTCATTAATGGAGTTCAAAGCCTCATTAACGGAGTTCAAAGACTCATTAATGGAGTTCAAAGACTCATTAATGGAGTTCAGAGGCTCATTAATGGGGTTCAAAGACTCATTAATGGAGTTCAAAGACTCATTAATGGAGTTCAGAGGCTCATTAATGGGGTTCAAAGCCTCATTAAGTAGATAAACAAAAATATTTACAGTTATTGCGATCGCTCCCTTCGCAGAGCATATCCTAGAGAAGTAGTTTTAGGTTGTGCGATCGCATTATTTTGCTTCACTGCATTTGCAATGACATTGTGTAATTAATTATGTTGCCTACTTATTAGACTAAAATTTGAATCCCAGGCGGGTAATACAGGCAATGCAGATTACCTAAATTACTGAAACCAACGCCAGACAAAAGCAACCATTCTCCTGAATCAAGGCTGACGATTCCGCCGCAAGTCTTCCAGATTTTTACGGTAGGTTATTGTATTGGGATGATTTGCCCCCAACCGTTGTTCAGCAATTTCCAAAGCTTCGATATACAAAGGTTCGGCTTCGCTGTACCTTCCCTGTGAATCGTAGAGTCCTGCCAAATTGTTCAGGCTAGTTGCCACATCGGGGTGTTCATCCCCCAGCAGACGTTTTCTCATCGCCAAAGCTTGGATTAAAAGGGGTTCGGCTTCGCTGTACCTTCCCAGTGAATAGTAGAGTAATGCCAAATTGTTCAGGCTAGTTGCCACATCGGGGTGTTCATCCCCCAGCAGTTTACGTCCGAGTGCTAAAGCTTGCATATAAAGGGGTTCGGCTTCGCTGTATCTGCCTTGCGAGTAGTAGAGTAATGCTAGGTTGTTGAGACTAAGTGCGACATCTGGATGTTCTTCTCCCAGCAGTTTACGTCCGAGTGCCAAAGCTTGTATATAAAGGAGTTCGGCTTCGCCGTATCTGCCTTGGGAACGGTAGAGTGACGCTAGGTTGTTGAGGCTAGTGGCGACAGATGGATGTTCTTCTCCCAGCAGTTTACGTCCGAGTGCTAAAGCTTGGATTAAAAGGGGTTCGGCTTCGCTGTATTTTCCTTGGGAGTAGTAGAGGAATGCCAAATTGTTTAGGCTAGATGCCACATCCGGATGTTCATCCCCTAGCAGGCGTTTTCTCATCGCCAAAGCTTGGATGTACAAAGGTTCGGCTTCGCTGTACCTTCCCAGTGAATAGTAGAGTAATGCCAAATTGTTCAGGCTAGATGCCACATCTGGATGTTCATCCCCTAGCAGGCGTCTTCTCATGGACAAAGCTTCGATGTACAAAGGTTCGGCTTCGCTGTATCTTCCCTGTGAATTGTAGAGTAATGCCAAATTATTCAAGCTAGTTGCCATAGAGGGGTGCTCATACCCCAGCAGGCGTCTTCTCATGGACAAAGCTTCGATGTACAAAGGTTCGGCTTCGCTGTATCTTCCCTGTGAATTGTAGAGGAATGCCAAATCGTTCAAGCTAGTTGCTACATTCGGGTGCTCATCCCCTAGCAGGCGTCTTCTCATGGATAAAGCTTGGATGTACAAAGGTTCGGCTTCGCTGTACCTTCCCTGGGAAACGCAGAGGAATGCCAAATTGTTCAGGCAAGTTGCTACATTCGGGTGCTCATCCCCAAAATGTTCTCTAGCAGCTGATAAACTTTTTTCATACCAAGGTAAAACTTGCTCATACCAAAGTAAAACTTGCTCGTCAGTCCCTTGTCCTACGTAAAATCTACCTAAGCCAACAACAGCCGAAATTAAATCTTCATTGCTGATCCAATCTTGATCAACTGTGGCAACTGCTGCAAGGTGTGGGATAGCGAGGGTTGCTTGAGCAATTTCTATTAATGTGGGTGTCTGAGGAATCTTCCGCGCTATAGCTACCATTGCTTGACAATAGCCGCGCTTGAGTTCATCCGCTTTTGCTAACTCTTCTAACTTCTGTCGCAATAATTCTTGAATGCGTTCGTGAACTTGATAGGTGTCCTCTGCCAATTCTTGCAGCAGATAACGCTCAACTAAAACAGTGCGGTTAGCTTTAAAGTCCAATTCCAAATCGCTATAACTTGCTGCTGATTCTACCAAAGACCAAGGAATAGGAGCCAAAGCAAACAAACTCAACAGACAAGCCAATTTTTGCGCCTCTGGTTCCAAGCTTTGCCAATTCAACTCAAAAGCTGCTGCTACACCAGACTCGCCTGCTGATGTTTGCTTTTGTAGCCGTGCGAGAATGTCTGCTAGCATCATACTCCTCCTCGGTTTTGACTATGCCCCGCTATTTGGTAGAGTGCAATGGGTGAATAACCGATTAATTTACAAATTTCTTTTGCTGTTTCCGTCTTTTGTTGAACATATTCATCCCCCAATAGCTTTGCTAATAATTCTAAGGCTCCATCTTCTGACAATCCACCTAACGGCAGTGATGGATATACTAACCCTGTATTTAGACGAGTGGTAATCAACACCTTAAACCGAGAACCTTTAGGTGGTAGGTAGGGTTGAATTAGCTTCCAGTCTTTGACATCATCAAATATCAATAAAACTTTGCCAGCTTGCCACTTCTTCCAGCAATAATTAACTTGACCTGCTAGGCTTAATCCATCCGGTGGATTAAAGTTAGGTAAATTCACAACTCCAAACTCTACTAACTGGGTTCCCAAATCAATACCTTGGGGATTTAACCAACAACACCCGCCAGAATAATCTTCTAAATATTGCCACGAGTATTGAATAGCTAACTCTGTTTTACCCACGCCACCTTGCCCAGTCACATCGGTAATAGCCACAATATCATTTGCTTGCAATAGCTGACGCAATTGTTCTATTTGCTCATCCCTGCCAACAAACTTACGAGCTTGACTCTGTGGAATATCATGCGGGATATCAAACGGGTTGAAATGAGATTTTTCAATATCTCCATCCCAACTACGGGAATAAAAATAAGTCGGCAGTTGTTTTTTATCTAAACCGTTAAATCGCTGCTTAACTGCCTCAGTAACTTCCCTCATATTCGGTGGAAAAGTCCCATTAGCTGCTGCAAAAGCCTCCCGCACAGCTTGAGAAAAGTAACCTGTTTTATTTTCCGAATTTACCTTAGCTTGCTCTCCTTCCCGCGTAGCCAGTAACACAAATTGTTGACTATCTTGCATTGGCTGACCACTCAAAAAAGCTTTACCACCTAAATTAGTTGGTCTTCCATCCAACTCTAAAACATAATTGGCACAGGCATCAATAATACAAATATGATTATGAATCTGAAAATTTTCGGAACCCAAAAACAATAATAAAGAATTAAAATCTAAATTCTGCCAATTTTGTTGATTTGCATCAGCACAAAGCAACCGACGCTCTCGTTCTGAGGTAATCAAACCATGTCCCGCCCAAAAAATGTAGAGTAAATCCCCCGACTTTGGGGATAAAAAGTTAGTCACAATATCGGAGATATTTTGCTCTGTTGCTAACTCTACAGTTAACCCGCATTCCCCAATTAACTGCTGATTTTCTTCCAGCGCTGATAAACATAACCGGATATTCTCCTTCGGCACACCACGCCGATGCAGCCAATGAGCAAATTTCAGCGCGTCATCGGCTGGCCCCCCACCAGTTACGTTCCAAGCAGTTTCGTGGTACTTTTCAATACCCACAATTAACCCAAAAGTCCGCTCAGGTTTAGCCATCAACTGCATGATGACCTAGCCTCTCACGTTATATGGAAAATGACCTAACCCCCCAGCCCCCTTCCCTACAAGGGAATGGGGAGCCAAACTCCCCTCTGGGCTTCCGAGAGGGGTTAGGGGAGAGGTTCTTCTAAGATTACTGAATTGGTTTTCTAGATTCCGTAAAAAGTAAACCATTATGGCAACCTCGAAATAATCGCCTCCCAGGTTTTGGCGTTTGTCCAATAAGCACCGTGGGAACGGGGAAAGGGTTGTCTGCTATCCACTCGCACATCCTGCACTCTACCAGGGAAAATTCTATTACCCACGTAACTGAGAAAATCCCGTAAATCGTAGATATTCAACCATTCCGGGAAATGTTCTGGCAATAACTGCCCATATTCTAAGCTGTAGAGGGCGTTAATCTCATATAAAAATGGTGCTTGGGAACCAACTGTTACCAATAATTCCACCTGAGACAACTGCTGCTGCACTAGCAAATCTACACAAGCGATACCTCCCAAGCTATGGGCGATTAAAACCACTGGCGGTTCTGCTTGTTCAATTTGTTCCTGGATAAACGCCCTGATTTTTTCACCCCGCGTCTGATACAGCAAGATATCACCAGGCATAGGCGAAATTTTATCAGTTAACTCAAGGCGGTTTCCTCTGACATAATTTGTTCCCATTGGCAAGGCTAGTCCAAGAACTGGCTTTAATAACCAGCCGCCCAATCCTAACTGCGTCTCTCCCAAAGCTAAAGTTAGCAATTCCACAACTTTATCCCGCAATTGGGCATCGGTGAGTATGGGGGGAAATTTTTCTTGCTGTTCGCTAATAAACATAGCTTGAGCCACAACTGCTCTAGCTATTGGTGCATAATATTCACTCAAATCAGATTCGGAAACTGTGAGCAACGCCCGTTGATATGATTCACTGCGAATCACAGCCTCTCGTGCTTCTGCAAATACCTCTGCAATTCCCGCCTCTTGCAACTTAGCTTCCAGTTCTGATGTCGGAGTGAGACTCGCTACACGAGATTGTAAAATATCCCCTGGTTTTTCCCCAAAAGGATTTCTTGGCTTAATAGGTTTCAAAGACAACAGCCGCAATTCATACAAGCAATCGCGGTATAATTGCCCCCACAACACAATATCTGCGTCTTCTTCTCCTTGAGATAAAGCCAGTGTCGCATCTTCCAAGGGTACTGATGCCCGATTCTCATTGAACCTTGCACCTAATGCACCCCAAAGACAGGGAGCAACTTTAATATCAGGACGTTGAGCGTGAATCTTTTGCTCAATTATCTCAAAGGTTTCGTTGTATTCTCGTTCCCTAATGCCAGTGCCATGTACAAAGATTACGGTGGTCACAATAATTCCTAATTTATAATGGGCTTCTCTACGAGACGCTACCGCGAACGCCCCGCTTCGCTAACGTAATTCGTAATTTTTACCCCATACCTGAAAGTTAGGTGCTTGAAATAATGATACTACGCATTGTTATATTTCCATTGATGAATCAAGGGGCTTGTACCTATTCAATTACGAATTACGAATTACGAATTACGAATTACGAATTACGAATTACGAATTAGTAATTATCACTTGGCTTATTAAATACTTCTAAAATCTGTCGGCAAATCTGTTTGAGCTTATCTCCGATTTCATCAGAAGGGGAAGATGCGCCGACAACACTCCAGTTTTCCACCGTAGAAAGTCGCCACGCCTCACCACGATGATCGAATCCAGCTACCTCCACACCGATCGCTCGCCGGGAATTATTGATGGGATCTTGATAAAATCGGATTTGAATTAAGACACTGCGACTTTTCCAAGACTTGCTAATACCAGGAAAGTGAAAGCCAATATCTATAGAATCTGGATCGACTAACTCCCTGGTTTCCGGGTCATTTTTCCAGGGTTTGAGATCAGATTTGGCATCAGGGAACTCGAATTTGAACAAATTAACTACCGTGGCAATGTTGCTGGCGAGTTCAAGGTTCGTTGCCTGTTCAGCTGCATTCACTAAAAAATACTCCTATATTGCGTCGGCGTCTGGGGAAATGTGAAGAAATAAAAACCGCCAGAAGGCTTACACTATTGGTGCTTCAGCTTATCAAGACCTTTGAGATTTAGCAACTTTAAATCAGGTTTTCCTAACAATATTGTTGCTAAAAAGAATTCAGAATTCAGAATTCAGGAGGAGCCAGTGCGGTCTTGGGGTTTCCCCAAGTGGAGCAACTGGCGTTCAGAATGGTAAGTCTGCCAGAAATGGATCTGACTTTTCACGCAATCTCCAAAACCTCTCCCCTAAAAGATTCATTATTCTGAATTCTGAATTCTGACTCCTTTTCATTAAAATCGCTTCTTGTTGGGACTGGGTGACACCTGTTAAGTAATTATACTTAAAAAATCCTCCAAAAGCAGATGAAACTCTGCCCTTTGGAAAAAATATCAAGATTTTCTGCAAAATCCTTGACTGACAAGGATGAGAAAGTGCGCTAGCGATCTAAAATTACACTGTTAATCGGCAAACAAAAAACAAACAACTTCGGTGTATGGCGCGTCAACGCTCGATTTTTTCATTGATTTTAGTATTATTGGCCACATTTCTCATTAGTTGTGGTGGTCCTGGTGTCGCAGTGGCACCTCCAACGTACACAACAGCTCAAATTGAGAAAATTCAGCTATATGTTCCTGAAATTCAGGCTGTGCTCGATCGCTCAGAAGAGTTGAAAAGCCTGATCCAAAAACAAGATTGGATCAATGTGAGTAACTTTATACATGGCCCGGTAACCTCAGCGAGGCTAAACCTGACTTATGTCACTCCCAACCTTCTGCCCAACGACCAAGCTAAAGCACGTCAAATAACGCGAGATTTGTTTAACCACTTGGTTAAAGTCAATCAAGGCGCTAGCTCTAGCAACGCTCAAGTTGCTTTGAGTAACTCGGAAGCGGCTTTCGCAGATATTGACAAATTCCTCCAGTTGCTTCCTGAGGCAAGCACTCAATAGAAGGGATGAGGGGGATGAGGGGGATGAGGGGGATGAGGAAGAATAAATAGCACTTGACTACCTCATCTTCCTTTACTTCCCTCACTCCCCCCTCTCCCTCATCTCCCTCATCTCCCCCCTCTCCCTCATCTCAAAGCAATGAGTCATGTAGTCATTATCGGCTGTGGTGTAGTTGGGGCTGCGATCGCTTATGAACTCAGTCAAGTAAAAGGGCTGAAAATCACAGTTTTCGACCAACAACCACCAGCACAAGCTTCCACCGGTGCTGCACTTGGTGTTTTGATGGGCGTCATCAGTCAAAAAATCAAGGGTAAGGCTTGGCAAATGCGACAAACTAGCATCCAACGCTATGAAACTTTGATTCCAGAATTAGAAGCTTTAACAAATCGCAAAATCCCTTTTAACCGCCAAGGAATTCTCATGCTGTTGTCCGATGCCGTGGAGGAAATCTCAGCATGGGAAAAGTTAGTAGAAACTCGCCACTCCCAAGGCTGGCAGTTAGAAATTTGGGATACTGCTAAACTGAAAAATATCTGTCCTCAGGTGGATTGCGAAAAAATTACTGGCGCTGTCTATTCTCCCCAAGACCGTCAACTCGATCCAACTGCCCTGACGTTAGCTTTAGTTGAGGCTGCCCAGCATAATGGTGTGACTTTCAAATTTGGCGTGGCTGTTTTGGATAGCCAAACCTCAATACCTGAATCTTCGCCCAAATGTTGCCATTGCCTTGAGACTACAGAAGGAAAAATAACCGCTGATTGGTTTGTAGTCGCAGCGGGGTTAGGTTCCACACCACTCACGGCAAAATTAAACCAGCCGATTGATATCCGCCCCGTGTTAGGACAGGCACTAAAAGTACGTGTAGGGCATCCATTAGGCAATGCCGACTTCCAGCCAGCGCTTACGGGTAATGATGTCCATATTGTTCCTGTGGGCGGTGGAGATTATTGGCTGGGTGCAACAGTGGAATTTCCCACCAACGGCTATGAGATACCGCCGAATCAACAATTGCTGGAATCTTTGAGGGAACAAGCGATCGCATTTTGCCCAGAATTAGCCACAGCAAGTATTTTGGGCACTTGGTCGGGGTTACGCCCTCGTCCTGAAGGACGCCCAGCCCCAGTCATTGGCAAGTTGCCAGGGTTTAGTAACGTCCTTCTAGCTACCGGACACTATCGCAACGGCGTTTTACTAGCACCCGCCACAGCATATGCAATTCGTGAGATGATTATTCCTCAGGGAATGAATGGGGAGTAGGGAGTGGGGAGTGGGGGATGAGGGAGATGAGGGAGAAGAAGGAGCAGGGGAGCAGGGAGAAGGGAGCAGGGGGAAAGAAGTAATTTTTCATTCTCCCCCTTGCCCCCTGCCCCCTGCCCCTCTGCCTCTTGTGCCCCATGCCCTATGCCCAATGCCCAATATAGGAAAATAGCGTGTCAATAACAGAACATAAAATAACTGTAAATTCACTTGAATGGTTTTATCGGGAATCTTTACCAATCGGCAGAACTGACTTAGCGCCGGTATTGTTGCTACACGGCTTAGTTTCACAAAGTTACAGTTGGCGTCATATTATACCAGCTTTGGCGAATCAGGGTACAAGAGCGATCGCACCAGATTGGATTGGTTACGGGTTTTCTGCAAAACCAGAAAAACGAGATTTTGCTTACACTCCTGATGCTTTTATCACAGCATTAGAAGCATTTATCAAAGCACTAGAACTTGAACATTTTTCTTTAGTTGTACAAGGATTTTTAGGTTCTGTAGGACTACAATATGCTTTGCGTCACCCAGAACAAATTGCCAATTTAGCTATCTTAAATACACCTATTTCAACGGCTGCCAAATTACCCTGGAAAATTAAACAAATGGGTTTACCTTTGGCTGGTGAAATCATGACCCAAGACCCGCTGTTAGTTGACCGGACGCTAGAAGGTGGAAGCCGTTATCGCATCGGAGATAAAGATTTAGATGTTTATCGAAAACCATTTTTGACAACTTCTGCATCTGGTCGAGGTTTGTTAGCAAGTATCCGCAACTTACAACTTGATTCAGCAATGACAGAAATCGAATCTGGCTTTAAAGAATGGCAACAACCAATTCTGATTCAATGGGGTATGATTGACCCTTGGTTACCCGTAGATATTGCAGAAAATTTTGCTAATTCGGTATCCAATACAGAATTAATAAAACTTAATAACGTTGGACATTACCCTCAAGAACATTACCATGAGACTATTTTAGAAGACCTTTTACCATTTCTGCGTCGTAAAGATGCTCATTGAGAATATACCTCTGGCAAAAATCGATAATATAAAAAGGAGTCAGAATTCAGAATTCAGAATTCAGAATTCAGGAGTCAGAATAAATGAATGGAGGGTTCTAAGTCACCACTAATTTTAGTCCACTAAAGAAAAGATTGAGTGGCGAAATTCAAACATTCTTGCTTGTTAAAACTCCATCCTTTCACTGCTGGAGTATTCTGACTTCTGAATTCTGACTTCTGAATTCTGACTCCTGAATTCTGACTACTAAAAATGCATCACAACCACACTGATGGAGATAAAAATTCATGGCTTATTCATGGTTTAAAGCATTTCATATTGTCGGATTTGTAGTTTGGTTTGCCGGTTTATTCTACCTGGTACGTCTTTTTATTTATCACGTTGAAGCGAACCTTGAACCTGAACCAGCGCGAACCATACTGAAAAATCAGTATCAAATTATGGAAAAGCGCCTCTACCATATCATCACTAATCCAGGAATGTATTTGACGATCGCAATGGCCATCGGTTTAATCAGCACTGAACCCGAAGTGTTAAAAGAGGGCTGGTTGCATATCAAACTCCTGTTTGTGGCCATTTTAATAGGCTATCATCATTACTGCGCTCGTCTGATGAAGAAATTAGCAGCAGATGAATGTACCTGGAGTGGTCAGCAATTACGTGCGTTAAATGAAGCACCGACAGTTATGTTGGTAGCGATCGTCTTACTCGCTATATTTAAAAATAATCTACCAACAGATATTGCGGCCTGGGGCATTTTCGCCATGATTATTTTGATGGCAGTCACTATTCAACTTTACGCCAAAAAACGTAGGCAGGATAAAGAGAAGTTGATGGCGCAGATAGGACAAATTCCACAAGAACAAAGTTAGACAACAGTGCCTGGGATATCTCAGATAAAGTAGGGGCACAATATTGTTCACCTGGGTCAACTTTGAGAACTTTTCATTTATTTGAACCACATATTTTGTAGGGGGCACAGCATTGCTCATAGGTGTCAACTTAACGTGAAACCCTTGTTCCACAAACGTTTTACCCCCCTTAATCCCCCCTTATAAAGCAGGGCTGTTTCATTCCATTTCAAACAAGATTTGTCAAGATCGTTAGCAAGAAAATTGTAAGTAAGCGTGACGAAGAGA
>NZ_JACJSJ010000055.1 GCF_014698115.1 Nostoc sp. FACHB-973
ATTTAATTCAGCAACTAAAACGCCCAAGTGTTCCTATGTGCTTGGTTTGATTTAAATTGTTGCGTGGCGGAGCTACACCCCGCCCGCTATTTGTGCCAGTTGCGTAAGTCCTGAACTTGCTCCAAGTGTATACAAGGAGTTCTTATCATGTCCGATCTTGGTTTCACTCATATTGCACTTGCAGTTAGTGATGTCGATGCAAGTATCGCATTTTATACAAAATATGCCCAAATGACGGTTGTACATCGTCGTAGCGATCGCACGATTCAATCAGATGTTGCTTGGATTAGCGATCTTACCAGACCTTTTGTGATTGTTCTAATTCAATCGACTCAAGTAGAAGGCGTACTGTTACCACACTCCCATCTTGGAGTAGCTTATCAGAATCCGGAGGAAGTCGATCGCCTGTGCAATGAGGCACGCACAGAGGGCGTACTGCTGGCTGGGCCAAATGACTGGGGTCCTCCAGTTGGTTACTGGGCTTATCTTCGAGACCCAGATGGTCATACGCTGGAAATTTCTTATGGTCAACAAATTATTTTTACAGTTAAAGACGCGATTAATCGCGTCTCTACAAGTTAATTAAATGTATTACCTGTTACCCGGAGTACGTCCACCTTCGTCGTTACTACCACCGTGGGGATGGGAATTACCAGGGTCACAGCCCTCAGCACCATTACCAATACCTTGGTTGCAATGGCGACGCACTCCCTCCCGTTGCGTTGGAGTTTCAGCACCTTCTTCAACTGCAACTTGCTGCTGTTGTTGTCCAACAACGTACTGTGAAGATATATTTGCTACCTGTCCAGTACTATACAGTGCTTGATATAGCAAAGCAGACACCTCAGACCTAGTTGCTACCCGTTCAACATTCAGCAAATTCACGTTGGGATAGTTGACAACTATACCGCGTTGTGTAAGAGCAGCAATCAGACTGCGATGTTCACGACGAATATTAGTTGCATCGCTGTAAACAGATAAAATCGTATCCGTGGAACCGCTGGCTTGATAATTTAATCCCCGTGCTAAGGCTACCAGAATGTCGAGGCGAGAAAGGCTTTGATTGGGGTTGAAATCTTTACCAATAACGGCGTTTAAAAAGCCCATTTGGTAAACATCCCTGATGGCATTGTAACCCCAATATCGAGTTGAGACATCCTTAAAAGCGATCGCTTGGCGAATTTTGCCCTTTGTGAACGCTTTCCGCAGCATTGCTGCAAATTGGGCACGAGTTACTGGTGCATCGGGGCGGAAAGTTCCATCAGGGAAACCTTCAAGAATTTCCATTGCTGCTAATTCGCCAATAAAATCTTTAGCCCAGTAGTCTGTGGAAACATCAGAAAATCCAACTTGGAGAGTGCGAGATACTCCAACTTGGCGATAATTCATTAGCAGTTGGCTAATATCATAGCTAGAGTTATCGCTGACTTCAGTGACCTGCACCAAACTACCAGGAGTAGCTTGCAAAACCTCTGCCAAATCAGAACTAAAGACGCTAAAGGAGGACTGGCGCACTAAAGCGAATTCACCTTGGGTAAAAGATACAGGGTAAACACTAGTTGCTGGAACTTTTGACAGACTTTCTACTTGGAACTGACTAGCTTGGAAGGTTTGAGAACCGCTGAGAAAATTAACCTTTTGGTTGCTGACTTGGGTGAAGTAGTCGTAAGTGGTGGTACTTGCATCAATACCACCGTCTTGGTCAGCATCAATACCATAAACAGTGCGAATGACTTGATATTCTGTTGGTTTAGCCGACAAAATCAGGTTAACTGCGGTGTTTGCCGATAAACATTCAAATTCGCTGTAACCAATAAAGCGGTTTTGCAGATCGTATAATCGGACAACAATGCGATCGCTAGCTTTTAACCCTTTAACAAATTTTGCTTTTTGCTTAATCTTGTACTTGTAATCACCCAAAAACCGCTCTTTTAAATAGTTCTTGTTATGTTTACTTTTAACAGAAACGCGGGCAATTACTTCTGACAAATTACCGGATGGTTCCCAAATTGCCAGACTAAAACCTGTTTTTTGTCCTTTGACTGAAACACTACTAGTATTTACTTGAGTGCGGCTTTCTGTGGTTACAGTTTGCCGTTGGATAGTAGTAGTACTACTCCTTGTTTCTACTTCATTATCGGCTAAAATTTGTTGCTCAGTAGAATTATCAGGTTTTTGGGCGACGATGGTAGAAAACCCTGAAGCTGCGTAAGCAGAAACTATTGGCGAAAACATTGCCGCAGAGGTTGCAGCAAGAACAAATTTGCTCAAATGAACAAAGTTACTTTGATTTGTGTATTTCATCTCACACTACCATTCGTCTAAAAAGTTAAAGGGGTATTTGGTATCCCTAACTTATTAATCCCTGGTAATAGATGAAACTAACATCTAAAATTATTCATCTAGGAATCCGCTTTTATTTGCAAGAATTGACTTGGTTTAGCAAGCCCTAAATAGAAGCGCACAGGACGCAGCAAAAAGTCTGACCGGAGGTTTCCCACCATCAGAACTTCTCAAGGCAGAAGGCACTAAAAAATCAGAGTTCCAGAGAGTTATTTTGGAATTTACAATCCAAAATTTAAAATCTAAAATCTAAAATTCGCTGAGGTGCAATATCTGATGCCAGAGAACATTACTATATTGAAGAGTACTTTATAAATCTTCATAATGACTGGAACTACACAGCAGGTAGCAACAACTACCACCATTAAAAAATTCTTTTGGACTTGGCAGGGCCATAAAATCCAGTATACCGTCATGGGTACAGGACGCCCTTTGGTACTAGTTCATGGTTTTGGTGCTTCCATTGGACACTGGCGGAAAAATATCCCAGTTTTAGCAAATGCCTGCTACCAAGTTTTTGCTTTGGATCTTTTGGGTTTTGGTGGTTCCGATAAAGCAGCCATTGATTACAGTGTGGAAGTTTGGGTGGAATTGCTGAAAGATTTTTGCACAGCACACATCCAGGAACCTGCTGTATTTATTGGCAACTCCATCGGCGCACTTTTGAGCTTGATAGTACTGGTAGAACATCCAGAAATTGCTGCTGGCGGTGTTTTAATTAACTCGGCGGGTGGTTTGAGTCATCGTCCCCACGAATTGAATCCGCCGCTACGCATTGTGATGGCAGCTTTTAATCGGGTTGTGCGATCGCCAATTACAGGCAAATTTGTTTACAATCGTATCCGCCAAAAAGCCCAAATTCGCCGTACTCTTTACCAAGTTTACCGCGATCGCCAAGCCGTCACCGATGAATTAGTCGATTTACTTTATACTCCTTCTTGCGATCCAGGAGCGCAACAAGTTTTCGCCTCCATTCTCACCGCACCTCCCGGCCCAAGTCCAGAGGAACTATTGCCCAAAGTAGAACGTCCTCTATTGGTAATTTGGGGTGCTGACGATCCCTGGACACCAATTACTGGGGCAAAGATTTACGAAAAGGCGCGTGAGAATGGCAAAAACATCAAAATAGTGCCCATTCCCAATGCCGGTCATTGTCCTCACGATGAAGTTCCAGACGTTGTTAACACCCAAATTGCCCAGTGGTTAGGGCAAATTTAACAATTTCGCGCATCAACAAGCCAGTACCTTGGCAACTTTCCCAAAGTTGAAGTAGCTGGCATCATCAAGATAAGGGCATCAGTTTGTGTTTATGCGCTTTGGGGCGAGTAGGGTAAAAATGCGGTTAACAATCTGGGTGAGTCGCTCTTAATTTTGAATTACACCTTGACAAAATCAAACTCATATGGTGGGGTATAATGGAGCTTGATGTGCGTAATGGACATAAAGGGGTAATTCCCTTGAGTCACCATCCAGATTTTTCCAAACAAGGTTATCAAGTCATCAGTGAACTAGGACGCAACAGAGAAGGGGGACGCGTTACTTACCTAGCTAATGTCGTCAACTCCAATCAACAAGTAGTAATCAAAGAGTTTTGTTTCGCTAGTGCAAGTACTGACTGGTCAGGTGTGAAAGCCTATGAACGCGAAATTCAAATCCTGCAACAACTGAATCATTCACGCATCCCTCGCTATATAGATTCGTTTGAAATGCCAGGGGTTTTTTATCTGGTGCAGGAATATAAAAATGCCCCATCCTTAAGTTCAAAACGCAGCTTTCATCCCGAACAAATTAAGCAAATTGCTCTATCAATCTTAGAAATTTTGGTTTATCTCCAAAAGCAAATTCCGCCAATTATTCATCGGGATATCAAACCAGAGAATATTTTGATTGATGAGCAACTAAATGCTTACTTAGTGGATTTTGGTTTGGCTAGGATACAAGATGCAAAAATATCTCTTAGCAGCTTCGTAACCGGAACCCAAGGCTTCATGCCACCAGAGGAACATTTTGGTCATCCTCTCACAGAAGCATCAGACTTATATAGTTTAGGAGCAACGTTGATTTGCTTACTTAATAATACCCGTTCTGTTGATATTGGTAAGTTAATTGATGATAATTATCGCTTTAATTTCCAGAAATTGGTTCCTCAAATCAGCCCACGTTTTGAGTCGTGGTTAATGAAAATGTTGGAACGCAATCGCAAACGCCGCTACGCTAATGCGACTATTGCTTTGGAAGCACTAAAGCCAATTGAGGTTGTTGGTAATGGTACTGGGATAGAAAATTTAATCAGGACAATTAAACCTCTAAAACGAGCTACTTTAGTGGGAATAGCAACTGCGATGACACTATTTGCTTTGGGAGGAACTTTGATGAGTTGTCAACCTGGTAGTACAGTCAGGCAATTGTTGGAAAGTAAAGAATGTCAAGACTTTGATTTTAACGGCAGTTGCCTAGAAAAAACTGAAGATTAAATCAGAACTCAGAATTCAGAATACAGAATTCAGCAATGCTTGAAGTGGGGGACTTAAATCCGTTTATTCAAACGCTAACCCAACACCAATATCTACTATAGGACTCATATTTGATTTCTGAAAAAAATCAGTACACTCAGATAAGGCTTCTTTCCTACTCCCCACTCCCCATTCCCTACTCCCTATACGATCGCACTTCTTGGAAACACCTATCCGTTGTGCTTCTCTCAATTGCGTTCATTGGGATTAGGTCCCGACAGTTGAATTATCTCAGAAAAACGTGAATACTTAACCGCATCGGTAGGGGGATAATCCGCTGACACTGCAACTAACCCAATTTTTATATCCTCGAAATAAATCATACCCCCAATACGTCCTTTAACTTGGAAAGGTCCATGAAAAAAACCATACTTTGCAATGTAAATCAGGAAAAAGTCAGTAATCTTTATTGCCCTGCCAAACATTTGCTCACAAGTTTTGTGGAGGACAGTATTTAGATATTCATTATACGCAGGCTCACCTAGTTGAGTAAATTTCGGATGATCCGCAAAATTATCCATATAAAATAGCCAGATATCGGACAAATCTGCTTCATCCGTCAGTTTTTGCTTAAGTTCCAGCAATCGATTGATTTTCATAGTCTGGATATTGAGGAGATGGAGCGAGCTGACAGTACTGTTAAAAATCTACCACAGCGATCGCTCCAACACCTCATTAAAAATTGCTATATCTGCATCGAGTATCCAATCCAATTTGCTTTGCCATTGGCCGGAATAACATTCATCCAAATCAAGAAAATTACTCTGAGGGACAGAGTATTAACTCGCAGCTAAATTACCCCAACCAACGTAAGGCAATTTTGCAGCCGTTGCCCGAACTTGGTCTGCATTAGCTACCAACTGACCGCAAGCATCCCAAGTCCCAGAAATAAAGGTGCTTCTTGTACCTTCACCGATGAAAACTGGGGTAGTGAAATCGCCAATTTGCACTTGCAAAGTTTCCAAATTCACTGTGACATTTGCTTCGGGATTGGCAGCTACTAACTCTTGCAATTGTTTGACATTAGCAGCATCAGCTGTCACACAAGGTATGCCCATTGCCACGCAGTTACCAAAAAAGATTTCGGCGAAACTTTCACCAATTAATGCTTGAATTCCCCATTTAGCGATCGCTTGCGGTGCATGTTCTCGTGATGAACCACAGCCAAAATTCCTATTAACGATTAAAATCTTCGCTCCTTGATACTGGGGTTGGTCAAAGGGATGTTCGCCATTTAATGCTTTGCGGTCATCGATAAACGCACCTTCGCCTAAGCCATCAAAGGTAACGGCTTTTAAATAGCGAGCGGGAATGATGCGATCGGTATCTATATCATTGCCCACTAAAGGTATACCGCGCCCGGAAACTGTTTTAACTTCGCTTACCATATTTGGAATTGGGGATTGGGGACTGGGGACTGGGGACTGGGGACTGGGGGACTTAACTCTTGTACAGACGCGATTCATCGCGTCTCTCCCAATGCCCCATGCCCAAAATTACAACAACTCACGCACGTCAGAGACTTCGCCTTTAATGGCAGCAGTAGCCACCATTGCCGGACTCATTAATAATGTGCGACCTGAGGAGGAACCTTGTCTTCCTTTAAAGTTGCGATTAGAAGAGGAGGCGCTGATTTGTCTTCCTTGTAATTTGTCGGGGTTCATCGCCAGACACATGGAACACCCAGGTTCACGCCATTCAAATCCAGCTTCGGTGAAGATTTTGTCTAGTCCTTCAGCTTCGGCTTCTTGCTTCACCCGTTCGGAACCAGGAACGACAAAGGCTTTAACTCCCTCAGCAACATGGCGACCCTTGGCGATTTTGGCAGCTTCCCGCAAATCGCTAATTCTGCCGTTGGTGCAACTGCCAATGAAGCAGACATCGATTTTGGTGCCTTTGATGGGTTGACCGGGGTATAAATCCATGTAGCGGTAAGCTTCTTCGGCAACAAAGCGGTCTTCTTCGAGGAGTTCTTCTGGCTGGGGAACAAACTGGTTAACACCGATACCTTGACCGGGAGTAATTCCCCAGGTAACAGTGGGAGGAATTTGGGCAGCGTCAAAGACTACTACAGCGTCGTATTCAGCATCAGCATCACTTTTGATGGATTCCCACCAAGTTAATGCTTTGTCCCAATCTGCACCTTTGGGGGCAAAATCTCTGCCTTGCAGGTAATCGTAGGTGACTCGATCCGGATTGACGTAGCCGCATCTGGCACCACCTTCGATCGCCATATTGCAGACTGTCATCCTCTCTTCCATGTTCATTTGTTCAAAGGTGGTACCTGCAAATTCGTAGGCATAGCCCACGCCACCTTTAACACCAAGGGTGCGGATGATATGTAAAATCACATCTTTGGCGTAAACCCCAGGGTTGAGAGTGCCGTTAACTTCAATTTTGCGGACTTTCAGTTTCGAGAGGGCGAGGGTTTGGGAAGCCAGAACATCCCGGACTTGGCTAGTACCGATCCCAAATGCGATCGCCCCAAATGCACCATGACTGGATGTGTGGCTATCTCCACAAGCGATCGTCATTCCCGGCTGGGTCAGTCCAAGTTCGGGAGCAATGACATGAACTATGCCCTGACTACCAGAACCAATATTGTAAAAAGTTATGTTATTTTCTTGACAATTCTGCTCAAGCGCCTGAATCATCTCCTCTGCCAAGGAATCGACAAAAGGACGTGCTTGATTTTCTGTGGGCACAATGTGGTCTACCGTGGCAACGGTACGCTCAGGAAAGAGTACTTTTAAACCCCGCTCGCGTAACATAGCAAAGGCCTGGGGACTAGTGACTTCGTGAACTAGGTGAAGCCCAATAAATAGTTGTGTAAGTCCTGAGGGAAGTGTACCAACAGTGTGTAAGTCCCAAACTTTATCGAATAAGGTACCTTTGCTCATACGTCAATCGGTTTTTAATGAGTCAGACTTCTCATGGTATCAAAAAAAAGTCTGACTTTTTCTATACGATTTATTGACCAGGGGATCTGGGGGGACGCAAAGATGAGGGAGATGAGGGAGTGTTAAAACTAGAAGTTTAAAGCTCAGATATTCAGCGATGAACCTCAGATATTCAGCGATGAACCTCAGATATTCAGCGATGAACCTCTGGTACATGGAGGAATAAGACGGATTCGGGCTAGAAGTCTGTGTTTGAGTGAAATAATGACGATACTGATTGCATTTCATCAAAATCACTACCGGAATTTCAAGCATTTTTATTTGAATCATGTCAAACAGCAATGGAGTTGTGCTTTTCCGGGACTGCCGAGTTATGAACGATTCATTGAATGGATACCATCAACCTTGATACCTTTGTGCGTTTACCTGAAGCATTGTTTTGGACAGTGTACGGGTATCGGTTTTATCGATTCAACATGTCTGAAGGTCTGCCATAATCGTCGGATTTCTCGGCATAAGGTTTTTGAAGGTTTAGCCGCTCGTGGAAAAACTTCTGTGGATTGGTTTTTCGGGTTTAAGCTTCATCTTGTCCTCAATGAACTTGGTCAACTCTTAAATGTGGTTCTTACTCCTGGTAATATTGATGACCGTCAACCAGTTCCCGATTTACTCAGCGATCTGTATGGAATGGCTTTTACCTCAATCTGCTTAACCCGAACTCAGGTTACTTAAATACCTTCTCACTTCTAGAGTCACTTTTTTACACTCTTATTTGACTATTAGTGGTTTATACCGTGAGGTGCAAGATATCAGCCAATCACTGCTAAAATTCCAGGTATGTAAAATCTACATAATTGAACTAAATTCTGAATAATATTAAAAGTATTTAATTATGAAACAATTTACTGATAAAGTTGTTCTGATTACAGGAGGTAATTCTGGTATTGGCAAAGCTACAGCATTAGCTTTTGCTGAGTTAGGGGCAAAAGTAGTGATTGCTGGCAGGAAAATTAAAGAAGGTGAAGAGACTGTTAATTTAATTGAAAAAGCTGGTAGTCAAAGTATTTTTATCCCTACAGATATTACTCAAGAAACAGAAGTTAAAAATTTAATTAGCCAAACAATTAAAACTTTTGGTCGTTTAGATTATGCTTTTAATAATGCTGGAACTCCTGGAATTCTCAAAGTTAATATAGATGATTCTGAAGAGAATTGGAATCAAGTTATTAATACTAATTTAAAAGGAGTTTGGCTATGTATGAAACATCAAATTCCGGAAATGCTGAAAAATGGTGGTGGTGCTATTGTAAATAATGCTTCTATTAGAGGACTAATTGCTGCTAATTTAACTAATGAGCAAGGAAATAAACCACAACATAATATTCATTTCTATTGTACTAGCAAACACGCCGTTTTAGGACTTACTAAATCTTTAGCTGCACAATACGCTAAGGATGGTATTAGAATTAATGCTGTTTGCCCAGGAACTATTGTAACTCCTATGGTCATGTCAGCTTTAAGTGAGGAAACAATAAAATCTTATGGCAATCAATATCCCATAAAACGATTAGGTACACCGGAAGAAATTGCTCAAGCAGTATTATGGTTATGTTCAGATTCAGCTAGTTTTATGATTGGGCATTCACTAGTTTTAGATGGTGGTTTAACTATTCAACATTAGTTTTACAGCAGATTGCAGGTAAATCAGGTAAAAATATGCGGTTTGAGGGACTTCCAAGGAAAAAAATATTCCATAGTAGGGTAGCACAGCTGTGCTACCCAAAAAATGTACAAATAATTTGGGATAGTTTATTTTCTGGAAGTCCCTGAAGTGATTTTTTGGGAGTGCCTACAAGAAAGCTGACACCATTGATAATAAAGATAGGCGTTATCTTTACAAAATTTTATGTTCTTAACTTGGTTCGACAGCAATAGTTGGCTGCTGGAAATCGGCGGAAAACGGATACTAATCGACCCTTGGCTAGTTGGTTCGTTAATTTTCAGTAATTTAGAGTGGTTATTTAAGGGGTGGCGATCGCAAGAGCGCCCAATACCTGAGAACATTGATTTAATTGTGCTATCTCAGGGTTTAGAAGACCATGCTCACCCACCAACACTCAAGCAGCTAGACCATAATATCAAGGTTGTAGCTTCTCCCAATGCAGCTAAGGTAGTACAGCAATTAGGTTACACCCAGGTAACCACTCTCGCTCATGGTGAGACTTTTACTTTAGATAATCAAATTGAAATCAAGGCTTTTCCTGGTTCGCCCATTGGCCCCACTCTCGTGGAAAATAGTTATCTCCTGAAAGAATTGGAAAGTGGTTTAACTTTATACTACGAACCTCACGGATATCATTCTCCAGAAGTTAAGCAAGCTGCACCCATTGATGTAGCGATTACACCGTTTATTGACATGACATTACCTTTGCTAGGGCCGATTATTAAAGGAAAAAATAGTGCTTTAGAGGTAGTAAAATCATTACAGCCTCAAGTAATATTACCCACAGCGGCTGGTGGTGATGTGATATTTGAGGGATTGCTGATGAAATTGATTCAGACTAAAGGAAGTGCTGCGGAATTTCGTTCGCTATTAGAGAAAAACAATCTTTCGACGCGGGTGATTGAACCAACACCAGGCGATCGCTTTCAACTACCATTAGAAAAGCGAGCATTAGCAATCTAACTTCAAAAGCAAATAATGGTTGCTACATCCTGGAATGTAGCAACCATTATTTGTTCCATAGCTTAATTTTCTTGGCTATTGTTTTGCACATAAACTTCTCTGATGGGAAAGGGAATACTAATCCCTGCTTCCTGATAGCGTTTGTGCAATTTTTTAATAAATATATGTTTACCAATGCGCTGGTCAAAAAATTCACTGACTCGCATATATAGCGTGAAATCTATACTAAAATCCCCAAAAGTGTGAAATCTAATATATGGTTCATTTGCAATTAACTTGGGTGCAATTTCTTGCATAACTTCTTTAGCAACCTCCACAGTCACTTTTTCAACTTGTTCCAAGTCACTATCATAACTGACACCGACATTCATCGTTAAAGTTATTTCCTTGGCGGGTAAATGATAGTTAGTGAAAATTGCCGATGCTAATTTAGAATTTGGTACAATTACTACGTTATTGGAAACTTCTTTAATTGTCGTATTGCGCCATGTGATGTCCGTAACATAGCCTTCCTGTCCAGCATCTAATTTCACATAGTCTCCGGTTCTAACTTGCTTAGAAATAATTAAGTAAAAACCAGAAAATAAATTTGCTAGGGTGTCTTGAAGCGCCAAACCAACTGCTAGACCACCAATACCTAAAGTCGTGACAATTGGCGTAATTTCAACACCGACAGTTTGTAATAAAATTAATGTTCCCAAAAGTAAAACAGTAGCCTTAGCAAGATTAGAAACGAGTGAAGTGGGAACTCCTTCTGCCCTTTGAATAAATAAATTAACAAAACCAGCAGTCAGTCTGGCCAAAACTAAAGTCACTGAATACAAAAATGCGATGGTGAGAATTTTTTGTAGCACAGTGACAATATCTGGTCTCAGGGGAGAACTGAGAACTGCCCAAAAAAAACCGCCAATCACAAACCAAATAAAGGTCATGCGGTGCAGGGAGTGAAATATAATATTTCCTCCGGCAATCCGTTTATTTTTAACGAATATTTCGAGTTTTTTGAAGATAACTTTTTCACCAATTATTCCAGCCAGTAAACCAGCTAAAATAAAGGCGATCGGCGGAATCCATTGCATCATATCAATTTTCAAGTTTGAGTTTGAGATTAAAATAGTTAACAGTGTTGTTGTGATTATGGCTAAATTTTACCTTGTTAGTTGTCGGAGTTTCCAGCCAAGTTGTTCGACTTGGCTAATTATTCGTTGTTGCCAAATAATTTTTTGGCCATTGAGGTTTGTCCACCATTGGGGGATGGTAATTAAGTGATTGGGATTTTGTAGATTATTGTTACCCTGTTGTTAGACAATTTTCATAAGTGCTGTTTGGTTACAGTCTAAATAACTTTTGCATGAATGCGAACATCTAAAAACAGTCTGATGAATGATTACCAGACAATCTCTAGATATATTTGGCACCAAACTATGGTTGAAAATTAATAACATGGACTTGCCAATTATTTACCATCCAGATTACGTTGCACCATTACCTGAAGGACATCGCTTCCCAATGTCCAAATTCCGACAACTCTACGAATTGCTATTAGCTGATGGTGTAGCAAATCAAGAACAATTTCATACGCCTGAACGCCCGCCGGCAGAGTTGATCGAGTTAGTCCACACCCCAAATTACGTTCAAGCTTATTGTGAAGGAACCCTAGAACCCAAAGCACAGCGTCGCATTGGGTTACCTTGGAGTCCAGCGCTGGCAAATCGTACCTGTGTAGCGGTTGGTGGTACAATACTCACTGCTAAGTTGGCACTGAGTCAGGGTTTAGCTTGTAATACGGCTGGTGGGACTCATCATGCTTTTCCCAGTTATGGATCTGGTTTTTGTATTTTCAACGATTTAGCGATCGCCTGTCGCGTTTTACAAAAACTCGGACTTGTGCAAAAAATCCTCATTGTAGATTTGGACGTTCATCAAGGAGACGGCACCGCTTTTATCTTCCAAGACGATGAGAGTGTTTTTACCTTCTCCATGCACTGCGAAGTCAATTTCCCCGGTACCAAACAAAACAGCGATTTGGATGTTCCTTTAGCCGTGGGAATGGAAGATGATGCTTATTTACAAACATTGGCGAATTACTTACCAGATTTATTATCTAAAGTCAAGCCAGATATAGTATTTTATGATGCAGGTGTAGATCCTCATATAGGCGATCGCTTGGGAAAATTAGCCTTAACAGACACTGGGATTTTCCGTCGTGAAATGCAGGTTTTAAGTACTTGTATGAGTAGTGGTTATCCTGTCGCCTGCGTCATTGGTGGCGGTTATGCTGATGATATGAAATCCCTCGTTTGGCGACACTCCCTGCTGCATCGCGCCGCAAGTCAAGTTTATCGACAGTACAAACTTTGATATAGTCTTTTGAATTCTAAAATATAAAAACTTGGTGTGCAAAGGCAATAGTGGATGAACAAAATCAAACTCAGAATCTACGAACTTTCAAAAGAATTGAATTTAGATAGTAAAAAACTATTAGAAATTTGCGATCGCCTCAAAATTACAGTCAAAAGCCATACAAGTTCAATCTCGGAATCCGAAGCAGAACGCATTCGTCTAGCAGTAAATAAACTAACAGCTAAATCCTCAAAAATTAAAACATCCTCCCAAGAGTGGGGTTATACATTCGTAGGTTCAACAATTGATAGATTAATCCGCAATCTTGAAGGAGAAACCGCCCTAGAATCATATCCCGAATTTCGCCAACGACGCGAACACGCCAACGAGTTAATGTTTGAATGCGTCGGGAAAAAACCTTGTCTATTTTATGTGCATCGCAAAGGCGCAGGTAAAGACGTAGGAGAAGAAATTTGGGATTTAACAATAGCAACAGATTCCCATGAGTTTCAATTACCTCCAAGACTGGAAAAACTAAAAAAAACATTAGGATTTACAGTAGCTGTACAAAAAGATGGCAAGGGCGGTTTAAAGATACTTTCGGCTCAATTATTACACCTATCACGGGGAAATGCTGATAGCTATTCTGTAGCTTTTCGCTTGCGTTTATTACCTAATCACCAGCATCATCTCGACATTCCATCGGCGACATTGACGCGTATAAAAGCCGCACCAGCTTGTGGGGATTATGTGCCTACAGAAGAACAGTTGAAAGCTTGGAAAGCGTTTTTACAAATTGAAGAAAAAATCGCTAAAGCACGTCAATTTTCTGTGCGTTACATAGGTAATAACCATAACTTTAAAAGACGGATAAATTTTGAAATTGATGTCACCTCAGCCACCCTTGACGGCTTTTATCAAAATTCCCTTGAACTAGAAAACTTTTGGGAACGCGCAAGACGAGCAAAAAATGAAGATTTAAAACTGTTTGAAACTGCTCCCATCGGCAAAAATTGGCTTAGCGGCCGCCAATTAGGAACTGTTGAAGAAGTCGATCCCAACCGTTGTATTATCAGCGTCAGATTAGAACGTGACTTAGCTGAATATATCGCAACAGATCGTTATAAATTGCCAGTAACCGGATTTTTGTGTTTTGAAGCAGTTGGTGATATTCAGCAGATTCAGCGCAAGAAAAAAGCCTTAGACGATTTGAATAATGGTTACACTCAGAATCAATATTTGGGTAACTTTTTATTCGATGCTTCCCAAGCTAGACAAATTAAAACAACCATTGAACTTAAACCAGAGGAATTATTATTATCTGCTGCTAATCCTGGACAAAAAGCAGCAGTAGAAAAGGTACTTGCTGCCAAGGATCTTGTTTTGATTCAAGGGCCACCAGGTACTGGAAAAACTACCGTAATTGCTGAAATTTGCTATCAAATTGCCCTTCGTGGCGGGCGCACTTTAATCGCTTCTCAAGCCAATTTAGCAGTAGATAACGCCTTGAGTCGATTAGTTCACAACCCAGTGATTCGGGCTGTACGCAAGGGAAAAGCCGAAAAAGTTGGGGAGGAAGGACAGCCATTTTTAGAAGATCAAGTGATTGGCAGATGGCTGGAAAATACTGCAAATGACTGCGAAAATAATCTTACTCAACGACTAGAAAATATTAAAGTTTTGAGTCAATTACTGCCATTATTGCCAAGATTTACAGCCTATTTAAAAAAAGAGAAAAAATTCCAAGAACAACAAAGTAAGTTTAATCAAAATAAATTAGCATTAGAGGAAAACTTTAAAAATCAAGAAAATTTTTATAAAAAAATATTATCAGAGCAAAATGAAGTTGAATCTCTAATTTTTGATTTAGATATTTTACTAAATAATGCTGCTAATATCAAATGGGAATCTCCAGAAGTCACAAATTTTTTGCCACTTCTTAAGCCTTACGCAGAAAGTAATAGTTTAGTAGAAGAATTTTTAGCAAATGTTCGTAAATCTATCAAATATACTGATGAACTTGGCTTCGTTCGCCCAGAATTTGGTGCTTTTGGTTTAGCGATTTGGTTGCGTGAAACCATAGCAACAGAAATTTTGGAATTTAAAACTGCTTTGAATTCTGCTCAAAATGCGAGTGAAGCCATGTCAGCAGTTGCAGCATTAGCGCAGACTGTTAAACAGAATTTTGACTCGTTAAATCAGTTACAAGCAGATTATCAAAAATTTATTGCCAAGCAGCAAAACCTACAGCAAACAATCCAGATATGGGAAAACCGCCAACGGGAAATAGATTATATTATCTCAGCAGTTAAAGAATGGAAGTCAACAGCACATTCTCATCTCTATCACACTTTAAAAGATTGTCAGCGATCGGGTTTACCTTTAACAGATAATCTGGTGGATTTACCACTAGGTTTGTTGATGTTTGCTAATGCATTAAAGTTACCAATAGTACCAAAAAACTACAAAATTAACCTGCCGGAGTGGGAGTTATTTACAAAAGCGATCGCTTATGAAATAGATGGCAATTTTACTGATAGACAAGGCAAACAGCATAATTTTAGTTATTTTTTACAACAAAATTTTAATCAAATTCCAATGGTATTTTCACAAAGCGATCGCACCCAATGGCAAGAGACTTATAAACAGTTTAATAACTATCAACTACTTAACCCCAAACAGCGAAAGTTACTGGTTGAAAATACCCAGTTTTTCTTAATCAGAATGCAGAAAACCTATGGTGCATCATGGGAATGGAATAGCATTGACTCTACTCTCACCCGAATTACACAAGAATTGCTAGAGACTATCCTTGCAAATGCACGTCAATGCGTTTTAAAAGTCAAAACGGAAACAGAACAACAGCTTCATTATCTACGCCGACAACTAAGTGAACTTAATACAAATGAAATCAGCCAACAGCAAATCTCAACCATTCAATATCAGCTAGAAAAAGCGCAACAAGATGCTAATTTGCAACTTGAACAAGTTATTAATATCTTGCAAGAACTTAGCCAACAGCCAAACACACCTAATAAACTACGCATTTTAGCTGAGCAATATCTCACAACACAATCAAATATTTGGGAACACCCCCAAGAATTTACCCAACAAGTGCATTCTTGGGTAAATTGTATCAGTCAGCTTGAAACTTTGATTTCATTATTAGAACCTTTTGCTGTGCTGGAGGTAATTAAAACCTCTTTACACGAGCATTTAGCAAAACTCCAACAAGAAACTGAAGCTTCTCTACAGCAGCTTCAAAAATTGCAAATTAATCTAGATGAATTAGAACAACAACTACAACCACAGCCATCACAAACTTTAATCGTGGAAAGAAACTGGTGGTTGACAGAATGGGGAACAATACCAGATAAATTTAAGCCAGAAAATTCTAGTGGTGATGTTTTTAATATAGAGTTTTTACAGAGTTTAAATAGTCAGTTTGAATCTTGGCAAAAAGAACTTCAAAAAGAAGAAGCTTATCTCAACAAATATCAGAATTTTGTGCAAGATTGGATAGAAAAATTAAGAAAGCCAACGGAAGGCGATAGCGACGATTTAAGGCGCATATATTTAGATAATGCCAACGTCGTTGGTATCACCTGCGTGCAAGCTGCAAATAGGGGTTTCTCTGAAGAATTTAAATCCTTTGATGTCGTCATCATTGACGAAGTTAGTAAGTGTACTCCCCCAGAATTACTAATTCCAGCATTGAAAGGTAAAAAGTTAGTCATGGTAGGCGACCATCGACAATTACCACCCATGCTTGATACTAGCACTTTAGAAGAAGTTGCTCAAGCAATTGGCAATACACGAGAAGAACTACAATTTTTAGAAGATTCACTATTTAAAAGTCAGTTTGAATCTGCTGATGAAAGCATAAAACAAATGCTAACTACACAATATCGAATGCACCCCTATATTATGGGCGCAATCAATCAGT
Source organism: Nostoc sp. FACHB-973 (assembly GCF_014698115.1). Classification (GTDB taxonomy): domain Bacteria; phylum Cyanobacteriota; class Cyanobacteriia; order Cyanobacteriales; family Nostocaceae; genus Nostoc; species Nostoc muscorum. The sequence continues at coordinate 16,732 of NZ_JACJSJ010000055.1, forward strand.
TTTATGACGGTAAACTAGAATCTGGGATTTTGGAACCTGATACAAAACGCGCACATAATTTAGCAGGCGAAATCATCCAAGAATCTCACCATATTCTGTGGGTAAAAACGCCCATAGAAAAGAACTTTTTAGAAGAACGTAACGGAACTTCTTATTTTAATACTCCAGAAATTGATATAATTGAACGCCTTTGTCAGCAGTTCGAGAATACTTGGGCTGATAAAGTTGCTAATGGGGAAGGAAAAAAAGAAATCGCCGTAATTACATTTTATGGCGCTCAATTAAGAAAAATTGACGAACGTCTGCAATCTGAACTTTTCCCTTCCCTAGAAATTCGTACTGGCACAGTAGACAGATTTCAAGGGATGGAAAGACCTGTTGTAATTGTGAGTATGGTTCGCAACAATAATAAAGGAGACGTGGGATTTGCTAAGAAACCAGAACGAGTCAATGTTGCGTTTTCCCGCGCTCAAGAATTGCTGATAATTGTCGGTTGTCATGATTTATTTACACATCAACCAGGGAAAGTTGGAAGTATGTATTCCGAAGTTTCAAATATTGTTAGTCTTCATCAAGGTTTCGTGGATATTTCTCAACTCATCTGAGCCGAAAAATAGCATTTGCTCTGAATTCAACTTTAGGAAATAAAAAGTAATTTTTAATATTGGAGAAAGAAGTTATATTATAATTAACAAACTGACCTCCAAAGCTGATTATTTCTCATTTAGAAACAGACTGGAGACTTTTATGACTACAACAGCCATCCCTACACCCACAAAAGAATCACCCCTTCTATTTGAGGGACTGACTTGGAGAGAATTCAAAGCCGTAGAGCAATTATTAGACCGTCCAGGATATCGCTTGTCTTTCCTGGATGGTATTTTGGAGATCCGAAGAATGCCTGGAGAACCCCACGAAACCGTTAAAGAAAGACTCGGTGCATTGTTAGAACTTTACCTGCTGGTGGCAGAGTTTGACTTTACGCCAACTGGTTCAATGACTTTAGAAAGTGAATCTGCTGGTGTCAAGCGAGAAGCAGATAAATCCTATAAACTTGCCCCTGGTAGAGTGCGTCCTGATTTAGCAATAGAAGTAGTATTTACCAGTGGCGGTATCAATAAATTGGAGGCATACAAGCGTCTCAAAATTCCCGAAGTGTGGTTCTGGGAAGATGGCGTTTTAGAAGTTTATCACCTGCGCTCAGAGGGCAACGCGCTTCACTATGAAAAAGTTTCCAGTAGTGAAGAAGTCAAAGGAATCGATCTGGATTTGTTGTTACGCTGCATTAATATGGTGAATCATGTTGATGCCATCAAAACTTTTCAGCAAGCGCTTTAGAAATAGCTGACGATTTCTACTCAACCTGATTGATGATAATTTCAAAAATTTGGTAGATAAAATTTAGGTGATATAGTGGGAAAATTAGCCATCACTAGAATAATATTGTGATTGTTAGTTTTAAATCTGAAGAGACGAAACTTATTTTTGACGGCTTTACATCTTCTCAGTATTCGCCTAATATCCAAAAAACTGCTTTACGAAAACTGCTTATCCTTGATGCCGCAACGTCAATTAACGATTTACGCGTTCCACCTGGTAATCGTTTAGAAAAGTTGGTTGGCGACAGGAAAGGGCAGTACAGTATTCGTATTAACGACCAATGGCGAATCTGCTTTGTTTGGACGGATGAAAACAATGCCTCTGAAGTTGAAATACTAGATTATCACTGATGTATGAAAAGAATTATGAATAATGACCGTCTACTAAATATTCATCCTGGAGAAATCTTACAGTTGGAATTTTTAGACCCATTAAATATCACCCCTGATCGATTAAGCAAAGATATAGGTGTAGGTCAGACACGAATTAGTGAGATTTTATCTGGAAAGCTTAGTATTACAGCAGACACAGCCTTGCGTTTATCTCGCTACTTTGGTAATAGCGCTCAGTTTTGGTTGAATTTACAAACCCAATACGATATACGCCAAGCTCTCGAAGAAAATACAGAAGTTTACAATCAAATACCTAAGTTTCCCTTCAATGATGTAGCCTGAGTTTGTCAAATACATGGAGGTTTCGTTGATGTCTCTTGCTTCTTCTGCTAAATCAATTGATGATAATTTGAAAAAATTGGTAGAGGAAATTGAAGCACAAAGTCCTAATTTATCAGTTTTAGCAGCACGTCAATTTCGCTATAGCTTGCGTCAAACTCCAGTAGAAGTAAATATCAAAGAACCCCGCCAATTCAACGTACTTGAAGAATTTATTATTCGCGCTGCTATTGAATTTCAACCTCCGCCAACCGAAGAAGAATTAGCCTCTGTACTTGGGCTGGATTCTGTATTTATCCGCAGTACTACAGCAAATCTTCGGTCATTACAAACTCTATCGGCAACATCGCCAATTACAGTTACTCAGGAAGGACGTTCATTTTATGAAAAAGGGTCTGTACCACAGCCCCCATATCCTCTACAGCTTAATGCTATTACAGAGCCTTTCAGCAACAAAATAGCTTTTCAATTTGAATCTTTAAACGAAACAGTAATAAATTTCCCTGACTTAGCAGACTTTATAACTCTTGATAAGACAATTGATATTTCGTCGTTACCACTTGAGGAAATCCAAAAAAGTATTCAGACTTCAGATTTAGCACTTCATGTACCAGAACAAGGAAAAATCGTTACTTCCTTCAAGGTAGTAGCTTCGACTCAAAAAATTTGGCAAAAGATATCACTTTTGCTTATTTTCGATGTTATTGAAGATAAGTTGAGTATTCAAATCAGAAATGGCAAACAAATTTTAGAATCAGCAACAAACTGCTTAGAGATGCTACACAATGAAGGTAAAATAACCTTGGAAGCATTATGTAATTTGTCAACTGAAACCATCAATTTGGAACGTGAAGCGATTCTGAAGCAGAAAAACGTCGAAAAATCTACCAGATGATTCAACAACTTTTAAAACAGCACTTTGATTGCAGCAGAAATGGTGTCAAGTTATTGGCGCGATCGCAATCAACAATCGTCAATAATTATTGTAGAGACGGCGATTTATCGCGTCTCTTGCCCTAATTTTGAAACGGCATAAGAATTTGTACTGAATTAAAACGAGCGCGGCAGGGTTCGAACCTGCGACCGATTGCTTAGAAGGCAATTGCTCTATCCACTGAGCTACGCGCCCAAAATAATACAGCGGCTCCCAAAAGAGTCACCTAGATTATTATATCGCTTTACCTGACTAAGAAGCAATGGAAAATTGCAGATTTATCACTAGCAAGGCTAAGATCCAAGTCGCTAGTTATTCAATGTACACTAAAAACGAAGCAGATGGGGTATTGGTTAGATATATTGTGTTGTCAAGGGGTTGTTTACCCTCGGCCGAGTCTTTCTGGGCAGCTTACTCTGGTGAAGTATCTAGCGAAGCGATCGGCTTAGTCCATTTTTACAGCACGCTAGGTAATTTCAGCCTTGGCGATGCTGCCAAATGCCATTATATATTCCATATTAAGAATGCCCCTGTGAGGAGTTATTTGCTAGTGCCATGTTTATTCTCAAACGGCAGGATGTTGAAATATCAAGCATTCAGCACCCAAAACGGGATCAGCAGGTGCCGATCCTAGATTATCAAGGGCAGACTTTTCGCTTGATTAGTGTCTTTAAAGCTAGTCAAGAAGAAGAAGCTAGAGCCTTATGGAGAGAATTAACGGATAACCGGGGTAAAGCCTGTGTTTTACTGGAGGAACCGGAACGCTTTAGCGTTTGGGGCAAAATCCGTTTAGAACAGTTGGGTAATGACACAGGTGGTAGTCATGGCAAAACCGGGATTTTGATCCAAGGGTGTATTTTACTGTTGCAAGGTGTTTATATCGATATTGAAGAGTTTTTGGGTGCTAGGCAAGCTGCATTATTTGAGAAAGATATTGCGGAGGTATTTCAGCAAAAGCAATTTCCCCAAGCATCTCCTCCAGAAACAGTTAAATCTTTGGTATCTACCAATCCTTTGATTGCACCCAAACTGCCTCCCTGGCAAGAAAATCACGTAGTTATCCTTTTGCAAGAATTGCATCGACTAGGCAAGTCGTATTTTGGTAACGCTAACTTTACCAAACAAGTGATTTATAAGTTAGAAGATATGCCAGAAGCAGAGCGATCGCTGTTTATCACTTGGCTAAATCAATCAGCACTGGGTAAACTATGGCAATAGTCTGGAAGTTTTTTCCAAAAGTTCCTACTACTGGCACTTGTTTTTTGTGTCCAATTGTGTATTGTGTGGCAGACAAACTGCTAATTATACGATCCTTTAACTCAAAATACTGCCAGAGTGCATCTACATAGTCAAGCCTTATGAATAACTCTTACGACAATTCCTTGGTTCCTAAATCGATTTTCACCACTCAGAACATTGTTTTGGCTAATGTTGGTTGGGGCGTACTGGCACTGTTATACTTTTTGTTGTTTAGTGCCAAAATTCCCGCAGCCGATGGCATAGAAAGCCGAGCCGAGTGGTATGTGATTGGCACAAATATTTTTGAAGCCTTAGCTTATTTGGGCGCTGGTATCTTATGCTTGAGGAACTGGCTTAGTCCGCAAATCGTCAGTGGTCGGAACGTTTGGCTCTCTATTGGCTTGGGTATGCTTTCCTATTTCGTTGGAGGGATAATTTTCGGGTATACCGAAATAGTTTTAAAACAAGAACCGGATGTGTCTTTAGGCGATATATTTTTTGTATTGAGTTATCTGTTACTTGGCGCAGGCATGATTTTAGCTGTGGCTTCCAGGCGAATCAATCTGGAAAAATGGCAGTGGCTAATTGTGTTAGCAATTGCTTTATTCGGTAGTTTGTTAGCATGGTGGATTTCTATGCAACAGGAAGCACCCTCGGAACTGTTAGTCGCTATTTTGAATTGGTTTTACGTAGTTAGCGACGTAGTTCTGTTAATTATTGCTACCACTCTGCTGTTAGCCTTTTGGGGAGGAAGAGTTTCCCAGTCTTGGCGAATGATTGCAGCGGCGGCCTTTTCGCTCTACATTGCAGATATGTGGTTCAAATACGCTGACGGGTTTACTAATTATCAAAGTGGAGAGATATTAGAAGTGTTTTGGGTGTTTAGTGGAGTGTTATTTGGCATGGGCGCCGCCCTAGAATATGACGCATCACTCAGACGAACGCGGCGTACCAGCACACGAAAACGAGCTTAGCAAAGATTTTTGGTATCTACCGTGAGAAAATTAACAGACTCTGACAAACAAGAAATTCTGAAGTTATATCGAGAAAGTGCCGAAACAACTTCAACTTTAGCAGACCGCTATGGTGTAAGTAACTCGACAATTAGTCGCCTGCTGAAAAGCACTTTGCCAGAAGACGAGTATGAATACTTAGTCTCTTTAAAGCGGGCTGCCAGGACTCCTGAGGGTAGGGCACAGGTAAACTATGAGCAGTTACCGCTGCTGAGTCAACCAGAGCCAGAAATCCAAGTTCCACCTAGCGACAGCCAGCCCAAAGTGGTAGAGGTTGAACCGCAGGTGCGTCGGATAATAGTAGAGGAGGAACCCTACTCAGAAGATACTGACGATGATTTAAATGCTGCTAGCAGACGGGTGCGGCGACGCCCCTCAGCGACGGAAAAACCGAAGCTACGAATCACAGAAAAATTAGAAACTCCAGAACCAAAACCTCTGGAAATAGCCAGTGTCCCTAGCCCCAGACTCAAGGATGAACGTCCAGAAGCAACTGTCATAGCACAGATGCTGGGAGAAGACTTGCTAGACGAATCAGAGGATTTGGAGGATTTGGAAGATGACGATTTAGAAGATGATGACTTTGAGGAGGAAGATGACTTCGAGGAAGATGACTTTGATGAGTTAAGACCTCTAGTCACAAAACGCAGACCAGGTGAAGCATCAGTTCAAGTTTTACCACTATCGGCAGCCCATTTGCCAAAAACTTGCTATTTGGTGATTGACCGTTCTTCGGAATTAATTACGCGGCCTCTCAAGGATTTTGGCGACTTGGGGCAAATTCCCAACCTGGAAACCCAGCAAAGAACCCTGCCGGTGTTTGATAACCATCGTGTAGCCAAGCGCTTTTCTACCAAACGCGATCGCGTGATTAAAGTCCCCGATAGTAAAATGCTCCATAAGGCTCGTACTCATCTCCAAGCCAAGGGAATCACCCGACTGTTGATTGATGGTCAAGTCTACTCTTTGTCTACGGTTTAAGAGTGGGGACTGGGGACTGGGGACTGGGGACTGGGGACTGGGAGACTGGGGGACTTGGAGATTGCTTATTTCTCTCTCATCCCCCTCATCCCCCTCATCCCCCTCATCCCCCTCATCCCCCACTCCCTACTCCCCACTCCCCACTCCCTTCAAGTGTAAACAGCCCTGGCAAAACGTTCTGCCAAGTAGATAATGTCCTGTTTACGGGCAATTTGGTTCATCCATTGTCGGGGAATATTTTCCACGCCGTAATAAATTCCCGCTAATCCACCGGTGACGGCGGCGGTAGTATCTGTATCTCCGCCTAAGTTAACAGCTTTCAGTACCGCTTCCGAATAAGATGAGCTATTTAATAAACACCATAGGGATGATTCTAAGGTATCAATCACATAGCCACCAGAATTAATCTCTTCCACTGGTAACTTGGCAATCTCACCACTGAAAACTCTGCCAAAATGCGGCTTTTCTAACAAAAATTCCCGCACCGAATAAATTGTTTGGATATCTTGTAATCCTTGGAGATAAGCGGTTTGGAGGTCAGCGCCTTCCAGCAAGCACACTGCAATACTAATATAAATGCCACAGGCCATTTGCGATCGCCTATGGGCATGAGTAATCCCTGAAACATCATGCACCCGCGCCAGTAATTCGCCTAAAGTTAAGCTTCTATGACAATAAGCCATCGGCAAGATTCTCATTAACGAACCATTGCCATTACTATTTTCAACTTTACCGCCCGCCTGGTGGGCTACAACTCCCTGTTTCAGCCGCATCAATGCTGTATGAGTCGTTTGACCAATATCAAAGACATCGCCACGGGGAGTCCAGTAAGCTTCCTTGTACCAGCGCCAGAAGGAATTAGCTATAGCCTCCAGCGAATACCCTCTACAAAGACTTTCTGCCAAGCAAAAGCTTAAAGAACTGTCATCAGACCAAGTTCCTGGCGGTTGATTCCATGTGCCATAACCCAACATTGTCGTCACTGGAGATTTGACTCGTTCTGCACGGCTAGTAAACTCCACTGGCACACCCAATGCATCACCGACACATAAACCCATCAAACCAGACAACGTTTTTGCAGCGGTTAGCATTATTCAATCTCCAATAATTGCTAAAAATTAACTTTATAGATTTACTCTCTAGTTTGTTGCCACAGATGCTACAGGCTACTTTTTCATCCTATGTGAAAAGGTCAGAGAAAGTCAGGTCAGTGGCTGTTGTTCGACTGAATTGCGGTTAATTTTGAGTTCCCATAACTATGCCACTTTTAAAAGCGTCTGTTTTGAAGATAAGAAATTCGGAATCTCAGAAAAAACAAGTGTAATTATAGCATTTTGCTCAAAATCATTCAGCTAATTGTTCTTAAGTCTGGTGCATCAATCCCAACAGCTACTTAAGAAAATTCCAGAATTATCTGGAACATTTTTACTGGGTTTTCGACTGGGAATATAACAGTAAAAAATACAAAATTTGGTCACAATTATGAAACGCTTGCTCAAGTCTTTACTAACAATTTCTGCATTATCTTCTTTAGTAATTGCTCCTGTTCTTCTATCACCTGGTCAAGCTTCTGCGGAAACCAAAAAGGGCACTGATGCTAGTTACGTCGGTGCTGGTATTGCAGCTGGCGTTACTAGCGGCGGACAAGGTATTAACGATGATGCCACATTTGGTGGTAATGTCGCAGCTCGGGTGAAATTAGGAAATACGCCGTTTTCTGCACGGGGTAATGTTCTCTGGAGTGATAAAACTAGTGCCATCATCCCAGAAGTTTCTCTGGATGTGCCCATTGCTAATAGAACTAATGCCTATTTAACTGGTGGTTATTCTTTTGTAGAGAAAGATGGTTCCCCAACTCCTATAGGTAACAAAGATGCAGTGGTGTTAGGTGCTGGTGTTGAATCTGAAGTTGCTAACAATTTCCTCCTCTACACTAATGCCAAAGTAGGAATTAATGCTTATCAAAATAGTGATACTCCTGCTGTTAGCATCAACGCTGGTATTGGCTATAGCTTCAAATAAAAGATGACTAAAACAGTCAGCAAGCCTGAGCTAGGATTCCTGGCTGAGTGCTGAATGGAAAAAAATGTTGCCAGTATCACCTGAGTGAAGATAAATGTTGAGAGTAGGGTAGCACAGCTGTGCTACCCTACTTATTGTGTGTATTTCAGGCAATGGAAAACCGCTACAGTTATCGAGAAAAAACTCTTTTTTCGTTAAATCGAACTCAGGAGTCTTCAATCACTCTATACTTTACTCAGTACTAGGCACTCTCAAGAACTGGTTTTGTTAAGTGTTAGATCACTGAGAAAGCCGACTTTTGCCGTGTTAAAATCAGAATATTCCTCATTATTCCGGCCGGATTACCGGGGATAAACTAGCCGAAAGGATACTTATATCTTGCTACTTCGGCATCTACAAATGCTTTATTGAGAATACTATACAACTCTCATGGTTAAATCTGCTCCTTCCCCCGTCGCTAGCCGTAAGCCTTCTAAAGTAGAAGTCATTAAGGAAAATAGTAATTTTTTACGCGAACCTGTAGCAACTGAGATTCTTGAAGACACTACTCATTTTACGGAAAATGCAGTGCAGCTGTTGAAGTTTCACGGCTCTTATCAACAGGATAACCGCGATAACCGCACTAAGGGACAGGAAAAAGATTACCAGTTTATGCTGCGGACAAAAAACCCCGGTGGCTTGGTACCGCCTCAGCTGTATCTGGCTTTAGATAAACTGGCTGATGAGTATGGTAACCACACTTTACGAGCCACTACCCGTCAAGGTTTCCAACTGCACGGAATTTTAAAGAAGAATCTTAAAACAGCAATTGCCACCATTGTCAACAATCTGGGTTCAACTTTGGGAGCTTGCGGCGACATCAACCGCAATGTGATGGCACCACCAGCCCCGTTTAAAAATCGCCCAGAGTATCAGTATGCTTGGGATTATGCCCAGAATATTGCTGATTTGCTTTCACCACAAACAGGCGCTTATTACGAAATTTGGTTAGATGGGGAAAAGGTAATTAGCGGCGAAGAAAATCCAGAGGTGACGGCGGCACGATCGCGCAATGGCAATGGCACAATAATTCATGACAACGAAGAACCGATTTACGGCACCCACTATATGCCTCGTAAGTTCAAAGCTTGCGTGACAGTACCAGGAGATAATTCGGTTGATTTATATTCCCAAGACCTGACGTTGGTGGTAATTACCAATAAGAAGGGAGAATTAGAAGGATTTAATATTTTTGCTGGCGGTGGCTTAGGCAGAACACACAATAAAGAAGAAACTTTCGCTAGGTTAGCAGATCCAATTTGCTATGTAGCCAAAGAAGACGTTTACGATATAGTGAAAGCGATTGTAGCCACTCAAAGAGATTATGGCGATCGCACTGACCGCCGTCACGCCAGATTAAAATATTTAATCAACGATTGGGGTGTAGATAAATTCATCGCTCAAGTTGAAGAATACTTTGGTAAGACACTTACACCCTTGAAATCATTGCCAGAGTGGAAATATCACGATTTCCTCGGCTGGAACGAACAAGGCGATGGCAAGCTATTCTTAGGAATTTCAATTGACAATGGTCGCATTAAAGACGAAGGTTCGTTTCAACTGAAAACCGCTTTACGGGAAATTGTCGAGCAATTTAACTTGCCCATCCGCCTGACGCCCCACCAAAATTTGATTTTTTACGATATCGAAGCAGATAAAAAAGAAGCCATTCAAGAAATTCTCAGCCGTCACGGTGTCGGAGATGACCCTGGTAAAATTGAACCTTTAGAGCGCTATGCAATGGCTTGCCCTGCTTTGCCTACCTGCGGCTTGGCAATTACCGAATCAGAACGGGCAATACCGGGGATTTTGGAGCGAATTCGCGCTCTGCTGAATAAATTAGGTTTACAAAAAGAACATTTTGTGGTAAGGATGACCGGCTGTCCTAACGGCTGCGCTCGTCCCTACATGGCAGAATTGGCCTTTGTGGGTAGCGCCCCAGAAAGTTACCAATTGTGGTTAGGTGGTTCACCAAATCAAACACGATTGGCGCAACCTTACACAGAAAAGCTGCACCATAATGACTTGGAAAGCTTCCTAGAGCCAATTTTTGTTTACTTTAAGAAATCACGGAAATCGAAAGAAAGCTTTGGTGATTTTTGCGATCGCGTTGGTTTTGATGCCATCCGCGAATTTAGCGCCACCTACGAACCTGGTACAGCTAATGGCGCGAACAAATCACGCCACCGGGTAAATCTGAAGGCTGATATTTATGGCAAATTGAAGGAAGTATCCGACAGCCAAGGTAAGCCAATGACTCAGTTGGTAACCGAAGCCTTAGAAGCTTACTTCCAGAATCTTTCCTAATGTCTCAACTGCAAAGAATAGCGATCGCCCCCTCTCAACTCCAACAACAGCAAATTTTGCTCACCAAAGAACAGCAACATTACCTGGGGCGGGTGTTGCGGTTGCGTGAGGGCGATCGCTTTATTGCAATGGATGGTCAAGGAAAGTCCTGGTTGGCGCAGTTAGCTGGGGAACAAGCACAAGTTTTAGAATTACTCTCAGTAGAGACGGAATTACCTGTATCAATTACGCTGATGATGGCGTTGCCTAAAGGCAATGGATTCGATGAAGTCGTGCGGAGTTGTACGGAATTGGGAGTAACTTGTATTGCACCCGTGTTGAGCGATCGCACTTTGCTTCATCCCAGTCCCCAAAAACTCGAACGCTGGCGGCGCATTGCAGCGGAAGCCGCCGAGCAATCAGAGCGCTCATTCGTACCGACAATATTAGAACCTGTTGCTTTTAGCACTGGTTTGTCATCAGTGACTAACAGCCAGCAATATATCTGTGTGGCTCGTGGTGAGTTTCCCCACTTAAAAGATTGCTTACACCACAAAGGACAAGAGACAATTGTCATTGCAACTGGGCCAGAAGGCGGATGGACAACACAAGAAGTTGAAAATGCGATCGCAGTTGGATTTCAACCTGTTTCCCTTGGTCGTCGCATTCTCAGAGCAGTGACAGCGCCAGTGGTAGCATTATCCTTGATTACCGCAGCTTGTGAAGTATAAATGAGTTATGGCTCACGCAGAGGCGTGAGATATTTCTCTAGTGTGTATTGAAACATGATTGAGCAAGTTGCGATCGCCTTTGACAATAAAGACTATCAAACAGCTGCTAAATTACTCAAACAGCTGCAAAAAGAATCGCCGGAACATCCTTGGGTGCAATTTTATCTCGGTCGGTTGCATGAAGTATCTGGAAAGTACCAGGATGCGGAAAAAATTTATCGGCAACTGCTGCGAGATACGACGAATACTAGAATAGTGACGCTAGCACGACAAGGTTTGCGGCGGCTGCAAGAAATTGAGCAAGAACAAAGACAACGGGCTATTGCTAAAGCAACATCGGAACCTACTAACACCGAACTTGGCGTATTAATCTTAGAACCTCTCAATAACGAGTTGAAAACAGAAGCATCTCGAAAATTTGCCCAGATTATGCAAACAGATCCTTATAGCGCACGGTTAATGCTACCGAGTCGTGGCTGGAGACTGTACCGCACTGGACAAGTGGGAGAACTAAAATTTTACGGTGAACAGCTACAGCAAGCTGGTATTCCCTGTTTTTGGACAACAATAAGCGCCATTCAACAAATTCAAGTTTTTCAAGTCAAATATTTTTCCGAATCTCAACTAAAAGCTACTATTGTTTGCAGCAACCAGGTAAATCAACTTGGTTCTTTAACCTTTGATTGGTCAGAAGTGACAGCAAGAGTAGCGGGACTTTTGCCGATTTTTGAACAAGTTGTAGATGTTGACGCCCACCGAAAACTGGAACGAAAAACTCAAACACAAGACTATGCTCATTTTTGTGATTTACACCTACCTGGTAGACGTTGTATTCTGCGATTTTATGATAACGGCTATGACTTTCAACAAGGTTTAGAAATCATTCCTCAAACTAGCCAAAATACAATCAGAATTAATTGGAATACTTTATCAAATTGGATTGACCAGCAACTACCTGAAATCAAAACTTGGTCAGATTTCACACCCTTTGCAGATACAGCATTAGATCAAACAGAAATGCTGGGTCAAATTGAATCTCACATTCACCTATTCCGTAGAGAGCAAACTAATTGGGACTCCGCTTTTCATTTATATAGTGGGTTAGTATTTCTTAAATAATTCGTAGATAAGTAGAAAATGACGCGCTTCATACATGATAAATTTGCCAAGGACTATCTGGAAGAATTACTCAAAGATTACGGAGAAGTCAAGCCATCGGAAAAAGTTTCCGGAGAGATTAAAGAAATAGATGTTTTATTCACTCCTTCTAAACAGCAAAACTCTAATTTACAAGTGCTGGGTTTACTAGGAAGATTTGCTGAACATCCTGCGATAATTGAACCATTCCGCAATCCAGCTTCTACCGATGAAATATGCGACTGTATTCTAAAATTATTAGAAGTAAAGGCTCTCAGACGACGAGAAGCTAAAGCAAATAAAACCAAACTTCAGGACTCGGAAATTCCCAAATTGTGGGTTCTTACACCTACCGTATCTGAAACTAGATTGTCTAGCTTTGGAACTATTGAAAAAGAAAGTTGGTTATCGGGAGTACATTTTCTGCCAGATGCCTTGCGGACAGCAATTGTGGCGATACATCAACTACCGCAAACACCACAGACTTTATGGTTGAGGCTTTTGGGTAGAGGAAGTGTGCAATCACAAGCGATTATCGAGTTGCAAGCGTTACCATTAAATCATCCATACCAAAAAACAACACTCGAATTAGTTTACAATTTGCGTGAAAACTTGAGAGTAAATCAAGAATTAGAAGCAGATGATAGGGAGTTGATTATGCGACTAGAACCACTTTATCAAAGAGATAGGGAACAAGCTAAACAAGAGGGAAGACAAGAAGGAGAAGAAGGCCTAATACTACGTCAACTCAATCGCCGTATTGGGGAGATTAATACATCATTAATCGAACAAGTTCAAGGATTATCGATTGAACAATTAGAGAATTTAGGAGAAGCATTATTAGACTTTTCTAGTATTGCTGATTTAGAATCTTGGTTAAACCAACAAGAAGGATAACTCATCATCAGTAGATTAAGTTAGTTGGGTGCGTTACGGTTTTAGCCTAACGCACCGCTATTTTTATTAAAGAATTCAGTGATGAACTCATAACACCTTTGATTTTGGCTATTGCCATTAGCAATTCTAAATTATCCTGACTCCATTTTTTTATTTCGGTGGGAAGTTTGGAATCAGATTCTATGAAAAATCCTCTTGTCTCTATATCCTCAGAATATTTTGGTTCCAACAAAATAATTAAATCAGAAGATTGAATACTTTTATTATCTTCATCGTAAATAAGTTCAACTTTAAAATTGTAAATATATGATGTACGTATCAAATATGGTATCTGGTCATTACTAGACAATTGTTGCTCATTTTTGGGCAAAAATAAAGTAAACGTAAATCTATCCACATCATTACAACTCACGCACTGGGAAATTTTAAAACTTTCAATATAAACAATTTCCGGTTGTGTATTTAAATAATTTTCTGTAACAAAATTGAATGGTAAAGTAACATCAAAATTTAGATTTGCTGGTAAAGAAATTTGGTAATCACAGCTAGGTGGAACAGTTCTACTCCGCTGCATTGCCATAGCAGGCGCTGGGGCATAAGCTAGCTGCTCATTTATTTCAAGTCTAGGTAAAACCCAACTTTTCAAAACCCAGGCATTATGAAATAAAAACTTAGCATTTTTCAAAAAAGCAACCTGATTGCCAATATTACGGACTTTCAAATCAATGATACAAAAATTAACAGAGCCTTCAAGGGAAATATCAACAATTTTGATTAACGAATCATTGTTTTGGAAAGACAGATGAGAAAAACTAGTTTTATAGTTAGCTTTTGCTAGCCAGTCAGTAACTTCCCTCCAGTCTTTTAAAGTATTAGAAGGTCGCTTAGTTAGTACTTCGATGTAGCGATACAATCCTCTAGATAAATCAACTCTTAAGCCTCTAACTTCCCGATTGATTGCAGCAGCTATTTCACTAGGACTATAACCACAAAGCAATCCCTTCAGACAAGTTATTTCCAATGGTGTGAGTTGTTTGGGTTTACCAGAAATTTGCTGTTTTGCAGAGGCGAGATCTTGGTACAAGCTTGCTAAATTCCAGTCATTTTCAGCTTGTGTAAAGGGTTGGGGAACTGGTGTCATTGTTGGATGTATCAGCTTCTACTCCATATCCTAACAAAACTCCTAAGAGTGGTTAGGTTACAGTTACTTGTTGCTTTGGCTACTCTAGGGTTATGTTCCACACAAAGGATCAAACCTATGAATACAGTAAGTGCTAAAAACCAACAGTTAGGGGGTTTGTACGTCCAATCCCCTGAAGGAGAACAGCTAGTTTTTCCCCTCAAGCATACGGAAGTTCTAGCAAAAATTGCAGGTAATTTGTCACGAGTTGAAGTGATTCAAACCTTTGAAAATCCCTTCACACAGCCTTTAGAAGCGGTGTATATCTTTCCGTTACCCGATGAGGCGGCGGTGGATGACATGGAAATCAAAATAGGCGATCGCACTATCAAAGGTAATATTAAAAAACGTGAAGAAGCGCAACAAATCTATGAAAAGGCAAAACAAGAAGGACGCACCGCTGGGCTTCTAGAACAGGAACGAGACAACATCTTTACCCAATCTCTGGCTAACATCAAACCCGGCGAACAAATTGATGTCACAATTCGTTACACTGAAAGTTTAAAATTTGAGACGGGAAACTACGAGTTTGTTTTCCCGATGGTGGTGGGGCCAAGATATATTCCCGGAACAACCATAGATAATAGCGGTGACACAGATAGAGTTCCTGATGCTTCTCGGATTACACCGCCTATAGTTCCAGAAGGAATGCGTAGCTGTCACGATATTCATGTCACAGTGGAAATTGATGCAGGTTTACCAATTTCTCAAGTGCGTTCTCCTTCCCATCAATTAAAAATTGAACATTCAAGTCAAATAGTGCGGATTCAATTAGCTGGAGAAGATACAATTCCCAACAAAGATTTAATTCTCCGCTATCAAGTTTCTGGCACAGAAACTCAATCCACAGTATTAACCCAAGCAGACGATCGCGGCGGACATTTTGCAATTTATCTAATTCCAGCTTTGGAATATTCTACTGATGAAATTGTCCCCAAAGATGTCGTATTTTTGGTGGATACTTCCGGTTCCCAATCTGGAGATCCGTTGCAAAAGTGTCAAGAATTGATGCGGCGATTTATTAATGGGTTAAATCCCAACGATACTTTTACAATTCTCGATTTTTCCAATAAAGTCAGACAGTTATCAAAGAAACCTCTACCGAATACAGCAGAAAATCGTGCTAAGGCGATCGCTTACATTAACAATTTACAAGCTGCTGGCAGTACAGAAATGCTCAGTGGCATTCGTACAGCCATCAATTTCCCCACACCAATCGGCAGATTACGCAGTGTCGTACTTCTCACCGATGGTTACATCGGCAACGAAAATGAGATTTTGGCAGAAGTACAACAGCACCTCCAAGTGGGAAATCGCCTTTACAGCTTTGGTGCTGGTAGTTCAGTCAACCGTTTTTTACTGAATCGCATCGCCGAAATCGGCCGGGGAATATCTAGAATTATTCGTCATGATGAACCCACAGAAGAAGTTGCTGAAAAGTTCTACAAGCAAATCAACAATCCTGTACTTACGAATATTCAAATCTCTTGGCAAGGTGACGCAGAATCACCTGTGATTTACCCAAAGATAACGCCTGATTTATTTTGCGAACAACCATTAGTTTTGTTTGGTCGCCAACAGGATAAAGCCAGCGGTAATCTGCAAATCTCCGGCATTGCTGCGGGCGGTAAGCAATATCAAAAAACCTTTCACCTCATATTTAAAGAAACAGGAAATCTTGCTGTAGCGCAGTTATGGGGACGTGCTTGCATTAAAGATTTGATGAATCAAATGGTGAGTTTTGAAACGAAAGCTGGTGTCGAAGCAGTTACAGAAACAGCTTTAACTTATCAACTGCTTTCTCAATACACCGCTTTTGTTGCTGTCAGTGATGACGTGCGAGTTGAACCAAGAAGCGAATATCTGTCTATGCAAGTCCCGGTAGAAATGCCGCAAGCAGTTAGCTACGAAGCAGTGTTTGCCAGTCCTCCGCCTGGTGCCTTTGAACGTGCAATAACACTCCCAATGGCAGCAGCGCCAGCAGAAGCACCAGATTTTCTCCGGCAAAGGCGATCGCCACAATCCCCAGTAGCCAAAAAAGCGGATATTTCCGTGAACAACACCTTTGATTTCCAAGAAATGGAAAAAGGTGAAATATCAGACGCACCCATCAATCACCAGTTAGAAGTCGTCAGCGTTACTGGTTTGCATGAAGCGGCAATTGCTGACTTAACCCAACACTTAGAACAAATAAATTTACCCCCAGGCTTTGGTGGTGAAATCGTTTTTGAGTTCACCGTCAAAAAAGGTCGGGTAACGGGGATAATGTTGGATGAACAAGCATCAACCCAAAAAAATGCAGCTGTAGTGGAGAATATTAAGCGATCGCTCCTCACTTGGAGAGTTCCCCAATCTACAACTGCTAAAGTTATCTTAACCTTACGTATTCACGTTTAATAAGCACAGACGCCAAATTTGGCGTCTCTACTTATTAGCAGGGGTTTTAACCTGACGCGCTAGTTCTAGGTAAGAATTCATGTTCGCCCCTGGACGCCGACGACCATTAGAACCACCAGCCGAAGGAGCTAGATACTTAGGCGCAAAGGTAGTTTCAGTTGGTGTCTTTGTTGCTGCTGCTGGTGCCTTAGCGGGTTCAGCTTTAGCAGCTTTGCCATTTTGAGAAGCTTCTACTTTTGTTGTTTGGGCAACTATGGTAGTTTTCGCAGTATCAGCTTCAGAGCTTTTCTCCGGCTGGGATGCTGCTGGCTCTTTAGCTGCTGATTTTGCAGCCTTTTTACCATTGGATGCTGCTGGTTGAGGCGCTGGTTTGGAACCACTAGCGGCTTCCTCTAGTTCTAAAAAGTAACCGCTGCTTGTTTTCTTCCCTTTCCCTGGTAACAAGCCAGTCACGAAACCCAAAATACCGCCTAGCAAACCCAGAATACCTGAAATCAAATTTTTGATAAAACCCATTACAATTACTCCTGCCTTTTATATTTGAAACTTGACCGTAATTGTTAAAAATTACGACAAAATGTTACATTTTCTGCTTTGCGTCACCCTATCCTGGTGACAACCTTTATAGGCTTGTGTTTAATGAACATTGTAGTAAAACTACAGGATAAATGCTTCGTTGCAAGCACTTGCCAGCTACATACACCGAGAACTAATTATTAAATTTTACTGTAACTAAGAGCAAGATTCTGAAAGCAAGCTTCACAAAAATTAACATTTCTTTGTTCAATGATTCGGACAGCTGCTTCACTTATACACTGAGTTAAATTTTTTACAATAAATAATTCTTAAGCATCTTAAGTTTTGCTAAAAATCTTTTCGAGAATCCGAAAATCAACAACTTCAGTTTGTAGAGCAGTATGTACCTATAAAAGTGAAATAATTTTGGATTTTAGATTTTACCGATATGGGTACAAGCCCCTATCTTGTCTACGACACGCTGCGCGGACAGATTTTGAATTTTCAATTCCATTTTCCAAAATTTAAAATCTAAAATTTGATGAAACTTAACCCTTAATTCAGCTAGATTTTGTCAATGGATATTAAAAATCAGCAGCGCAATCCGGTTTTATTAATACACGGCATTGGCGACACAGAGATAGTTTTCCGAAAAATGAGGGCCTATCTAATACAACAAGGTTGGTCTGTACATGCCCTGAATTTAGTGCCCAATAATGGCGATTTGGGTCTTGATGAATTGGCAAACCAGGTAGCCAATTATGTCACGACTAACTTTGCATCAGAACAACCACTAGATTTGGTAGGCTTCAGTATGGGAGGAATTGTCAGCCGTTACTATGTCCAGCGGCTGGGAGGAATTAAGCGCGTACAGCGATTTATCACGATTTCTTCACCGCATAATGGAACTGTGGTTGCTTATGCTTCCCAGCGTCCTGGTTGCGTACAAATGCGTCCCAACAGCGTTTTTCTCCAAGATTTGAATTCTGATGCTGATATGTTAAAGCAGCTAAACTTTACATCTATCTGGACGCCTTATGATTTAATGATCGTACCAGCGAAAAGTTCACAAATGCTGGCGGCAAAAGAAATGGTTGTGCCAGTTGTTCTTCACCCTTGGATGTTGACAAACTCCAAGACTTTAGCAGTCATATCACAAATATTGGCACAGCCGATTAACTCAATTCAGAATTCTTAAATTCTATCTCCAATTTGTGTATGTTCGTAACCTCCAAAAATCGCCTCTGGGTAACGATAATACTTGAATTCCATTAAGTTATAAAAGGGATCTTCTAAAAAGAAAGTACGATGCTCAAGAGGAGAACCAACAAAGCGATTTTTAGTTTCTTCACGAAAAAGTAGCTGTTGCTGTTGTGCCCTTTCTAGTAAGTCTTGCCAGTCACGTTCTTGGGTAAAAACTAGTCCAAAATGTCTGGGATAGATAGTCTGTTGGGGTATCAACGGTTCTTTGGTCACATGAGCTACTAGTTGATGACCGTAAAGATTAAGAATTAAGGCGTGACGATTTTCACGACCGGGAATACAGCCCAAACCATCTACATAATATGTTTTTGTCTGGGCAATGTCAGTCACAGGGAAAGCAAGATGAAATAGAGTTTGGCTCATAGCTTGTATGCAAAAAACTAATAGTTGATGCTATCTACAATTTATGCGGTAAAGTCTTAATTGTGCTTAACTAGAACACAGTTTTAATTGACATTAACCGATATCCTCGATCACAGTATGGCCAAGATAGCACACTGAGTATCATTTAATTATTTATCTTGTGGCATCGGCATTTTACTTGGCCAAATTCGGGCAGATGCTCATCCCACAAGATAAACAGTGAATCTTGCTAAAGAAAAAGTTTTTTAATCAATCTTGCAGTGTATGTGTAGAAGATTGTCTGCATTTCTACGTCGAGTTTTGAGAGCGATGCCTATGTTATTCATAGAATAATACAAGCATATTACTTTGTCGGAAAAGTTGTCATAAATTAAGCAATAAGCGTCGTAAATTCGTTATTCTGTTGATATCTAAGATCAAATCACTCTTGATTAATTACTGATGTCACCCTTAATTAATTCTGTAAATCCCTGGCTGGTGGGAGTAGGATTAAACACAATTTTATTGGGTTTAGCTGGTATTGCTCCTAAAAAACTGCTTACCCCAGCTGGATTATTCCACGCCTGGTTACTGGCCATACTAATTTGGGGAACTTTAGGCTGGCAAGGTTACGCAGTGGTAATGTTCTATTTTTTAGTGGGTTCTGGCGTTACCCGCATCGGTATGGCACAGAAGGAAGCCGAAGGAATTGCCGAAAAGCGTTCTGGTGCAAGAGGCCCAGAAAACGTCTGGGGTTCGGCTTTGACTGGGGCGTTGTGTGCCTTGGGAGTAGGGCTACTCAATTGGGGAGTTCTTGTACCTAGTCCCCAATCCCTAGTCCCCAGCCCCCAATCCCTATTATTATTAGGCTATGTAGCCAGTTTCAGTACCAAACTTGCTGACACCACTGCCAGTGAAGTTGGGAAAGCATACGGTAAAAGCACCTTTCTCATTACCACCCTTCAACCAGTACCCCGTGGCACCGAAGGAGCAATCAGCTTAGAGGGGACTTTAGCTGGTGTTGTGGGTTCGGTGGCGATCGCACTCGTTGGTTGGGGAGTTGGTTTAATTGATATATTGGGCATAGTTTGGTGTGTGCTGGCAGCATTTATTGCCACCAACTTAGAAAGTGTAATTGGGGCAACACTGCAATCGAAATATGCCTGGCTGACCAATGAAGTGGTAAATATTTTTAATACATTAATCGGTGCGATCGCAGCTGTGATATTTGCCTGGGCATGGGGTATAGGGCATGGGGGATAGGGCATTGGCAAATTGAAGCAACTAGCCCACAAAATAAGCAATGAATTATTTTTAACCTGTTTTAGTTGATTTTACTTAGTTAGCTGATTATTTGCTGAAATTCAGACAGCATTTTCCCATGCAATTAGCTTTTGCTAGCTTCTGGGCGATCGCTGAGATTTTCAATCCTGTTCTGTCTTTCCAAGAGCGTATAACTAATCATGAAAAACCATATTATCAAGAAGGCGTTCTGAGGCAAAGATAATTTCCGATCAATTCCTCAACTCAGAGCGTTAGAGCATCAGAGCCTCTCCTCTTCAATTAGCAGTTATATATTTTTTTGACCCAAGAGGTATTCACCTCTACTCCCCATCCCCTCTGCCCCTCTGCCTCTTGTTGACCATTTTCACGTAATTAGTTTATGAAATCTTTATCAGAATAATCCATCAATGAGAGCATGATTTCTATATGATTTAATTTAAAAGCTCTACCAGTGCTTAACCATTTTTACATAATTAGTTCATGGAATCTTTATCATTTTTGACAGTCGATGACCAACCTATTTCTATTGAGGAAGCAGTAAAATACCTCCAAGCCTCTGGAAAATTAGGACAATTTATTGGGGATATTCTCCGCCAGTACGTAATTGAGCAAGAAATACGAAACCGAAATGATATAGAGATTGGCACAGCAATAACTGAACAAGCAATTATTGATTTTAGACTAAACAATCAATTGACTGATCCCCAAAGTTTTCAAGAATGGTTAAAGAGGAATAACACTGATTACACAGCCTTTCATACATCCGTTACTTTTGGTTACAAGCTAGAAAAACTCAAAGCTGTAGTCACAGAACCAAAACTTCCAGAATATTTTATTGAACGGAAGATTTTTTTAGACCGGGTGGTACTTTCTCGAATTGTTGTTGATAATCGGGAACTGGCAGACGAATTACAAATCCAAATTGAAGAAGGAGGCAGCTTTGAGCAACTAGCTAAAGAGTATTCACTTGCAGATGACCGAGTTGTGAACGGCATGATGGGACTAATTAGCCGAGGAAGTCTGCCGGACGCACTACGGGCAGCTATTGATATCGCAAGTCCGGGACAAGTAGTAGGACCAATAGAAATGGCTGGCGGAACCTCCTTCCAAGGAGAAGTACCTTATGGTTTGTTTAGAGTAGAACAATTTCTGCCAGCATCTTTAGAAGATACTCAACTAAAGCAAGCACTACAAAATGAATTGTTTGAGAAATGGCTAGCAGAGAAAATTCAAAAACTGACAGTCAAATTACAAGTGAGTTAAAAATTCTGGATAATGAATCTCTACGATTAGAAGTGCTAGCTTCTTTACCTTGGAATCAACCACCCCTATGTTGGTTGACTCCCGAACAACAATCCCGATTGCAAGATGAATCCCAAGCCCGTCAGTATCGTCTGGGAGATAAAATCTGGTCAAGCGATATCGGCGGTTACCAATTCTTCATTGTGGCTGGTAAAGTGCGTTTGCGAGATGGCGGGGCAAACCCATCTAACGGGCGATCTCAAGAACGCGTTGGCAAATCCATAGCCGCCCTCGATGCAGGGGATTGGTTTGGCGACTTACAAAAGCTGCCTGGGGATTTTAAAGCCGTAGCTGCTAGTAAAGAAGTGATAGTACTGTGTTGGGATACAGCACTGTGGACAGAATTTTCTCACCCACAAATTCAGGAGTTTTTACAAGCCTTACCAGTGGAAAGGGAACCAGAAAAAGAGACATTTTCCTTTTCTTCCACAGCTCCACTACCTCCCCCCTCCGAGGGAACTCTCCCCCTCCAACCCCAAAAAGGACTCCCAGCCGCCAATCTCATCGTTCCCAATTATCCTTTTGTTGCGAGTTGGAACACTGCTGCTGCATGTTTAACAATGGTGGCGCAACAATTAGAAAATTCCGTGCAACTGGAATGGGTGCAACGCCAACTCCGAGGACAACGCCCAAAACATGTTGTGGAAGCAGCAGAAAAAATGGGTTTAGTGTTGCGGCGGTTGCAAGTCAGTTGGGGTGACTTGCGGCAAATATCCTTTCCAGCTTTATTGTTGTGGAATTCCGACTTACCCCAGAGTCCCTCCTGGGTGGTAGTCTATGGAATTAGAGGCGATCGCGCCATCGTCGCTAATCCTCTAAATCCCGATTGTGCTTGTGAAAGTTTGCCCCAATCAGTAGTCGAGGCATCTTGGGATGGACAACTCTGGCAAGTAGAACTCGTATCCCAGCAAGAACAATTTAACCTCAGTTGGTTTACTCCAGCAGTTTGGAAATATAAGGGATTGCTAGGCGAAGTATTGCTAGCATCTTTTACCTTGCAGCTTTTAGGGTTAACAACACCACTGATTACCCAAGTTGTGATTGATAAAGTGATGGTGCAGGAGAGTTTGCCGACTCTTGATGTCATGGCGATCGCTCTGCTTTTTGTCGCCGTATTTGAGTCCATACTCGGCATTCTGCGCTTATTTATCTTTACTCACACAGCTCGGCGTCTGGATTTGAGTTTATCAGCACAGCTGTTTCGCCATCTGATGCGATTGCCTTTGGCTTATTTTGAGTCACGGCGTGTGGGAGACACAGTAGCACGAGTCCAAGAACTCGAACAAATCCGGCAATTTCTTACAGGCACAGCATTAACTGTGATTCTAGATAGCATCTTTGCTGTGGTTTACCTAGCATTGATGTTTTATTATAATGTCCCCCTTACCTTTGTAGCGTTAGCAGTATTGCCGCTGTTTGCTACATTGACCATAGTTGCAACACCAATTCTGCGTAACTGGCTCAACGAAACTTTTAACCGTTCCGCTGATAGTCAATCGTTTTTAGTCGAGACAATCACCGGAATTCACTCCGTCAAAGCCCATGCAGCTGAACCAGTAGCACGCGATCGCTGGGAAGGCTTATTTGCTCGCTTCATCCGCACAGGTTTTAAAGCCTCTACCACCTCCAACATCAGCAGCAATATTGGTGACTTTCTCACCAATTTTTCCACCATGCTGATTCTCTGGTTTGGAGCCAAGTTAGTCATCGAACAAAAGCTCACAGTCGGACAGCTTGTTGCCTTTCAGATGTTGTCCGGTAGAGTCACAGGCCCACTTTTACGGTTAGTACAATTGTGGCAAACCCTCCAACAAGTCCTACTTTCCGTAGACCGCATTGGTGATATACTCAACGTCTCTCCAGAAGCCGAACAGGGAACTGGGTTAGTTTTACCACCCCTGAAAGGTCAAGTCACCTTCGAGCAAGTATTTTTCCGCTACCGACCGAATTTTGAAGCAGTTCTGCGAGGAATATCTTTCGATGCCGAACCAGGACAATTTGTTGGCATTGTCGGACGCAGCGGTTCCGGTAAAAGTACACTTTCTAAACTATTGCAACGCCTCTATCAAATTGAATCAGGACGCATCCTGATTGATGGTTTTGATATTAAAAGTGCCGACTTAGCATCACTGCGGCAACAAATTAGTGTAGTTCTCCAAGAAGACTTTTTATTTAACGGTTCTATTTTGGAAAATATCACTCTCGGCAATCCCGACATTAGTGCAGAGCAAGTGGTAGAAGCAGCAAGACTAGCCGTAGCCCACGACTTCATCAGTCAACTACCCTACGGTTACGAAACCAATGTGGGTGAACGCGGCACCGCTTTATCCGGTGGGCAGAGACAACGCATTGCCCTAGCAAGGTTATTTCTTTCCCAAGCACCGATTTTAGTTTTGGATGAAGCTACCAGCGCTTTGGATAGTGAAACTGAACAACAAGTACTACAAAACCTGCAAAAAGTTTCCGCTAACCGTACCGTCTTTCTCATTGCTCACCGCTTTGCTCCCCTCAAACGTGCCGACTTAATTTTGGTGTTAGAGCAAGGCGTGATTGCCGAACGTGGTACTCACTCACAGTTATTGCAACAAAAAGGTTTGTACTGGTCACTATATCAACGGCAGCAAGCAAATATATAGTAGGGGCGCACAGCTGTGCATTGGTGTCAACTTAACGCGCAACGGGCGGTTAGAAACCGCGTCTACACTAAACTTTACCTGCCTATCGCGCTTGCGCTGCGCTTGGCGCACCACGCAGGTTTCAAAACCCTTAATTTTCTGTTAGGACAAGGTAGGCGGACTTTGCTTGTGTAGCCCCGAATTCCATTCGCCCAGGGTTAAGTTGACTAACTGCGTTGCCAAATTTTAATTGTCTTATCTAAACTTCCGCTAACCAACATCTCGCCGGAAGCTGTGAAGGCTAATGCTGTAACTATATTTCCATGACCTGTAAAAGTACCTAGCAATTCTCCGGTTTGCAGATGCCATAATTTGATGGTTTGATCGGCACTACCGCTGGCGATAATTTGTTCATCGGGACTTAAGGCGATCGCATAGACTCTATCTCTATGTCCTTTTAAGGTATGAAGTAATTCCCCAGTCTCTAATTGCCAAATTTTAATCGTTTGATCCCAGCTACCACTCACAAGCAGTTTACCATCTGTACTGATTGCCAAGGAACAAACGATGTGAGAGTGACCCATGAGGGTATGCAGCGGTTGTGTGTCTTTTAAACTTTTGATTCCTGTCTGGGGTGAAATGCGCCAAACTTTGATTTTGCGATAGCTACCTGTGACCACAGTTTGACCGTCTCGACTCAAAACTAGGGAATGAGCAGCTGTATCATCTAAAGAAAGGGCGATCGCTACCTGACGGTGAATCAAATCCCAAAACAGAATTTTTCTGTCATCTCCGCCAGTGGCTAACATTCTCCCATCTGGGGTGAACGCAGCGCACCGCACCACGCCATGATGTTTGTGCAGGATATCTATTAAGTCTAAAGCGCCCACGTGCCAAAGTTTAATTGTCGAGTCTGCACCACAACTCACCAAAGTCTGTCCATCTGAACTAAAAGCTAGGGAATTCACTTCATCCACTAGCCCAGATATCACCCAAGGATACTCTGACAATGTATCTATTAATTCACCTTTGCTTAAATCCCATAGCTTTGTCTCACCACGACTACCACTTGCCAATATGGGTAAGGTGTTGCCATTATTACACCCGGAACTAAAAGCCAAGCAATTAATTCCTCTGTTATGCCCTTGCAAAGTTTGCCAGCATTCCCAGTCACCTACTACTTTTTTCAGAGAATGCTCTGGTGGTAGAGTTTGTATTGTCTCTATCGTCCTCTCATTAATTATTGGCGATGTCTCTTTTTTGCCAATAAGTGATTCTAAATACCAACTCAATCCCCCGGCATATAACAAATTACTGGGAGTAATATATAGTTTCGGTTCAGTGATTTCCAGTTGATTTGTAGGTAAAAAGCCTGTTATTATACTCTGTTTTTCGTAACCTAATTTACCTGTGGATGGATAAAACAAACAGAGAAAAATTAATACTTGGTGATTTCTCAAATCTTCTTGAGTTACTGACCATCTAATTTTGTCTTTCTTAATACCATTAAAGCTTTCGCCATCCGCAACGTAAACTTGAACGCCCAGTTGGGGATTATCTTTGAGTACATAACTAAATTTGCTTTGACCAGATAAATTTCCCTCATCATCTAAAGTGATGCTTTCTAAAGTGTCTTGGGGGATTTTTTTGAGCAACTTGCCTAGACGTTCAGTGATGATGCGATCGACAATTTTTTCCCGTAAAAGATAATCTTGGGCTTGTTGCTGGAAATATTTGGGAAAAGGTATCGTCCAATCCGGTGGTTCCGGATATTCAGGGGGCATGGGCGGGGGATTTTTGGCGAGAACTTCCGCTTGTTCGCGGGAAAGCTCTAGGAGCTTTGCCAATGCCTCGCCCCAAAATGCCATAATTTCTGTGTGGCAACCTTTGACTTGACTTTCGAGCAAAGACAAATCGTAAGTTTTGGGTTTTTTCACACGTTGAAGGAAATCACTTTGTTGAGCTTTGAGTAAGCTAATCCAATCCATCTGCATTAGAGGGGCGCACTATTGCATACCTAAGGTAAGCTATACCAATTGAATTACACAAGTCTATAATTTTGAGTTAATTAAAAATTCAGTAATTTTAGTAGTCTAATAAAACACAAGTATGAGCATATGTATAGCACTGAGACATTTCATGAACAGATGTAGCTGAGCTACATAGAATTTAGATGTTATCAACTAATTCTAACGGACATGGAAAACAAGATACTGTCTCTAGGGAAACAGTTCTAGCAGTCAGCCAAACCCGATGAACCCAGGTTAAAAAAGTTCGTAGTAAACACTTTAGTGCTGAGATAGAGACTAATACTCAAACAATTATTAATCAGTAAAGCAAAAACTTTTTCTCTAAAGAGCAAATACTCAAATGTTTGTAGCTGTAGTTGGCTGCAAATAGTTGCCGGAACACAAGCCCACCTCCAGCAGTGCCGGATAAGTTTATTGCTATTGTAAGATTGCAGCCGTCTCCAACATACCCGGAGCGATCGCTATCCCCACAGATTATTAGACAAAACATAGTATAGGGCGACAATGCAAAAACTTCTTTTTCATGACAAAGATCGCTTTAGAGCGCAAGCCCTATTCCTTGGTAAGAAGATTAACCTACAGAAATTGGAAAATTACGTTTGCTTGGCGACTATGCCAGTCATGGTTACAGTAGGTGAACACGGCTGTGCGGTGCTGCTGGGCTATGGTGCAGTTGTTCTGTTTAACCTTGAGCCTGGAGAAAAAGTAGCCTTTTTGACCAAACTATCCCCTCAAGTTAGTGATTCTTTTACTCAGCCGGAAACAGAAGAAGTAGAAGTTCATCTCAATATTGTGGAAAGTGAGCGAGTTAAGGAAGGAAAAATTTTACTGCATGAATTTAGTGTAGAGCGTTTACAGATAGTGGCTGATATTCTTGCTAAAAGTGTTGTTTTGTCTCATTATGAAACGAGTCTAGCAACTGTATTCGATCAAATTGAACCGTTTGCAGCTAGTCTCCAGAGTGACAACAGGAGTAAACGCAAGAGTCGGGAATTATTGCGTCAACTTGGGACTACTCTGTTAGTTCAACATAAAATTGTAGGTCGAGTAGAGATTATTGATAAGCCAGAGTTGCTGTGGGAGTCCCCACAGCTAGAAAACTTATATCTGCGGTTGGAGGATGAATACGAAATCCGTGAGCGTCACAATGCCTTAGAACGAAAACTAGAGCTAATTTCCCAAACTGCACAAATTGTGCTGGAGTTCATGCAGCATAGCAGTAGCCAGCGAGTAGAGTGGTATGTGGTAATTCTTATTGTAGTGGAAATTCTGCTGTCGCTGTACGACATCATTTTTAAAGGCTAACGCTTAGTAGGTCTACACTTGAGCAGAACTAGCTAGATTTTATGGCAATACGATTCAGTTAAGGCTAAAACTCTTTGTTAAAGTCAATTTTTTAACGTAGACGCAAAGCGGCTTCCCGCAGGGTACCGCAAAGGACGCATTCGCGCAGCGTCTCGTCAGAGAAGGACGCAAAGTAAAAGAAGGAAGAGAAGAAAGAAATGCTTAACTGAACTGTATTGGATTTTATGGAACTGCGATCTACCCCCAATTATTACTGCCAATCTTGTGATAAAATCCCTTGAACATAAATAGTTAATACTATGACAAGTGCATCTTACATTTTTCTGGCTGGCGCAAGTCGCGGTGTTGGTTGGGAAATTGCCCAATGCTTGAGGGCGCAACAGCTAAAGGTAAAAGCACTCCTGAGAACAGTAACAGTTGCTAGTGAACTAGAAAAAATCGGTATTCAAGTAGTTCAGGGAGATGCCTTAAATGTTGGCGATGTAGAACGTGCAATATTAGCAGATGAACCTATTGACACTATTATCAGTACAATTGGCGGTTTACCAACAGACACAGAAAGACCAGATTACCCCGGTAATAAAAATCTGATTGACGCAGCAGTGAAAGCTGGAGTGCAAAAGTTTATTCTTGTGTCTTCCATTGGTGCTGGAAATAGTGTGAGTGCTTTGTCTCCTCAGGTTTTAGCAGCACTGGGTACAGTTTTAGCTGAGAAAAACAAAGCTGAAGAACACTTAATTGCCAGCGGACTGACTTACACCATCATCCGTCCTGGTGGACTCAAGTCAGAACCAGCAACAGGAAATGGCGTTTTAACTGAAGATCCGCGCATTATTGGTAGCATTAATCGCGCAGATGTAGCGCAGTTAGTTTGTCGCTGTTTAAATAGCAATGGCGCCGATCGTAAAATCTTGTCAGCGGTAGACCGAAATATGCTATTTGGGCAAACAGAATTTGCAGAATTTAATTTGGATTAATCGCCAATTAGGCACGCCAACGAAGTATCTGACCTTTAACAGGGTTGACAAATTCCCGTTTTTCTGAAATTGACCGAGCATATTCTCGCTTCAACTGGTAGTACCACTGCGCCTGCATATCTGAGTCTTTAATTAATCGCAGCACCGGATTATATTTGAGTCCAATTTGCTGCTTTTCCACCACCGTTCGGTCTTGACCAAGGAAAGTCTCCGCTAGAACATGCAGCAGTGGCTTAAAAAAGCCTGGCCAAGAAAGTGTCCAATAAAAAGCAGAGGTTACTTCAGTTTCTGTGTCTGAAATGGGTGTAACTGTCGTTAAATTAACGACTCTATGCTTGCCAATTGTAGTTTCTTCCACTCTGATTCCAGGTAAACGAAAAGAAATCTCTGTTTCTGGTACACCACCACCAATCAGCAAATATAATCGCCCCCCATTGGCTGGCAATTTGTGTCGCCGCATTGTAAAGCCGTAGGGCGAAGCATCAAATTGCTTCACTTCCTCATGCAATTGCTCATTTCGCCACCACCAAGCTCGATGAACATAAGGTGAATGAGCGGGGTCCATTAAACCCACCACTGCATGATCGATAAAACAGGGGAAGCGCATAACGTGTACAAACTGTGGTTTTCGCTCATCAAATCCCGGAATCACCGGAATCTCCATTTCAGGAGGCTCAGGGCGATCGCCATCGGGCATATATATCCAAATATTTCCTTGGGCTTCCCTGACTGCATAGGATTGGACATTGAAGCGACTCAAATCCATCTGCTGATCTTCCACAAGAGACGGTATGACAGTACACCCCCCACCAGAGTTAAAGCGCCAACCGTGGTAGCAACATTCCACTTCCTGCCCATCGAATCTACCACAACTAAGGGGCACACCACGATGGGGGCAAATGTCGGTCATCGCAGAGACTTTGCCATCGCGATCGCGAATTAACAGCACCGGTTCTCCCAACAAAACGCGGCTAACCATCATACCTGGCTTAATCTGATTACTAGGCAGAGCATAGTACCAAATATTACGCAAGAAAAAGTTATCGTTATTTTTCATCGAATTGAATTTCACTATTGACCTGTTAATAACTGTTTGATGACTACTGTTAACTGTTTTAATACTTGTGGCGATATGATTCAGAGTGTTTTTCTGGGCATCTTATATATTACAAGTTATGTAAAACGATAAATCAGATGGGGCAGCCGCAAAAACCTATAGCCGCTGAACAGCAGATCCTTTCATTGGGGCGTGTCCTTCAGAGCCTCAGGGAAGAAGATGATGTTGATGTTCTGATTGAAATTATTATTTCTTATCTTCAAGAACAGTTTGACTATAAATTAATTTGGATTGCTCTTTACGATCGCCTGAATCACATCTTGTTCGGTAAAGGTGGTATCATTCCTCACAAAGATACAAGCTTTTTACACCAAAAAGTTGTTATTAGTCCTGGGGATTTATTAGAGCAAGTAGTAATTGAACAGCATCCCTTGGGTGTAGCTGATTTGCGAGCTGAAATCCGCGCCGCTGAATGGCGAAAAGTTGCCGAAAAATTCCAAATCCAAGGAACAATCATTATACCAATTCGCTATAAAGACCGTTGTTTAGGTTTGCTGTTACTGGGTTCAGAACGCTGGGGCTACCTGCTGACAGGGGAAGCAAAAGCACGTTTGATGATGGTTTTAGGCGAACTGGGCGCACTGCTTTATCAACATGAAATCCATTTGCAGCAAAAGCAAGCCAAGCGAACGGACGAGCCATTATTAGAATTGCTAGAAAATTTACACAACCTCAGTAACTTAAATCAAAAACTAGAAGTAGCGGTGCAAGCAACCCATAAATTTATCTCTCCTAATCGAACAAATGTCTACTGGTTTGAGCGGGAAGGGCGCTATTTTTGGTGTCGCATGAGCAATCAACTTGTGAAAATCGATCCCAATTCTAACACTCGACCAGCAGCGGGAATGACGGTGCAGGAATTGAGCGATTTTTATTATGCTTTGGCAGTGAACCAAATTGTTTCCGTTGGTGATGCTCGCAGTTCCTTAGCAAGTCATTTTACAGCAAAATTGCTGCAACGGTTGAAAGTGCGATCGCTCTTAGCTGCTCCAATTATCTGGCAAAAAAACTTGCTGGGTTTTCTGGCGGTGGAAAGTAATGAACCCCGCATCTGGACGGAAACAGACAAAAATTTTGTCCAAGGTGCAGCTGGGTTAATTTCCCTGATTGCTCCCAGCGAAAGCACCGAAAGCACCATTAAACAAATCCAAGAAGATGCTCAACTAACTAGCCAGGTAGCCCAAGGTATTTATAGCGAACATGACCTCCAGGAAACTTTGCAAATTTGTGCTAAGAAAGTTTTAGCTCGATTTGGCGCTACCCGCTTTTTGCTATTGCAGCATGACACCGAGCAGAATAATTATCAATTTATTTATCAAAGTCAGCCCCATAATCGCCGACCGTTAAAATTTGCCTTCGATATTCTTAAAGAATTAGATGGGCAACTTTTGCAACGTTCAGATCAAGCGGTGGAGATTGAGAACTTAGACGAAGATTTACGCTTTTTTAATTGGCGTCCCTTGTTGTTAGAAAATGGCGTGCGATCGCTACTGATTTGTAAATGCCTCCAGGGTCAAATACCACCAGCACTTTTAGTCATCGCTCATGAAAGCCATCGTTCTTGGACAACCTCAGAAAAAGAATTGCTTTGGACTGTTAGTCAACAAATTGGTGTAATTATTCGTCAGTGGCAATTGCACAACCGCACCCAACACCAGCAAAAAATTTCCCAGGCATTTGAGCGATCGCTAAACATTCTGGCACAACCGCAAAACAGCAAAATCGAAGCCGGAAAAAAACACTTAGAACTGACAGTACTCGAACAAATTGCAACGATTCTCGGCTGTCCATTAGCGGTACTACTTTCCTGGTCGCCTGGTGAAGATTTGGCAGAAATTATACCTGGAGTAACTACCAGTAGCCAATTTGGGATTTTTGCCGATGCATCAATTTCCATTCGGACTGAGGCGCTGATTCAGTGGGCACTAGATACAGAAAGTTACCTGACTTTGAAGGTAGATGATTTGCCTGGGGAAACTCGCAAATGGCTAAATACAGCCGACAAAGGTCAAATTTTCGTGATGGCGTTACGTACTAATACTGAGCATGAAACCACAGGTGTAGTTTTGTTGGCAGACACTCAAGAGCGTCGCTGGTCAGAACAAAGCCTGAATACCACAGCAACTTTGATTTCTCAATTAGCTTGGTGGCGTCGTCAAAAGCAAATTAACCAACTTCTAGAGTCCACAACCGAAGAATTACGACAACTCAACTGGTACAAACACCGTCGCCTAGAGGAAATCCAAAGAATAACAGCCGTATCTCTGAGTCAAATACGTGATTTGGGCATTCCTACAAATGAATTGACTCAGATGCGCTACCAGCTTTTACTCAGGCAGTTAGACCACACAGCCACCTCCATGAGTGGATTACTAAAACTAGAGCAATGGCAGCTACACAAGAGTTGGGAAACTATGCCCATAGCCAGTTTATTAAAGCGATCGCTCGAACGCATCGATAATTTACTCAAACAACAAAAACTGTGGATTGGTGTGCATGGTTTGGGACAACCCATTGAGGATGGAGAATCACCAAAAAGCTGTTTATTACCCAAAGGTGTTCCTAGCTCCAACCCTCAACCTGCAATGGCGATCGCAGGCGATATCATGAAAATTGAATTAGTGATCCATGAATTGTTGATTAATGCCTGTAACCGTTCTCCAATCGGCGGCAGAATTGACATTTGGTGTCGCCGTTTGACTGACCATCAGCCCACAGATCCCAAGAGAAATCTATCAGAACTTGGGCAGGATTCTGCTGTGAGAATACGGACTGAACATCGGACATTCCTAGAACTGTCGATTACACATAACGGGGCGATCGAACCACAGCTACTAACAGAGTTAAATAAAAATACACTTAAAGATGTTCTTGCCCCCTCTAACCTCAACCAACCACCAGGTTTACACCTACTAATTTGCCAAAACCTCATGCAGGAACTAGGAGGAGAGTTGAATTTCTATCAATTACCCGATAATCGCGTAGTTAGCCGATTGATTTTGCCCTTAGCGGGTAATGATTAGTGAACTACCCCAACTTACCGAGTACGGTTGAAGTTGGGGCTTCTGTAATCATAGGGGAGTGCCTAAACTTAGACTTTCGCCCAAGAGTAGGACTTACCTCCCCTCCTACAGCAGAGACGGCTGATAGCGAAGCGTTAGCGACGAAGGAGCGTCACCTTCCGCCTTTATCATTCTGATGCCCTCTGCTCTAATATTTATAGCTGCGTTCGCATCCCGGTCATGATGAGTACCACAATGAGGACAAGTCCATTCACGCACATCCAATGGCATCTCACTAACCTGATAAAAACAATTAGAACAGAGCTTTGAACTGGGGAACCATCTATCAATCTCAATCAACTTTGCGCCAATGCGAGCTAGCTTGTAGGCTAAAAAGTTGGTGAATGTTCCCCAACCAACATCAGATATTGATTTCGCCAAATTGTTAAAAGACGTTTCATAACATTTGTTTACAACGTGTCCCATTTTGCACATACCTCGGCGGCTACCCGATATGTGCTTACATCCCGAAGAGATTCCTCCTATTCCTGACGCTCGCCAACAGTGTCCTAGCTGCTTTTCCCCCATTTAGTCTTGACAAACGTGCAATTATTTCTCACGGAGGTTCAGCCCCCAGTTATCCTGCAAGCTTTTGGGAATTGTGAATTCCGTCTTTTGTCCTTCCCGCTCGAGGTAATGCAGTCCCTCAATCAGCCTGCGTGAGAATGCGCCGCTGATCCGCGCCGCCACCTTCGAGCGATCCTGCATCTCGTCGGTGACTCCAAAAATCCAGCGCAGCGGACGTAAAAAGTGCCGAGTCCAATCGGCGCGTTCGATACCAACCGCTTCAACCACCCGTTCGTCGCAGAGATCGCGGATGAGCGTGGGAACAATACCATCGAACATCTTGCCGGGAACGCGTTCCTTCATATAATCAACCAGCGCAGCAGTCAGTTCTCGGCCGGCATCTGACGGAGCTGCATGATGGGCGAGTATCGCATCCCACAACGCTTTGCCATCCTCGACATCACGGGGTAGCATGTCCTCCTGAATTCCCATTATGCAGCCAATGACACACCAACAGTGAAAGAACGCGGCCTCTTCCTCCGTGGTAAAGTCCAGTCCCAGCTTGGTCAAGACCTGGGGTAAGAGTGCAAAGGATAGCATCGTACCAGCCAAGTCTTCCTGGTTAATGGGAACACCGTACTCAGCAAGCCAGCGGGGATATTGCCGCATGTGGTAGCGAATTGTGGTGTGCAGCAGACGGATCTTTTGAGCCGTGCGTACCCCACGACCATTTGGCTCCAACCCACCATCGGCCATAACATCGAGGACAAACTGCGCGGTTTCGATGAGGCGTTGATGTACCCTTTTGGTGATCCGGTGTGTCAAACTCAGCACCTGCGCTCCCTTGGCACAGGAGTAGCACGAAGGCAACGACCAGCAAAACAACGCCATCGTCATTTGCATACCATAACGCGAGAACAGTTGCTGGCCGAGTCGGATCTGCTCCCGATCCGCCCATGAAGGCCAGTCATCTGTGGTATTGAGGAAATCTTCGAGCTCGTCAGGCATTTCGACTGCCACCAAGTCATCGTTGTTTTGAATGTCTTTTAGGAGTTTATTTACAGCGTCCACCTCATTCAGCCCAAAGATATTCTCAATGACGGAATCGGCTTGCGGATCGCCGATTTCACGATACGAGTCTAGGGTGTCGCGGGTCCATCGGCTTGATAACATGGGTCTTGAGCTCCGTAGTTTTTTTGAAAAATAAGTTAAGTGGGCAGGAAAATTTATAAGTATTGAACAAAGAACAAGTTACTAAGCCCATGTGGGTTGTCACTCAGGTAGAAATCAGCAATTCCTAGTGCGTGTTTTCAAACTCGTTATATCGTATAAAAAAAGGCGATCGCTGTCTAGTCACGATCAACCGAGAAGACTTAAGTAACGAGCAGTGGGAGAG